>NZ_LIIN01000056.1 GCF_001634385.1 Rathayibacter tanaceti | reverse complement strand
CCGCGGCGTCTGGGCGGCTCTCACCGCGGGAGGTCGATCACCGCGGGCGCGTCCGGCGCGGGGCACGTCGCCCACTGCGGCTCGCCGCCGTCGACGACGACCGTCTGCGACAGCCGCGGTTCGGCGCGGAGGACCCGCGCGACCGCGTCGGCGACCCGGGCGGGGTCGTGCGCCGACGTGAAGTGGGTGGTCCACCCGAGGTGGAAGTCCGTCGCCGCGTCGGGATCGACCTCGGATGCGACCCAGACGGCGCGTTGCGCCGGCGAGAGGGCGGTCGTGCCGGTGGGGCGGGGCGGGGCGAGGGGCAGCTGTCCGTGTGCGGTCACCGGTCACGCGCTCCGCACGAGTTCGAGCTCGCGGGCGCGCAGTCCGGCGGCGATCGACTCGGCGATCTCGGCCGAGCGCACGGCGATGTTCGACAGCAGCGACGAGGTGAGGCCGTGCGTGTCCTCGGTGCCGCCTTGCAGGTACACGCCCCCCGGAGTCGGGCGCGTCGTGTGCAGGCGGTAGTCGCGAGACACGCGCGTGCCGTGCTCCGGGGCCTCTGGCGCGTAGAGGTCGCCGAGGATCTCGCCGAGCGGCATCGAGGTGAAGCCGGTCGCGTAGACGACGGCATCCGCGTCGATCCGCTCGACCGCGCCGGTCAGGCCGTTCTCGATGCGCACCGACACTCCGTCGGGGTTCTCCTCGGTCTCGGCGAGCGCACTGGCGCCGTGGACGAACAGGCGTCGGGCGCCCGCGACGCGTTCGGCGTACTCGATCTCGTAGAGGCGCTCGATGAGGTCGAGGTCGACCGCCGAGTAGTTCGTGCCGCGGTGGTACGAGAGCAGACGTGCCTTCATCTGCGCACTACCGGCGTGGTAGGCGTCGACGGCGTCGGCATCGAAGATGCGGTTCGCGTACGGGCTGTCGTCGGCGGGCGTGTAGCCGTACTTGCCGAGGACGGCGTGCACGCGGGCGGCGGGGTACTGCTCGTGGAGGTAGTGCGCCACCTCGGCGGCGCTCTGCCCCGCGCCGAGAACCACGAACGCGTCGTGGGTGGGCGCGGGCAGCCCGGCGAGCCTGCTCAGCAGGGAGTGGTTGTGGAACTGCCGGGCGCTGGCCTGCACTCCCTCGGGGAGACGCGCCGACAGCCCGCCGGCCAAGACGACGTTGCGGGCACGCAGCGAACCGCCGCGGGCACCCTCGAGCACCACCTCGAAGTGATCGGAGCGGTCGAGGATCGTCGTTGCGCGAGTGCCGTAGCGCACGTCCGCGGCGACGCGGTCGGCCGCCCACACGAGGTACTGGTGGAACTCGATCCGGGTCGGGAAGAACGTCTGCCGGTTGATGAAGTGGTGCAGCCGGTGACTGTCGTGCAGGAACGTGAGGAAGCTGTACTCGCTGGCCGTGTTCCGTTGCGTGACCAGGTCTTTCAGGAACGAGACCTGCATCGTCGCGCCCGGCAGCAGCATGTCGGGGTGCCACGCGAAGGCGGGCTTCGACTCGACGAAGGCCGAGGTGATCGGCGTGTTCCCCGGGGTGGCATTGCGTTCTCGCAGCGCGATCGCGAGGCCGAGGTTCGACGGGCCGAACCCGACGCCGACGATGTCGATCACCTCGTCGCGGGTGCTGCCGTCCAGTGGTTCCTGCGCCGTCACTCGGGCGTCCGTCATCCGTCACTCCTGTTCGTCGCCGCCCGTCACGAGGGCGTGTGGGCGTTATGCTAATTTAGGTTAGCCTTCCATACCTTAGGTAAGGCTAACCAACTATCCACCGAGAGGAACCCGCTACGGCGGACCGGCTCGGAGGGAGCGAGAGGGAGATCACATGCGGGTCGCGATGTTCGGGTACCAGAGCTGGGGCCACCGCACGCTGCAGGCACTCCTGGGATCCGGGCACAGCGTCGTCGGCGTCGTCACCCACCCCACCAGCGAGCAGGCCTACGAGAAAATCTGGGACGACTCGGTCGAGCAGCTGGCCCACGAGCACGGCATCCCCGTCCACATCGCCCGCCGCCCCGACGACGCCCTGGTCGCCCGGCTGACTGGCTGGCATCCCGACATCATCGTCGCCAACAACTGGCGCACCTGGCTTCCGCCGGAAGTGTTCGACCTGCCCCCGCACGGCACCCTCAACCTGCACGACTCGCTCCTGCCCGAGTTCACCGGCTTCTCGCCGGTGCCCTGGGCCCTGATCAGCGGAGCGGATCAGGTCGGCATCACGGCCCACCGCATGGACGGCGGTCTCGACACGGGAGACATCGCCGCACAGCGCGCCGTTCCGATCGGTCCGCGATCCACCGGCACCGAGCTGGTACGCGCGACGATCGACCTCATCCCCGACGTCCTGCTCGACGCCCTCGCGCAGATCGAGGCGGGCACGGTCGTCTGGCGCCCTCAGGACCTCGAGCGGCGGACGTTCTTCCACCGGCGGACCGAGTTCGACAGTCTCATCGACTGGTCATGGCCCGCCGAAGACCTCGACCGGCTCGTCCGCGCCATGTCCGACCCCTACCCGAGCGCGCACACCTACTGCCGCGGCGAACGCGTCGAGGTGATCGAGGCACACGTCTCGACGTTCCGCTACGGCGGCACCCCGGGCCGCATCTTCATCAGGGAGGGCGACGGCATGGCCGTCGTCGCCGGCGGAGACGCGCACCGCGGCGGCCGGCGCGCGCTGGTCATCGACCGGGTGCGCACGCCCGACGGCGTCGAGCACCCGGCGTCCGAGTACTTCCCAACCGGTGGCGGCTACCTGAGCAGGGAGCCGTGACCGCGCCGACGATCCGCGCGGGGAAAGACGTCATACGCCGAACGATCGCTCGCAACAGGAGGGCGCTCCTGATCGGCACGGTGCTGCTGTGCGTCCACCAGCTGGCGGAGACCTCGGTGGCCGTCGTGATCGGTGTGCTCATCGACACGGGAGTCGCCCCGGGGCACGTCCCGGGCATCGTCGCCGCGGTCGCTGCCCTGGCGGGGGTCTTCCTCGTCCTCACCGCCTCGTACCGCCTCGGCATGCGGCGCCTCAACGTGGCGCTGCAGAACGAGGCCCACCTGCTCCGCCTCGACGTCGCCGAGAAGGCGCTGTCGCCGCACGGCATGCGCACGGAGCTGACGCCGGGCGAGCTGGTCACGGTGTCGGGCAGCGACGCCGATCAGGCGGCGTGGTTCCTCGATCTGCTCCCGCGCATGGTCGCCGCCGCCGCCGCGGTCGTCGCGACCGCGATCGCGCTGCTCGTCGTCGACGTCACGCTGGGCGTCGCCGCCCTCGTCGCAATGCCGGTCTTCTTCGCCCTGGCGCACGCGGCGGCGCCGCGCATCACCCGGAGGGCGGTGCTGCAGCAGTCCTCCGTGGCCGCAGCGACCGCGCTCGCCGGCGACCTGATCTCGGGTGCGCGGTCGATCACGGGTATCGGCGCCGAGGACGCCGCTGCGCGCCGGTATCGCCTCGCGAGCCGGGAGGCGCTGTCAACGGCGATGTCGACGAACCGATCGATCGCGGTGCAGCGGGGCGTCACGGCGGCCCTGAGCGGTGTGGCCGCGGCCACGATCGCCTCGGCCGCCGGCTGGTACGCACTGACCGGGCGCATCACGACGGGCGAGCTGGTCACCGTCGTGGGACTCGCGCAGTTCCTCATCGAGCCCCTCACCACCCTGTCCGGGCTGCCGGCCACCGCCGCGAAGGCGCGGGGATCGGCCGAGCGGGTGGCCACTGCCCTCGCCGCCGAACCCCTCCTCCCGTCGACGGCGCAGGCGGCGACCAGCGGTGAACCCGGGCTGCGGCTGCGCGACGTGCACCACGGCCCGCTCGTCGGGCTCGACTTCGAGGCGCGACCGGCCGAGATCACCGCGGTGTTCGCGCACGACCCCGCCGACGGCGACGCCCTGGCATCCCTTCTCGGCGGGCGCGTCTCCCCCGAGGCCTACCGCGGCCGCGTCGAGGTGTGCGGCGCCGATCTGCGTAACGACCCGATCGACGCGCTCCGCGGGCACCTCATCGCCGAGCCCCACGAGGCCCATTTGTTCAGCGGCAGCATCCGCAGCAACCTGACCGTCGCGACCGACACCGTCGATCCCGCCCGCCTGACGCACGCGCTCCGCGCCTCCGGCGCCGATCAGGTCGTCGGCCTGTTCGACGCCGGGCTCGACCACCTCCTCGTCGATCGCGGTCACAACCTCTCGGGAGGCCAGCGCCAACGTCTCGCCCTCGCGCGCGCCCTCTACGCCGACGCTCCCGTGCTGGTCCTGCACGAGCCGACGACCGCGGTCGACTCGGTGACCGAGCAGCGCATCGCCGCTGGGCTCCGCGCACTCCGCGGCTCGGCGGACGGCGCGCAGTCGACGACGGTCGTCATCACCGGCTCGCCGGTGCTGCTCGCCGTAGCCGACCGCGTCGCCGTCCTCCGGCACGGCCGCCTCGCCGCTGAAGGAACGCACCGGCGCCTGCTCGAAGACGACCCGTTCTATGCCGAGGCGGTGGCGAGATGACACCGCCGGACCACGTCGCGCTGCCGGTGGCACGCTACCGCGACTCGCTGCACTGGCTTGGCCGAACGACGCGGCGACACCCGGTCCTCCTGACCGCCGCCGTCGGAACGGGTGCGCTCGCTGCCGCGGTCACCCTGGTCCCGGTCTACGCCATGGGCTGGCTCGTCGACGCCACGGTCTCCGGTCGACCGGCATCGGACATCGCCGTGCTGGCCGTCCTGCTCGTGGCCGCCGCCGTCGCCGCCGGGGCCCTTTCGGGCGTCAGCACCTACGTCGTCGTCCGACTCGGGGAGACTGTCGTCGCGATCCTGCGCGAAGACGTCGTCCACGGTGTGCTGGAACTTCCGTCGCGGGTGGCCGAGCGCAGCGGACGCGGCGATGTGCTGTCGCGGGTCGGCGACGACATCACCCGCATCACCCGCGCGAGCGGAGAGGTGGTCCCCGCCGTTCTCTCCGCGGGCCTGCTCGTGGCCGTGTCGCTGGGCTCGCTGTTCGGCGTCGACCCCGTTCTCGGCGTCGCCGGGCTGTTGACACTCCCCCTCTATGCGGCGGCTCTGCTCTGGTACCTGCCGCGCAGCGCCCACGTCTACGCACGGGAGCGCGTCGCCGCCGGTGAACGCACCGAGGCGCTCGTGTCGAGCCTGTACGGCCGCGACACGGTGCACGCGTACGGAATGGAGGCGGCGCGGGTCGGCGAGATCCGCACCGCCTCGGATCGCATGAGAGAACTGTCGGTCTCGGTGTTCCGCCTGCTGCTGGGATTCGTCGGACGCGCGAATCTGGCGGAGTTCTGCGGCATGGCCGTGCTGTTCGTCACCGGGTTCGTGCGCTACACGAACGGCGATGTCACGATCGGCGCGGTGACAACGGCGATCCTGCTCTTCCATCGCCTGTTCACTCCGCTCGGAACGGTGCTGTTCCTCTTCGACGAACTGCAGTCCGCCGGCGCGGCCATGAACCGGCTCGTCGGCGTCGTCGAGATGCCGCGGGTGCGGACCCGCGCGAGGACGTCCCCCGCGGGGCGCGCGCTGACGGTCGACGACGTGTCCTTCGCCTACGGCCCGGGCGGCGACGTACTCCGCGGCGTCTCGTTCACCGTGCCGGACGGTCGACGACTCGCCCTCGTGGGCGCCTCCGGCGCCGGTAAGACCACGGCCGCCTTGATCGCGGCGGGACTGCTGGAGCCAGACTCGGGAACCGTCCGGCTGGGCGGGACGCCGCTGTCGGACATCGGTACCGAGGCCCGGCGTTCCCGGGTCGCCGTCATCAGCCAAGACGTCCACGTCGTGGCGGGACCCCTGATCGACGATCTTCGACTCGCCGACCAGGATGCCGATGAACCGACGATCTGGCGGGCGCTCGAGACGGTCGGCGCAGACGGGTGGGTGCGCGCACTCCCCGCGGGGGTCCACACCGAGGTCGGCGCCCACGGTCACCGCCTGAACGCCGCGCAGAAGCAGCAGATCGCCCTGGCTCGGCTCGTGCTGAAAGACGCCGACGTCGCCATCCTCGACGAGGCGACCGCGGAGGCGGGGAGCTCTGGCGCGGTCGCCCTTGAGCGGTCCGCCCTCGCGGCGACCGCGGGACGGACGACGCTCATCGTCGCCCACCGGCTCACCCAGGCCGCGACCGCCGACGCCGTCGCGGTCTTGGAGGCGGGGCGCATCATCGAGTTCGGCTCCCACGAGGATCTGCTCGTCCGAGGCGGACCCTATGCGCGCCAATGGCAGGCCTGGAGCGCCGCGCGCCCGGCGACGAACCGCTGCGCTGAGCAGTCCCCGCGACGCCCGGCCGATGCGCCGGAGACAGACCCTCCATCCGACACACCCAGAGCAAAGGCAGTAACGATATGAAGACCAGACGGAAGACCACGACACGAGCCCTCGCGGCTCTCGCGCTGGGGGCGCTCCTGCTCGTGCAGACGGCGTGCGCATCCGGCGCCGACAGCGGTCAGGCCGACTCCACCTCGACGTCCGGCGGGTTCCAGTACACCGACGCGCGCGGCGAGACAGTCGCCCTCGATGCGGTTCCGGACACGATCGTCATGAGCGAGCAGGCGGCCGCAGCGCTGATCCCGTACGGCATCCGCCCGGTCGGAATCTGGGGCTCGAGCACGCCCGACACGAGCGGAGTGCTGAAGGGCCTCGATCTCTCGGGCATCGAGACGCTCGGTGTGTCGTACGGCGACGTCGATGTCGACAAGCTGGCCTCACTCGAGCCCGACCTCGTGATCACGGGATGGTACGCGGGCGACTACCTCGGCGGGCTCGGCGCTCAGGACGCGGAGGTGTCGAAGCAGATCGAGCAGGTCGCGCCGATGGTCACCGTGTCGGCCCAGAAGAGCGCGTCGGCCTCGCTCGACGACTGGCGTGCCCTCGCGTCGACGCTCGGCGCCGACGTCGACTCGGGCACGATCGCGACCGAGAAGACCGCCTACGACGAGGCAGTCGAGCAGCTGAAGGCGGCTCTCGCGGCGCGTCCGGGGACCACCGCCTATGCCGTGGCTCCCTCGACCCAGTTCTATGTCGCGATCCCCGACGAGTTCGCCGAGCTGATCGACTACGCGGGCTGGGGCCTCGACGTCCGCCAGTCGTCGGTCGCGCGTGACGCCACCTCGGGGTCGTTCAGCCCCGTGAGCTGGGAGAACGCCGGCGACTACGCCTCCGACCTGCTGCTCTACGACACCCGGTCCTGGACGACACCGCTGGCCCAGGTGGAGCGTGACCACCCGACGGTCGCTACGCTCGAGGCGGTCGGCCAGGGGCATGTCGTCGACTGGACCACCGACGCGACGTTCAACTACGCCAGCTACGCCCAGCAGATCGCACTGCTGACCACCGCCGTCACGGCTCTGCCCGCGAGCGGCACGTAAGAGGCGGCCTTCCCTGTGACGGAATCGAGGAGCGCGATGACCCTGACCGATCTGGTGCCCGCGGCGCCGGGTCAGCCGGATCGCGTTCCCGATCCGCCGCGAAGGGCGCAGCGGGCGGCCGCACGCACCATCGACGTGCTGCTGCCCGCGGTGCCGGCGGCCATGGCCCTCGCCTGATCCTCGCGATCCCGGATGAGCGCGGGCCGTGGCAGAGCGACCGGATCGTGGTCGCCGTGGCCGGCCTCCTGCTCGTCGCCGCGCTGATCGGCGTGAACGTCTCGCGTGGCCGGCGCGGCCAGAGCATCGGCATGGCGGCGCTCGGGCTCGTTCGCGCGCCCGGCCTCGGTGTGCGGTCGGTGGCGGCGCTCCGCCGCGCGCGAGTCGACGTCGATGCGCTCGTCGTCCGCCCGCGCCGGACGACGGGCATCGTCGCCGTGCTGGTCGCGGTCGTCGTCGGCGTCGCGATGATCGCCATCGCGATCGGGTCGCGCACCGTGACGCTCCCCGAGGTCGCGCACGCCTTCCTGGGATCCTCCACCACCTACAACGACATCGTCGTCCGCGAGCGAGCCCCCCGAGCGATCGTCGCGATCGCCGCGGGCCTGGCGCTCGGCGCAGCGGGCGCGATCGTGCAGGCGCAGACCCGCAACCCGCTCGCCGACCCCGACCTGATGGGCGTCACGCGCGGCGCGACGCTGGCGACGGTGCTCGCGATCGCGCTGGGAGGCCTCACCAGCCCCGCCGAGTACACAGTGTTCGCGCTGCTGGGCGCGCTCATCGTGACGACGCTCGTCATCGTGCTGGCCGAGACGAGGGGCGACTCGCTCATCGCGTTGCCGCTGATCGGAGCCGCGGTCTCGTCGGTGCTCGGCAGCGCCACGGCGATGCTGCTCCTGCTCGACCAGACGGTGCAACAGTCGTTCCGGCGCTGGATGATCGGCGGGCTGTCCGACGGCCCCCTCTCGACCTACGCCGTGCCGCTCGCGGCGATCGGTGTCGGCCTCGTGATCGCGATGGTCTGCGCACCCTCGCTCAATACCCTGAGCCTGGGCACCGAGATGGCCATGTCGCTCGGCACCGATGTGCGCCGTTCCCGCATCGGAGGGCTGCTCGCCGTGGGGCTGCTGGCGGGGGCCGCGACGGCCGCCTGCGGTCCGCTCGCGTTCCTCGGGCTCATCGCGCCGCACACAGCGCGCCTCCTGGTCGGCACCGACCACCGCGTGCTCCTCCCGGCTTCGGCCCTGATCGGCGCCGTCGCGCTGCTCGTCGCCGATGTCGTCGGGCGCAGCGTCGCCCGCCCCGCCGAGGTCCCCGCCGGCATCGTCTTCCTCCTCGTCGGCGCTCCGCTGTTCATCGCGCTGGCCCGTCGGACGGCGGGCACGCGATGAGCGCGGGCATGGGCGTCGTGCGGCTGGGGCCGCTGTCGGTGCGGATCCGGATCCGGCCGCTGGTGGCGTTCGCTGTGCTGCTCGTGGTCGCCCTGGTGCTGTTCTGCCTCTCGATCAGCGCGGGGAGCACGTGGGTGGCGCCCGCCACCGTCGTCGACGCCCTCAGCGGCGGGAGCGGGCAGGCCGTCCGCTACCAGGTGCTCGGGCTACGCCTCCCCCGCGCGGCGATCGGCACGCTCGCGGGCGCCGCGCTGGCCCTCGCCGGCGCTTTCCTGCAGTCGATCGCCCGCAATCCGCTCGCAAGCCCCGACGTGCTCGGCATCACGACCGGTGCCAGCGTCGGCGCCGCGGGTGTCTTCATCCTGGGCTGGCGCGTGTTCGACGCGCCCCTCACCGTCTCACTCCCGCTGGCGGCGTTGATCGGCGGGTCAATCGCGGCGGCCGCGGTGTTCTGGGCCTCTCGGGGAGCCGCCGGCGGGATGCGGCTCGTTCTCGTCGGCGTCGGCGTCAACGCCGCCCTGCTCGGGCTGCTGCACGGACTCCTCGTCGTGGGCGGTACCTACGACGTCCTGCAGGTGCAGGTGTGGCTCACGGGCGACCTGTCGTCGGACGCCCCGCGCATCGCTCCCCTGGCCGTCGTCCTCGTCGTGGCCGCGATCATCGCCGTGGCGACCTCGCGATCGACGGCAGCCATGCACCTCGGCGACGACATCGCCCACGGCGTGGGTGTCGCCGTCGGCCGCACCCGCGGGGTGCTGCTGGCCGGCTCGGTGCTCGCGGCCTCCGCCGCGGTCGGCGCGGCCGGACCCCTCGGTTTCATCGCCCTGTCGGCACCGCAGATCGCGCGCTTCCTGACGCGCGAGTCCCGCGTCCCGCTGGGGTGCACTGCCGTGTGCGGGGCGATCCTCGTGCTCGCGGCCGATCTGGTGGCGCGCACCCTGTTCTCGGGCCGCGTCTCGGTGGGACTTCTCACCGCGATCGTCGGCGGCCCGATCCTGATCTCCCTGATGCTGCGACGACTGAGGAGCAGGGCATGACCGAACGGGATACGCACACCTTGACGGCATCCGGCCTGCGGGTCGGCTACGGCGGCCGCGAGATCCTGAGCGGCGTCGATCTGACGTTCCGCGCGGGCACGGTCACCGCGATCATCGGGCCGAACGGCAGCGGCAAGTCGACGCTGTTGCGCACACTCTGCCGGCTGCTCTCCCCCGACGAGGGCTCGGTCGCCGTGGACGGCCGCCCGCTCTCGACGATGCGCACGCGCGATCTCGCGAGGACGATGGCTTTCCTCCCGCAGGCGCCGACCGCGCCCGAGGGCATGACGGTGCGCGAGCTCGTCGCCCGCGGCCGCCACCCGCACCAGACGCTGTTCCGTCAGTGGAGCACCCAGGACGCCGCCGAGGTCGACGCCGCGCTCGAGCTCACCGGCCTCGCCGACCTGGCCGATCGCGACGTCCAGACGCTCTCGGGCGGACAGCGGCAGCGCGCCTGGATCGCCCTGAGCCTGGCCCAGGACACCGGCCTCCTGCTCCTCGACGAGCCGACCACGTATCTCGACATCGCGCACTCGATCGAGGTGCTCGATCTCGTCGACCACCTCTGCGTCGACCTCGGCCGCACGGTCGTCATGGTCATCCACGACCTGAACCTCGCCATCCGCTACGCGGACGAGCTCGTCGTCGTGCACGACGGCCGCATCGCCGCGCAGGGACCGCCCCACCGGGTGATCACCGAGTCCCTGCTCGACACCGTCTTCGGCCTGACGGCTCGCGTGGTCCCCGACCCGGTCTCGGGGCATCCTCTCGTCGTCCCCGTCGGACGACGGCGCGCCGGCACACGCCACGAAACCCCCCGAGAAGAACAAAAAGAGACAGGAGACACCCATGTCGCGTAACCCGTTCGACGACGAGACCGGCCGCTTCCTCGTGCTGGTCAACGCCGAGGAGCAGCACTCGCTCTGGCCGGTCTTCGCGCCCGTACCGGATGGCTGGAGCGTCGCCTTCGGGGGTCCCGACGGTGTGGACCGCGCCCACTGCCTGGCCTTCGTCGAGACGAACTGGACCGATCTGCGGCCCCGCAGCCTCCGCGAGCAGACGCCTACGACGACGCCCTGAGCCGACTCCGTGCGGACGATGATCGAGGCGATCCTGCCCGTCGGCGTGCACGCGGCCGAGGAGTTCGGTGAGGCACACGGAGGCACGCTCCTCCCCGAAGAAGAGGCGGTCGTCGCGAATGCCGCACCGAAGCGCCGCGACGAGTTCGCCGCCGTCAGGCGGTGTGCGCGGCGCGCCCTGATCGAACTGGACCGCCCGCCGGCGGCGCTGCTGCCCGGTCCTGGCGGCGCTCCGGTGTGGCCCGACGGCGTCGTGGGCAGCATGACCCACTGCAGGGGCTACCGCGGGGCGGTGGTCGCCGACCGTTCGCGCCTCGCGACCATCGGTATCGATGCGGAGCCGGATGAGCCGCTGCCCGCCGACGTGCTGCCCGTGATCGCCCGACCCGACGAGATCGGCCCCTTCCGGGCAGCCGAATCGGTCTGGCCCGTCAACGGGGACCGGCTGCTGTTCAGCGCCAAGGAGTCGGTCTACAAGGCGTGGTATCCCCTGACGCAACGCTGGCTCGACTTCGACGACGTCTCCGTGACGCCCGATCCACACCGCCGCCGGTTCTCCGCGCGCGTCCTCGCAGAGGCTCCTGATGACTGTCAGCACTTCTCCGGAACCTGGACCGCAGCGAACGGTCTGATCCTCACCGCCTGCGTGCTGTCCCGTCTCTGAGATCGCTCCGCGTCGACGGCGCCCACGTGCGATCCGGCGGCTGAGCACCTGTGCTGCCGGTCGCCAGCTCACCTCTCGGCGAGGGCTGCTCTCGTTGCGGCGGTGCCGAGAACTCAGCGGCTCTGCGGCGACGCTCGGTGCGGCGGGGCGGCGGAGGCAGCTGCCGCGGGTCCACCTCGCGCTGACCTCGGGCCGCGCCGTTCGACGGAGAACCTAACGGTCGCGAGACCGGGTTCTGGCCGTCTTCCTCCGCCGAGGCTGCCGGTGCACCTGACGGGCAGGCACCGCGAAGGCGGCGCAGCCGCGGGCCGAAGTCTCCCGCCGCGGGCTGCGGTCGGCAGTAGAGGCTTTCGTCCAGACCATGACCCTCCGCGCTCCCGAAGTCCTCCCTTACTTCGACGGCCCGGTGACCTCGGACGGGCCCGCCTACGCGATCAACGTCGACGGACCAGCCCATTCGACTACGAAAAGTGCATCAGCTTTGACGCCTAAGAGGTCGTTGAGACGCTGCCGGTCCGGCCGGGCATAGATCACGCGATGCTTAGCAATCGCCCCGGCGAAGAACGCACGCCAGGCGAGCTGTGTCGTGCCTGGACGGGCGACCAAACGTCTGAGAACCTCGCCGTCGAACCGCTTTTGAGGCGTTACGACAACGATGGAACCGCGATGTTGCTCCAGAAGCCATTCGACGGCGCGCGCGTCTGAGACTCGCGTGAACCTCGGTCGCCCAGTTGGGAAACCGCAACCGGGAACGGGTACTCGGTCGATGACATGCCACAACTCCTCGCTCAGTTCAGTGCTCGGGACCTACCGAGAATCTTCCCGGGTCACTTCTGGAGGTACTTCCTAATGCGCTTCTGCCACTCGGTCAGGCGTGTCAATTCTCGTTCGAGGTCTGCGAGTTCGGGTGCGACGTAGTTGGTCTCAGCAGCTTTGTCGTGACGCCGTCCCCATAGCGATGTCGAGCCGTAGCCGTCCTGAACGTCCTGGTTATCGACGTCTGTGATGTCTGCGAGCAGCCGGAACTTCATCATTCGCACCTGTGAACTGCCACGGTCGAACAGTTGGTTCATGATCTCGGTGGTGACGCTGCGCTCCCAGGTCTCAGACAGGTACCCGGCCCATCTGGCAACTCGCTCCTCCCATTCGTCCTGAACGAGGCTGGAGCGCTCCTTCTTGAGTTTCGCGAGTTCGCTCGTGAGGTGGTTGACGCGCGAACCGAAGTCCTTTGCTTTCCACGGGAAGCTCTCGATGCAGATGCCAGGCTCCATGCCGCGGCGTTCAATTGCACGTTCCGCGAGAGCAACGCCTTCACGTTCTGCCGCGGCAGCAAGGTCGCCTGTGAAGGCGACATCGTGCGTGAAGACCACCACCTGCCGGTCCTGGGCAAGTTGGGCTAACCGCTCGGCGACTTTGTCGCGTCGAACATGGTCTAGCGATGTGACCGGGTCGTCGAACACGAGCGCTGACTTCGACTGATCAAAGATTGCTTCTGTGAAGAACCCAGCAAGACCAAGGGCAGTCTGCTCACCCTCGCTCAGTACGCTCCGCGCAGCCACGCTCTTAGCGGCACCGAGCAGGCCTGGCTTCTGGTTGAGCTGACCTTTGCGGCCCCCGAGATCCTGCAATGTCACTTTCTGAAGCCGCAGACGTTCGGTCTCGCGAGTGAAACGGTCAAGGATGCGATCAGTGGCGTACTCACGAGTGAGAGCAGAGGCCTTCTGCGTGATGTTGTTCGTATCTGCGCCGCTTCGCGCGGCCTTCAGAGCCTTCAACTGGCGTAGACGCTGGACCTCAACTGTGACCTTGTCCACCGACTCTGACAGGCGAACGCGCCCCTGCAACTCTGCCTTCTCGTTGCTCAGGTCCGTCACCGCGGCTTGAAACTGGGCCACATCCGTTGCCGCGGCTCGATCTCCGAGCCGCGTAGCGAGAGCGATGAGCATGCCGGGGATCTCGACTTTCGATAGTGCTGCTAAGGAGGCGTCCTCGCTGGTCAGGTGCTCCACGACAGCATTGCGCTGTTCCTCAAGTTTGTTGACCAGTGCAGCCGATGCGGCCCCGAGCTGCGCATCGTGCGCGTCCAAGGCTGTGAGCGCGGCGGTCCGCGCTGGGGTCGCGAACTCCAGTGCTCGCAGTTCGCCGAGGGTCGCGGCGAAGTTCTGCTCGGCGGTGACCGCATCACGTTCAGTGGTGTCGGTCATGTACTGGTCGAACCGGTGGAGGCGGGTCTTGGCATCGTCGTCGAGCGGCTGCTGGCAGAGGACGCAGACGGCATCCTTGCCCGTGACCGGGAACTGATGATCGTGATACGCCTCGGCGACGGAGTAGTTTCGTGCTGCGCTCCACAGCAAGCGCCAAGTCTCAGAACCCACGCCCGTCAGCGGCTCGTCATCGAAGGAGGACGCTGCCGCAACCGATGCTGCCGCTCGTGCTGTGTCCGCTGCGGACCGGAGCTCCGCCCGCCCTGATGTCGTCTCCGCTCCCAGAATATCGAGCAGACGAGCCAGATCATTACCCAACGTCGTCACCTGGTTCGCGAGCGTCGTGAGTCGCGATTTTTCCTTCTGTGGGTCGGTCGCCGCTAGCCTCGCCTCCTCTTGGAGTACTTCGGCCAACCGCTCGTTAGTCCCCTCATCCAGGGCGGTAGCGGCCTCGACCTGCGTCTGAGTGGTCGTTGCGGAAAGAGTCGCTAAAAAAGCTCCCGCTGTCGTTGCGGGAGGCAGATCTAGGGCGAGGGCCTTGGTTTCGTTTGCCTTAATCCGCAGGGCGAACTCGCGTCGAACCTCATCGCAAACTCGGATTAGACCGTCGAGGAGGGTCAGAGCCGACGGGCGGTATGAGATTGTCGATTCTTTAGTCAGGTACTCGTCTCCGCAGTGCTCGTCGTAGAAGCTCATCTTCAGCAGTTCCGGTGGTGGAACTGAAGGAAATGCGAGCGTCTGGTTGTTGCCTCCGACACGGTAGTGCAGAACGCAGGAGGGCTCCTCTAACGAGTCCTTGAACACGTTGGGAAGGATGTCGGAGCTGTGTCGGGCATTGACCATTGCTTTGATGAGGCGTGCGTACCCCGATTTGCCGCTGCCGTTATTGCCATAGATAACTGTGATGCCTGCTGTGGCGACGTTGAGACGCTGTCCGTCCACGAGGGCGTTCACTCCGCGAAGATCAGCGACCGCCACGAGGCCAACTTGCTCGACTACGGCTGACTTCATCTGAATACGCTTGGACTCTTGGCTCGGCGCACTGTTAGAGCCAGCCAAGATCTCGTCAACGAGGACCTCGACCTGCTCCGGACCGTACGGCTCGCCATTGGCGAGAGCGACTAGCACGTCCTGTTGCCATCCAGGACGCTCCAGTCCCCATGTGATGATGTCGCTCTCGATCGTCATGGCTGATGATATCACCGCCCGAGGGTGAGACGCGCGAGTTGCGCAGCCCGGCCGAATTCGAGCAAGAGTTCATCCACGGTGGGGACTGCTGAGGGCTTCGTTGACTCGTTCTCTCTGCCGCGAGTGCGGCGGTTTTCGTTGTCTCGAACTCGATCGGGGGAGGCGACCGAGACCGCGTTGGCGGCGTCTTCGGTAGTAGGCGCTCTCGGTCCAGGTGATGATCGCCAGGCGCAGGTCTTGCCGTGTCGCCCACGGTTGGCGGTCGAGGATTTTCCTCTGCGGTAGAGCGACGAACGACTCCATCGCGGCGTTGTCCGCGCGGGCCCTGACGCGGCCCGTTGACCCGGTCAGCTCGTGTCGACGCGGGGCCTTGACGAATGTGTTCGAGCGGAACTGCGATCCGCGGTCGGAATGAACGATCGTACCGGCCATGCGGCGCAGTATCGCATTGTTCTCCGCGGTGACCGCGAGGGACGCTTCATCCGTGAGTCGATCGAGTAGCCCGCAATCCGGTTCGAGTGCATGTCCTTGATCGCGCACAAATACAGCGTGCTCTCGCTGGTGGGGTGCGGGGACCAGAATGGGACCAGAAAATACGACTCTCCGAAAACAACAAAACCCTGATGAAAATCGCTCCTCATCAGGCTTTTCTGTCGGGCTGACAGGATTTGAACCTGCGACCCCTTGACCCCCAGTCAAGTGCGCTACCAAGCTGCGCCACAGCCCGTGGCAGTCCAGGCCGAGGCCCGGGCAACTCGACTACCTTAGCGGATCCTGGCGGCGGAAGTGAAAACGAGCGAGCCCCGTAGAATCGCCCGCGGTACGCATCGACACGGGTCGGGGCGCCGGGAGCGGCTCAGGAGGCAGCAGCAGTGGACGCGCGGCAGAAGCGATCGCAGGTGGCCCTGCACCGAGCCATCATCGAACTCGCGACCACGCGCGACGTCTCCACCCTCACCGTCTCCGAGATCACCGGTCTGGCGGGCGTGAACCGCTCGACCTTCTACGCTCACGCGTCCTCCGCCGCCGAGTTGCTGTGCGCGGCACTGCGGGACGAGCTCGACACGATCCGCGACGAGTACCTCACCCTGCTGCGCAGCGGAGCGGCGACCGACTCCAGCATCCGCGAGGGCACCGCCCGTGTGCTCGGGCATCTCGAGCGGCACCGCGAGCTCTATCTGCGGGCCTTCGACGCGGTGAGCGGCGACTCCGGGCTGCGCGCCATGCTCGCCGTTCACTTCCGCACGGCCGTGGCCGCGACCCTAGCAACGGGAGTGCTCGATGTTCCCGCCACCGACGCGCCGGCGGGCTTCCTTGAGGACGGCACCGCCTCGTTCCTCGCGGCGGGCTCCGTCGGCCTCATGGAGCAGTGGCTGCGACTCCCGGAGCCCCGCGAACCCGACAGCTACCTCGCCGCCTACCGCCGGCTCCTGCCGCTCTGGTGGCCCTTCGCCAACGCCGACTGACCAGCGCCCACTCCGGTCGACGCGGTGACGCGTCGCGACAGGCCGACCGGGAGGCGTCCGCAGAATTCCGTTGCGTGGACGCGCAGAAACCCGTCCGAGCCGTCACGAGCAGCGTCCGGTCGCGCTCGACCTTCGACGCACGAAGCCTCGCCGCTCCTGGCGAAGCGCGTTCGCGTCAATGTCGCCGCTGCGGCCGCCGGCTCGCCACTCCTCGGCCGCGTCGTTCCTCGCACCGGGGATCGCGCGCGGGCGCCCGTCCGCTCCCGGACCTACCGGGCCACGCCGAACAGCGTCCGGTCCGCAGGATCCGCGGCCCGGGCGCACGCGCCGACCAGCTCAGCGCGCCCGCTTCTCCCGCACGCGCATGGTGACGTTCACCGGCGACCCCTGGAACCCGTAGACCTCACGCAGCGTCGAGCGATGTAGCGGCGGTAGCCCGGGTCGAGGAAGCCGGTCGTGAACAGCACGAATGTCGGGGGGCGCGACGACGCCTGGGTGCCGAAGAGCACACGCGGCTGCTTGCCTCCACGCAGCGGGTGCGGGTGCGCCGCGGTGAGCTCGGCCAGGAAGGCGTTGAACTTGCCGGTCGGGATGCGGGTGTCCCACGACTCGAGGGCGAGCTCGAGCGCCGGCACGAGCTTCTCGAGATGGCGGCCCGTGCGGGCCGAGATGTTGACGCGCGGCGCCCAGGCGACGTGCGCGAGGTCGGTCTCGATTTCGCGCTCGAGGTAGCGGCGGCGCTCGTCATCGAGCAGGTCCCACTTGTTGAAGGCGAGGACCAGCGCGCGGCCCGACTCCAGCACCAGGTCGATGATGCGGACGTCCTGCTCCGAGATCGGCTGCGAGACGTCGAGGACCACGACCGCGACCTCCGCCTTCTCGAGCGCGGTCGAGGTGCGCAGCGACGCGTAGAAGTCGGCTCCCTGCTGCAGGTGCACGCGGCGGCGGATGCCGGCGGTGTCGACGAAGCGCCACACCTTCCCGGCGATCTCGACCTGCTCGTCGACCGGGTCGCGCGTGGTTCCGGCGAGCTCGTTGACGACGACCCGCTCCTCCCCTGCGGCCTTGTTGAGCAGGCTGGACTTGCCGACGTTCGGTCGGCCGAGGATCGCGACCCGCCGCGGTCCGCCGACCTCGCGCTTGGCGACGGCGGACTCGAGCGGCAGCTTCTCGAGGACCGCGTCGAGCAGGTCTGCCACGCCGCGGCCGTGCACGGCGGAGACGGGGCGGGGCTCGCCGAGGCCGAGGGACCAGAGCGAGGCGGCGTTCGGCTCCTGCCTGGCGTCGTCCACCTTGTTGGCGGCGAGGAACACCGGCTTCTTCGTCTTGCGGAGCAGCTTCACGACGTGCTCGTCGGTCGCGGTCGCGCCGACGTTCGCGTCGACGACGAAGATCACCGCGTCGGCCAGGTCGATCGCGATCTCGGCCTGCATGGCGACGGAGGCGTCGATGCCGCGGGCGTCGGGCTCCCAGCCGCCGGTGTCGACGATGGTGAAGGAGCGGTCGATCCACTCCGCCCTGTACGAGACGCGGTCGCGGGTCACTCCCGGGGTGTCCTCGACGACGGCCTCGCGGCGCCCGAGGATGCGGTTGACCAGCGCCGACTTGCCTACGTTGGGGCGGCCGACGATCGCCACGACCGGGAGGGCCGGGAGGTAGCGGACCTCGTCCGAGTCCTCTCCGGCGAACTCGAGGAGGTCGAGGTCCTCCTCGTCGAGGTCGTAGTCCTCAAGACCACTGCGCAGCGCCTGCGCGCGTGAGGAGGCGAGCTGCTCGTCGAGGTCGCCGAGGCGCTCGACGAGGTCGTCGTCTCCGAAGTTCAGCTCGTCGTCACCGACGTGCGTGTCCTGTGCCATGACCGGCCCTTGCTCTCGAGGTTCGGACCTCGGCGACGACCGCGTCGACGGTCTGCTCGAAGTCGAGATGAGTGGAGTCGAGAAGAGTGACTCCTTCTGCGGCGTTCATGAAGTCGACCACCTGCGAGTCGGCGCGATCCCTCGACCGCAGCGCCTGACCCGTCGCCTCAGCGGATTCCGTGGTGACCTCGCGCGAACGCCTCGCCATCCTAGCCTCTTCGCTCGCCGTCAGCAGGATCCGCACCGGAGCGGTCGGCGCGACGACGGTCGTGATGTCGCGCCCCTCCACGATGATGCCCTCGCGCCGGGTCTCACCGATGATCCGGCGGAACAGCAGCGTGATTCGCCGCCGCACCTCGGGCACCTTCGCCACGGCCGAGACCCGCTCGGTGACCCGGGGCTCGCGGATCGCGGCCGTCACCTCGGTCGGCCCCACCCAGACCGAGTACGACTCGGGGTCGGTGCCGATGGAGTAGTCGAAGCCGTCGAGCGCGTCGACGATCTCGTCCTCGTCGCCGAAGTCGAGCCCGCGGTCGAGGCCGTGCCAGGCGAGCGCCCGGTAGGCGGCCCCGGTGTCGAGGAACTCGAAGCCGAGTCGGCGCGCGGCCTCGCGCGAGACGCTCGACTTGCCGCTGCCCGCGGGGCCGTCGATGGCCACCACGGTGGCCGCTCCGAAGTCCGCCGATTCGTCCGATTCCGGCCGGTCGGCGCGCTCGGGGGCGGGGCCGCCCTCTTCGGGGATGCTCTGCTGTGCTCGGCGGGCGGGCGTCATCCGGTTCAGTCCGCCCTCCTGCCTGTTCTGCTCGGTGCTCATCCGGCGATCCTCCAGCCGCGTGCGGTCAATTCGTCTGTCAGCGGCGCGACCGCCTCGGGCACCACCGAGATCTCGGCGAGCCCCACTCGTCGGCCCTCGGCGTGCTCGAGGCGCACGTCCTCGAGGTTGACCCCCGCCTCGCCGATCTCGACGAGCAGGCGCGCGAGCTCGCCCGGCGAATCGTCGACGAGCACGACCAGGGTCGAGAGGCGCTGGTCCTGGCCGTGCTTGCCGGGCAGACGGGCGACACCGGCGTTGCCCGCCGCGAGGTGCTCG
>NZ_LIIN01000055.1 GCF_001634385.1 Rathayibacter tanaceti | reverse complement strand
CCCCTCGACCCGGTGGCGCTCCCCGGCGGCACCGCGCTCGACCTCGGCTGCGGCACCGGGATCCTCGCTACTGTTCTGGCCCGGGCCCGCCCCGATCTCGCGATCACGGCGACCGACACCTCTCGCCTCGCCGTCGACTCCGCGCGGGCGACCGCCGCGGGCGCCGGAGTGACCGTGCGAGTGCTCCGCGACGACAACGCCTCCACCCTCGCCCCCGCCTCCGTCGACGTCGTCCTCTGCAACCCGCCGTTCCACTCGGACGGCGCCGTCACCGATCTCGTGGCCCGCCGGATGCTCCGGGCGGCCGGCCGCGTGCTGCGGCCCGGTGGCGAGCTCTGGACCGTCTTCAACTCGCATCTCGCGCATCCCGCCGAGCTGCGCCGTGCGATCGGCCCGACGAAGGTCGTGGCCCGCGATCGGCGATTCACCGTGACGCGCTCGGTCCGCGCCGACGCCTGATCCACGGCCGCCACTTCCGCGATGACCTCAGCCGCGACGACCCGGTCGCGAGTACCATCTCACTCCGGCGTCACCTGCGCCGATCCCACCCCACCGCTCCGGAGGCCGTCGTGCTCGAAGTCGTCCTCGTCATCGTCCTGCTCGCCCTGATCGGATCCGTCGTGCTCTGGCGCCGTGCCGACGGCGCCGCGCGTCGAGCCGCCGCGGGCCGAGCGGAGGAGGCAGCGCGCGTCGTGCGCCTCGAACTGGCCGTTCGCGAGCAGGAGGCGCGGCTGCGCATCGTCGGCGAGCTCGAGCAGCTCGCCGTGCGCAGCGCCTCGCATGTCGTCGAGGAGGCTGAGAGCGTCCGGCTCACCATCGATCGGGATCCCGCCGCTGCCGCGCGTTCGGCCCGGCGTGCGGTGCACGCCGCCGAGGCCTCGCTCGCCCAGTTGCGCCGCATCGCGACGGTCGCCGCTGTCGACCCCGGCGATCTGCCGCGGTCCGGAGGCGCTGCCCCGCTGATCGAGGATGCTCGCGAGCGCGGTCTCGCTGTGAGCGAAGAGACCTTCGGCGAGCCGTTCGTCCTGCAGGACGGGGCCGAGGTCGCCGTGCAGCGTGTGCTCGAGTACGCCTTCGACTCCGCTCTGGCCACCGGTGGTGCCGGCACCGAGGTGCGGATCAGCTCGCGCTGGACGCCGACGGGCCTGCGCGTCGAGGTGGACGACGACCGGGAGCGTCACGGTGCGGCGGAGGAGGACGCGAGCGATCTCGCGGCGGATCTGCGCTCGCTCACCGAGCGCATCGACAGCCCAGAGCTGTCGGAGCTCCGCGAGCGGGCGGCGCTCTTCGGCGGCGACGTCACTGAGAAGCGCACGCCCGGGGTCGGCCGCAGCGTCACCGCCTCCTTCCCCGCGGTCCGCCACCACAACGGCGTGCACGGGGTCGACCTGGCCTGAGTCAGTCCTCGAGGTGCTCGACGCCGGGCAGCCAGGAGACGCCGGGCTCGCCCCAGCCGCGCTTGCGGGTGATCTTCGCGACGGGCTTGCGGTACTCGTGCTCGAGGCGGTCGGTGTAGAGCACACCGTCGAGGTGGTCGAACTCGTGCTGGAAGACGCGCGCGAACCAGCCGTCCGCGACGATCTCGAACGGCTCCTGATCAAGGTCGACCGCGCGGAGGATCGCCCGCTCTGAGCGGCGCAGTGGAAACCGCTCGCCCGGGAACGAGAGACAGCCCTCCGACTCGGTGTCCTCGTCGGCCTCGCCGAGCGGAGTCGGCGTGACGTAGAGCTCAGGATTGATCGCGACTCCGCGACGGGGCGTGCCGTCGTCGTCGGCGTAGTCGTACACGAAGAGCCGCAGCGGCACTCCGACCTGAGGGCCGGCGAGGCCGACTCCGGGCGCCGCGTCCATCGTCTCGAACATGTCGGCGACGAGCGTGCGGAGGGCGTCGTCGAAGGCGATGACGGGAGCGGCGGGGGAGTGCAGGACGGGGTCGCCGGCGATGCGGATGGGGAGGACGGCCATGCGCTCAGGGTATCGCGGGGCCCGTGCGGCTCCCGGCGGGATCATCCGCCAGGCTTGTCCGCTCACCCGTGCGTCGGAGGACTCGGCGATCGGATCTGGGTAGGGTCGACCCCATGCCCGCCGATCTCGCCGAACTCGTCAACGACCCGGCGAAGTTCATCGGCATCCCGATCGCCCTGGTGGGCGCGGTGTTCCTCTCGCTCGGTGCCCAGTTCCAGCATCGCGGAGTCGCCAAGGTCGAGCGGTTCTCCAAGCGCTCCGGCTCGTCGGGTCTGAGCGGTGGTCAGCTGTTCGCGCTGCTCTCACGGCCCTCGTGGGTGATCGGCACGCTGCTGCTCGCTCTCGCGATCGTTTTCCAGCTCACCAGCCTGGGCTTCTCCCCGCTGATCGTCGTTCAGCCGCTGGGCGCGGTCGCGCTGGTCATCACGGCGGTCGTCAACGCGCGGGTCAGCCGCGTGCGCCTGAACCGCGCCTCCGTGCGGGCGATCGTGCTCTGTGTCGGCGGGGTGGGCACCTTCGTGCTCGTCGCCGCCTTCAACTCGGTCGACAAGTCGATCCAGACGCCGGAGCTCATCACGATCCTGGTGATCCTCGCGGTCGTGCTCACCGTCTTCGTGATCGCGTTCCGCGTCTTCCGGCGCGGGGCGAAGGCGATCTTCTACATCGTCGGAGCGGGCGTGGTCTACGGCTTCGTCGCGACCCTCGCGAAGGTCGTGCTCAACCGCATCAAGTACGGCGAGTTCGATCCGTTGACGGTGGTCTGCATCGTGGCCCTCCTGGCCGCGACCGCGCTCGGAGGCTATTTCGTGCAGAACGCGTACTCGTCCGGGCCACCGGACCTCGTCGTCGCGGGCCTCACCGTGATCGATCCGCTGGTCGCCGTCGCGATCGGCATCGTCGTGCTCGGGGAGGCGGAGTACGCCGCGCCCTGGGCGATCCCGCTCTTCATCGTCGCCGGAGTCGTCGCCATCTACGGAGTCTTCCTGCTCGCGAAGCACCACCCGCAGGCTCGCTGAGCCGCGCGGCGCGGGCTCCCGGGTGGTGAGGACTCCTCTGCCTACAATGGGACCCGCCGAGAGCCCTGAAACCGACCGACCTCCGCCGATCGCTCCTTCCTCTCCACGAGCGGCACGACACCGATAGGACCCACCCCGTGTCAGAATCCCGCGATGCGTCTCGACCGGAGTCGCCCGACGCCCGACCGCTGACGGTCGTGATCGGCTGCGACACCTTCGCACCGAACGTGAACGGTGCCGCCAAGTTCGCCGAGCGTCTCGCTGCCGGCCTCGCTCAGCGCGGCCACGAGGTCCATGTCGTCGCTCCCTCGGCCGACGGCTGGAGCGGCACCCGGGTCGAGACCCACGAGGGCCAGCGGATGATCGTGCATCGGCTCTACAGCTGGCGCTGGTTTCCGCACGACTGGCTGCGCTTTGCGATGCCGTGGCGGATCCGCCAGAACAGCGCGCGCATCCTCGACGAGGTCAAACCCGACGTCGTGCACTTCCAGTCGCACATCATCGTCGGTCGCGGCCTGGGCATCGAGGCCGCCAAGCGCGGTATCCGCATCATCGGAACGAACCACTTCATGCCCGAGAACATGCTCGAGTTCACCCTGCTACCCAAGGCGGTGCAGGCCAAGGCCGTGCAAATGGCGTGGCGGGCCGCGCGGCGCACCTTCGGCCGGGCGGAGTCGGTGACCACGCCGACCCGCAAAGCCGCGCAGTTCCTCGAGACCGCCACCGGCCTCCGGGGCGTGCACGCCATCTCCTGCGGTATCGACGCCGACAACTACACCCCTGACTTCACGCCGCGCACCGGCAACTCGATCCTCTTCGTCGGCCGCGTGACGGGCGAGAAGCACATCGACGTCCTGCTGCGCGCCGTGGCCCTGCTTGACTCCTCGCTCGACGCGAAGCTCGAGATCGTCGGCGGCGGCGACCAGATGCGCAACCTGCAGCAGCTCGCGGCCACGCTCGGCATCGCCGACCGAGTCCGCTTCACCGGCTACGTCTCCGACGCCGAGCTGAAGGAGGCGTACACCCGCGCCACCGTGTTCGCCATGCCGTCGATCGCCGAGCTGCAGAGCATCGCGACCATGGAGGCGATGGCCTCGGCCCTCCCGGTCGTCGCCGCCGACGCGATGGCCCTGCCGCACCTCGTGCACGACGGTGAGAACGGCTTCCTCTTCGAGCCGGGCAGCGCCGAGGCCCTGGCCGATCGCCTGACGACGGTCCTCACGGCCGACGCGGAGACCGTCGAGGCCATGAAGCGCGCCTCCCTCCGCATCGTCGCGGCGCACGACATCAACCGCACGATCAGCACCTTCGAGAGCCTGTATCGTGGTGAGCCGGTGGCTGATCCGGCCGCCGACGCAGCGTCCGCTCCCGCCGCCTTCTGACGGCCGTGCGCGCGGTCGCCGCGGGGCGTTAGCTCAGCTGGTCAGAGCAGCGGACTCATAATCCGTCGGTCACGGGTTCAAGTCCCGTACGCCCTACTGAGTGAACACTGGGGAGTAGCGCCGTCGAGGCGGACGCTGCAGGAGCAGAACCCCTCCGGCGTCCGTAGTGTTCGGATTCCCAAGGCAAGCGGGGTCCTGTAGCGTCACGAGCTTGCCGCGGAAGTCGCCATAGTTGCGTCCTGGTCGGCGCGCCGTTGCGGGTGCGCGCCGATGGCGAGCGGCTCCTGGCGCTGGCGCGCGCAGTCACCGTTCACAGGCTCACTTTTGCGCTACTGAGAAATCTGCTGTTTCAGTAAGGAAACGCCAAGAGACTGTGGAGAAAACCTGCATGGGCTCTAAGAGAGCGCTTCCATCTTTCGTGATCTTCTCATCTCGGTTGACGATCGCTCACCTGTCGGAGTAGACACTGTCATGTGATGAGAGGAGACGCACGTCCGCTCCGAGTGTCGGCGGCTGGTTCTCCCCTCCGATCTGGTGAGCGCGGTGCTCCAGGGAAGGAACTTCGATGTCGGAAACTGATCCAGTAGAGATCTACATGGATGATGTGGCACTCGGTATTTATGATGAGTCGGTGCGGCTCCGGCGGGGCGTGCTCTCGAGCGTGCTGTACTACGCAGCCGCTGTCGCGCCAGTGACGATCTTCTTCGGACTGTTTCTCTGGATCCGATGGTTACAACGCGATCTTCCGGCCGCCGAGCAAATGCCAGACATTGTGATCCATCCGGCGAATAGCTCGTTGCTGACAGGAGGGTTCACCGCGTTGCTCGCTGTGATTGTGGCGGTCTGGTTCACGCCGGTCACCTTCCGCGTCGGCGCATCGGAAACCCCTTCAACGATTGCACGAGAACTCGCCAGCAAGCGGATCGTGGCTGTGATCGCCCGATTGTGCGGACTCCTGTCCCTCAGTCTCGCAGGGTGGGCCTTTCTCTCCTCCGTCACCACCGGGCCTGGGCGCATCGACGTTCTCCGGATGGTGATGCCGGTCGTGCTCGGGGTCGGGCTCGCTCTCTGGGCGGCGGCGGCGGAGATGCGCATCGGTGAGGTTCAGGTCGACAAGCTGCTCTGGGCGGAGTATCGTCGCAAGGCCGAGCGGCTGCGCTTGGTGGCCGCCGGCGAAGATGATCATGCTCTCTCCTCGAGAGCGCGCCTTCTTCAGCAGTCGGTGGCATTCGTTGCGATACCTCTCGCTCTCTGGATGGTAGGTCTTGTGATCGCGCCGCCTCCGAACGGATCCGCAACTATCGCTCGATTCGCGGCGGAGTTCGTGGTCACCGCCGTCGCCTATGTCGCTCTCGGCGAAATCACCTACCGTCTCGTTGGGGGACAAGTATGGCGGGCGGTCTTCGGGTACATCGCCCTGATGTTCGTGGGGGCTTTCTTCTGGCTGTCGCTGGTCGGCGCAATCGTCACCTCCGATGTGAGCGACGGCGCCCTGCCACTCGGCCCGGTAGCGCGCTCGATGCTGCTGTTCACCGTGGTCGTCCTGTCGGGTCCCTTCGTCGCGCTGTCTGTGTTCACGATGCGCGGTCCCTTCGGCCGGTGGCGCGGGGTGATCTTCGACTCGGTGATGAGGCGCTATTACAAGGACCTGGGCAAGGTCGAGCGTCAGCTCTCGCGTGCCTCGGGTGAGCAGACGAGCGTGCAGGCTGTCCCGCTCGGGGCCCCTACGGCCTTTGCCTGGGCGGGGCTGGTCGCACTGGTGCCGGTTGTGCCGTTCAACCTCCTGTTCGCGGGCCTCGCGCTTCGCCTCGCGAGAGATCGCACGATGCGCGGCCGTACCATCGCGATCGCCGCGATCGTGGTCGGCGTCGTCGTGACGGTGCTGAGTATCGGGTTCCTCGTCCACATTGCGCTTTCTGATCCCACACTCATCGCGTGCGAGGCCGACCCGATGTCGCCTTGCTTCCGATGACGTCGTCGGCGAGACGACGTCCTCGTTCTGGTCCTCCGTCGTGCCGGGGAATCATGGCGAGAGTCTCCACTCCCGCGCGTCGGTCCAGTAGAGGAGAAACGAGCAGGTCGCTTGTCGACCGGGATCGTCCCGGGATGCACCGGTGAGCGTCACATAAAGCGTCCTCGGCGACTCACCGTGGTCTTCATCCATTCGGCGCGACGCTTCCGAGATCGTGCTGCAGGTTCTGAAGATGGATTCCACCTCGTCGGCGTTCTGAGAGGGGAACAGTGCGACGATGTGTGCTGCGTCTCCGGAGTCGATGGCCGCTATGACCTTCTTCCGCTCCTCCATCGCCGCAGGGGGCGGAGGAGTCGTCGTCGCCGCCGGATCTGAGGCGCACCCCGCGAGGACTACGGTCGAAAGCACGAATCCTATAGCGGATCGAATGCAGATCCTTTCCCGTGAGTAGGGCGCGGTCATCAGGGAGCCCAATTTGAATATACGGCACCGGGGTTCTCGGATAGAATTGCGGTTAGTGACTTGTTCACATGGTCGTTGGTGTGCTCAGTGAAGTAGGGCTGGCCGTCGGAGTCAACGTAGGTCACTACCGTGCTGTGGTCGAAACTGTAGCTTCCCGACCAAACCCAGAAAGTGATGTCGCCCGGCGTGAAAGAAGTGACGTACTTAAAGTTTCCCGCGGTATGGAATCCCCAGTCGAACATCGGTTGCGCGGTGGACCAAGTCCGAGACTCGAACACGTTGTTCCCGAACCATGCTCGTTCGTCGTCTTGTGCGCCATACACCTGTTTCCAACCCCCGGCGACCAGAGCTTGCGACACGAAATTTGTGCAATCATCGTCCATGGTCTTATAGTTTGGGTTTCTTTGCATTGCGTACTTGAGTGCGTAGTCGACGATTGCGTCTCGGTGGGCGCCGTTCTCTTGATAAGAACTTGAGAGGTCATTCTGAAGAGAGGGCGGCCTTCCTTCTCTCCAGGTGCTCGTCTGGACGAACGGGCCGGGGGACGCGCTTCTCGCGGCCGACGACGCGAGAGTATCGCGGAGGAGGAGGGGGAGCTTCATCAAAGATTCGCTCTGTGAAGCGAAGTGTCCGATGTCGCGGAGATGCTGAAGTGCGGCGGCGGTAGTCCCGTTCCTCTGTGACTCAGTTATTTCGGAAGGAGGTGCGATCGTTTCGGGCAGATCTGCGGGAGTCAGTGTCGGGTTGTGTGTGATGGTGTCTATCAGCCACGTTCCGTGCTCATCAACGAAATCTATGGTCTGTGGGAATGAATAGGAGTAGTCGGGCCTCGGCGTACCGTTCTCATCAGCGGTGCGTGACATCGTGGTGGTTTCTGTCGCCTCGATGCGCGCATATCCGTTCGCGAACGTTGCGGAATCGAGAGCGATGGTAGTGGTGAAGTGAGTGAAGTCTTCGCCGAATGAGACGAAGAGGTCGCGTTGCACTCGGCGTGCATCGTCATCTAGCGCAATCGCTTCTGACCGGGTGCGCGTGGAGGTGGAGCCGGGGGCTGTGAAGGCCGAGGCTTGAGCCGCTCCGTCGACAAGCAGTTGGGCGTTCCTGTGCTCGATGTCTGACAGGATCGCCGTCACCATCACTTGCGATGGTGCGGCAAGGGGGGACGCCATTACGGTAGCTGGCGTGAAGAGGATCCCGCCGATTCCCGCCAGGGTCAGACCGAGCGTCAGAAGCCGGTATGGCTGCATCGAGAGCTCCCTCGTGTCGTGGGGACACGTCGGTCGTGTCCGCTCGTGAAAG
Organism: Rathayibacter tanaceti; assembly: GCF_001634385.1. Lineage (GTDB taxonomy): Bacteria > Actinomycetota > Actinomycetes > Actinomycetales > Microbacteriaceae > Rathayibacter > Rathayibacter tanaceti. The sequence goes on along the minus strand of NZ_LIIN01000055.1, from coordinate 11,534 downwards.
TGACGATAGACAGGCTGGAGGCGCCCGTGTCCTCCGAATGCCCGACACATCGGGGGACAAAAACCTTCTCCATGTGTGGAGTCTCAGGAAGGTCAGGGATCCGTGCGGCCACTGAGACGGCGCGTCTGAGTGAATCACCAGCCGCGTGCGGAGAACAGGACTCGAGGAGACCGTGGAATGCTTCGGCTCGAACATTCGAGTGCACCATGTCGGAGCGCCGCACGGATCATCCGGCGGATGGTGAGAACGGGAGAGCCTTTCCGGCCGTCCTATGCCAGGACGTCCGCCTCCTCTCTTCCTCACCCGTTGGTGGGCCCTACGACGGTCTCAGGGAGGACCGCGGAGAGCGGCGATGCCTGTAGGTGAGGGGATCGACCGAGCGCCTGCCGACTGCAGGCAGAGTCACCCGTCGGCGATCGCCCCGAACGTGCGCTAGCACGTCGCGCCCCGCCGCGCCCGTACTGGCCGCTCTCCGCTCGACGTGGTTCGCTGATCCCGTGCCTGATCTCCCGATGTTCCCGCTCGGCTCCGTGCTCCTGCCGCACATGCCGCTCCCGCTCCGGCTGTTCGAGCCGCGGTACCTGCGGATGCTCGGCGACGTCCTCGAGGACGAGACCCTCGCGTTCGGTGTCGTGCTGATCGAGCGCGGCCAGGAGGTGGGCGGGGGCGACCAGCGGTTCGCGGTCGGCACGCGGGCGCGCATCCTGAACATCGACGGCGCGGAATCGTTCGTCACCCTCGACTCCGTGGGCGAAGAGCGCTTCGAAGTCGTGCGCTGGTACGAGGACGACCCCTACCCGAGCGCCGAGGTGCGGCCCCTGGCCGACCTGGAGTGGGACGAGCGGCACGCGTCCGCGCTGGACGCCGCAGAGTCGGCCGTCCGCACCGCGCTGGCCGTGGCCAGCGAGTTCGTCGAGCAGCGCTACGGAGCCGTCGTCGAGCTGGCGGAGGACCCGGCCGCCCACGCGTGGCAGCTCGCGGGCGTCGCGCCGGTCACCGAGCTCGACCGCCTCGCCTTCCTCCGAAGCACCTCGATGGAGGAGCTCCTCGACTCGGTGCGCGAGCGCTCCGCCGAGGCGACGGAGTCCTTCCGCGCCGGATGGGCCTGATCGGGCCGCCCCTCAGTCCCCGAGCGCTCTGCCGCGCTCCTCCGCCAGCTTCGCCAGGTCGTCGACCACGACGAGCGCCATCCGCACGGAGCGGTCGCGGCGGTACTCCTCGGTGTCCGGATCGAGCCGCGTGGCGCGGTCCAGGGTCTCCTCGATCGACTGCGCGAGTTCCCGCCAGGCATCCTGCCGTGCGTCATCGACGAGCGATGCGAGGTACTCCTCGTCGTGCGCCCGCCGGCGGAGCGAGTCGGCGACCAGGAGGGAGAGCTGCTCGCGGTGGTCGAGGTTGTCCACATCGGCCGAGCGGTAGTCGTGCACGTGGTCGGAGCGGCCGCCGACCGAGGTCACGTCGGCCGCGATCCCGCGCAGGCGCTCGGCTGCCACCTCCGACTCGCGGGCGAGCTTCTCGAGCTCGCTCGCTGCGACGGCGGAGTAGCGGGCGACGTCGAACGGGACGTCGTCGCCGAGCCCGTCCATCAGCACTCGGTTCTTGACGGCCATGCGGCTCGCGTACTGGGCGAGCATCAGGCCCTCCTCCGCGGCCTCCTCGACCGAGACCGGCTCGCGCGACGGATTCTCGTCGGGGTCGTAGGGCTGCATCTTCAGCCTGCGTCGACGCCGGAACCACACGCGCGTCACCTACATCCCACCCTCGGCGCTCCGACCGCCGGAACGCCTCTTCGAGAGTACCGGGCGGGCGGGCGTCGTGGACGGGCTCAGGCATCCCACCAGTCGTCCTGGCGGAGGTGCGAGTCGGCCAGCGGGCCTGTCAGCCGCATCCCGCCTCCGCCCGCGTTGGCGACGAACACGTCGAGCCCGCCGAGCCGGTCGGCCACGTCGTCGATCACGTCGCCCGCCGGTCGAGCTCTGTGGTGTCCAGGCGCGATCTCGCCGTGGCACCCGTGCGAGCGCACCTCCTCGGCGGTGTCCTCTTCCCCCTCCTCGTCGCTGTGCCAGGTGATGCCGACGTCCATCCCCGCGTCGACGAGGGCCACGGTGGTGGCCCGGCCGATGCCGGAGTCCGAAGCGGCCACGATGGTGCGGGTGGTCTGGCCGTCGCGAGGTCCGCGGGGCAGGTCGTCTCCTGTTCCTTTCGGGGCCGCTGAACCTCCCGCTGCGGGTGCGATCGAGGATCCGTTCCGATCCCAGTAGCTGTCCCGCCGCCGTAGGAGCCTCACGACAGGGCCGGGCCTTGGCCGAGACGTGTGGCGGTGCGCCCGCTCGCGCCTCCGATCGCGTTGACTGGACGGATGGATCACCGGCGCATCTCGGTCGTCGTCCCCGTCAAGGACGACGCCCGCCATCTCGAGCGACTGCTCGACCTTCTGAGCGAGCAGACCCTCGCCCCGTTCGAGGTCGTCGTCGTGGACGACGGCAGCGTCGACGACAGCGTCGCTGTCGCTCGGGCTGCGGGGGCGCGGGTGGTGCAGCACGAGGCTCCGGGATCCCGGCCAGCACCGCCCACGGGTTCGACGAGGCCCGCGGTGACGTCCTGGCACGGCTCGACGCCGACTCCCGGCCGGGACCGGACTGGCTCGCGCGCCTCGCCGGCCATTTCGCCGACCCGGAGGTGGGCGCCGTCACCGGGCCGGGCCGCTTCGACGAGCTCGGGCCGGCCGCCCGGATCCTCGCCCGCCTCGCCTACATGGAGGCGTACTTCGTCCTGATGGGTTCGGCACTCGCGAACTGGCCGCTGTTCGGCTCCAACTGCGCGGTCCGGCGCTCGGCGTGGGAGGAGATCCGCGACGAGGTGCACCGCCACGACGCCTACGTGCACGACGACGTCGAGATCAGCGTGCATCTGGGTCTCCGGTACCGGATCGTGCTCGACCGCGACCTCGAGGTCGGCATCTCTGCCCGGCCGTTCAGCGCGGTGACCGGCCTGCTGCGGCGTATCGACCGTGCACTGCACACGCTGGGCCGGCACCCGGGGATGGGCTCGCCGACGCAGCGCTGGACCCACCGCGTCCGCCGCCTGCGCCGCGACCGCCTGCGCCGGATCGCGGCCGCCCGCCGCGCCTAGACCGCGTCGGCGTCCGGTCGCTTTTCCCTCGGCATTGCCCACACCGCCGCGAGCATCCCCACGGCTAGCACTGTCAGCGCGATGCAGACGGAGCGGGTGCCGTCGGCGAGCTCCGTCGGTGCGGGCACGCCGCCTCCGGCCTTCGCATTGACGATCGCGCCGAACACGGCGACCGCCACCGCGCTGCCGAGATTGCGGGCGAAGAAGTTGGTCGACGAGACGACTCCCCGCTCGGTCCACCCGACGCTCGACTGCGCGCGGATCAGGGTTGGAGTCGCCACCAGCCCCATGCCTGCTCCGATCAGCACGCAGAAGCCCGCGATCTCCCACAGAGACGAGGAGGCGCCCAGCAGGATCGTCAGGGCCGTGCCGATCACGACCAGACCGGCCCCGAGCAGCCCGGTGCTGCGGAACCCGATCCGCAGGTAGAGCTTCCCCGACAGGCTCGCCGCGACCGGCCAGCCCAGGGTCATGGCCGCGACCGCGAAGCCCGCGCCGAGCGCGGAGCTGCCCAGCACCTCCTGGGCGAAGGTCGGGAAGTACGAGGTGACCCCGAGTGTGATCGCGCCGACCGTCACCGAGACGAGGCTGGTCGAGATCAGCACCCGCCGCGTCAGCACCCAGAGCGGGAGAACCGGAGCGGCTGCCCTGCGCTCGATGAGGACGAACGACGCGAACGCCAGCGCAGCGACGACGAAGACGCCGACTCCCGCGGGGGAGAGCCAGGGCCAGGCGCTGCCGCCCTCGAGCAGCCCGAGGATCAGCAGCGCGGTGCCCACCGCCAGGACCCCGGCGCCCGCCAGGTCGATCGGCTGCCGCTCGCCGCGCGCCGTCTCGCGGAAGTTGCGGATCAGAAGGAACGCCGCGAGCAGGCACAGTGGGATGTTGACGAGGAAGATCCCGCGCCAGGCCCCGAGATCCGAGAGCATGCCGCCGAGCGTCGGCCCCACGACCGAGGAGATGCCCCAGACGCTCGCGAGGTAGCCCTGGGTCTTCGCGCGCTCGGCGACCGTGTAGATGTCGCCTGCGATGGTGATGCCCATCGGCTGGATCGCTCCGGCGCCGAGGCCCTGCACGGCGCGGAACGCGATCAGCGCGGGCATGCTCCAGGCCAGACCGCACAGGAGCGAGCCGAGCAGGAAGAGGGCGATGCCGATCAGCATGATCGGCTTGCGTCCCACGACATCGGAGAGCTTGCCGTAGAGCGGGATCGAGACGGCCTGGGCCAGGAGGTAGATTGAGAACAGCCAGGGGAACTGCTCGAAGCCGCCCAGATCGGCGACGATCGAGGGCACGGCCGTCGAGAGGATCGTGGCGTCGAGGGCGACCAGGGCGGTCGAGATCATCAGGGACAGCAGGATCGGGCCGCGCTCCGAGCGCAGCCCGACACTCGCCCGGGTAGGGGGGTCGGTCATCCCGTCCACGCTATTGCAGAGCCGGGGAGTCGAGAACCGGGCGGCGGAGGAGGAGCGCGGAGCTCGGTAGACTCGTCCCATGGAACTCGTGCTCTGGCTCGTCGTGGCCGCTATCGCCGGTGTCGGTATCGTCTCCGGCACCGCCGCCCTCATCGCGATGACGAAGGCTCCCTGGTCCGCCGACAAGTAGCCGTCCGCCGGGTGCGCCCCGGTACTACTCGTAGACGCGTACGACGCTCCAGCACGATCCGCTCGAGGCGACGACATCGAAGACGAACGCTCCGCCCGTCGCCAGATCGGTCGCCTGGAAGCGCCAGCCGCCGATGCTGACCGGTGTGCCCCCGAACGCCGGCGGGAAGCCCGCCAGGGGAGCCCACCACCCGCTGGTGCACGTCCACACGGTCGGGCGGTCGCTGACCCGGTAGCTGCTGCCCCGCCATTCGAGCGCGACGGGCACTCCTTCGCCGTCGGTCGAGACCAGCGCCCTCTCGTCGATCACCACCATCGTCGTGCTCCTGTTCTCTCGCCGGATCCGGCTGGTCATTCGAACATGTGTTCGATAGTCTGCGAGTGTACGTCGCGGCGCCTGTGCTCGCCACCGCGTCGGAGCGAAGGGCGGGAGGCGCGATGATCGAGTGGAGTCCGCTCCAGATGCTGCGCAGCAGCGGTCAAGACGAGTGGGTGATGGTCGATGCGATGCGCACCGGCCGGATCGGACTGGTGCGCCGGATCGAGACCGGCCCCTATCGCGAGACGTGGTTCCGAGCGGTCACCTGGGCCTCCGATCCGAGTCGGCGCGTTCTGGTCGGCTACGCCCACTCGATGGAGGCGATCGCTGCGGCGCTCTGGGAGCATCAGCCGCTGACCGCCCAAGACAAGCCGTTCCCGGGCTACCCGTCCTCGCAGCCGCAGCCGCAGCCGCAGCCGCAGCCGCAGCCGTGAGCGTCCGCAGCACGGCCGCGGAGGAGAATGGCCGAATGCTCCTCGCGCTCCTCGGCGGTCCCACTGGTGCGTGGCGAGCCGTCGATGTGAGCACCGGCGGCGAAGCCGGCAGCGGCCACGGTCCCGCCGAGCTCGCCGCGTTCGTCGGCGCGCGAGAGCCGGAGCGGCCGCGCTGGGTCTGGGACGACACCGCCCGCTGGTATCCCGCCCTCCTCGACTCCGGCGCGTGGTCGCCCGCTGCCACGACCTGCGGCTGGCCCGCGCGATCCTCCGCCGCTCGGTCGCTGCCGCGGGGTCAGCCCTGGCCCGGGCGCGCTCGACGCCTGGGACGCGGGAGCCGCGGCGCCCGCCGCCCTCGACACCTTGCTGGGCTTCGAGGAGGCCGCCGACGGCTCCGACGAGTTCGACCCCCTGGCCGAGCTCTCGCGGCAGGAGGAGGCGCTCGCGGGGGCGGCCGAGGCGGGCCGCCTCCGACTACTGCTCGCCGCCGAGTCGGTCGGCGCCCTCATCGCCCGCGAGATCGCTGCGGCCGGTCTGCCGTGCGCGCCGACGTCCACGATCGTGTTCTGACCGGGATGCTCGGACCTCGGCCGCTCTTCGGTGGCAGACCGGCGCGGCTCGAGGCGCTGGCCGTCCGCCTCCGCGAGGAGCTCGGCGCGCCCGAGCTCAACCCCGATTCACCCGCCGACCTCCTCCGGGCGCTGCGCCGCGCCGGCCTGCCGGTCGAGTCGACGCGCTCGCGCGAGCTGCAGTCGATCGAGCACCCGGCCGTGCCTCCGCTGCTCGAGTACAAGAAGCTCTCGCGCCTGCTGACCGCCAACGGCTGGGCGTGGCTCGACGCCTGGGTGCACGACGGCAGGTTCCGCCCCGAGTACGTGGTCGGCGGCGTCGTCACCGGCCGCTGGGCGACATCCGGCGGAGGCGCGTTGCAGCTTCCCCGGCAGATCCGCGCCGCAGTCACCGCCGACCCGGGCTGGAGCCTCGTCGTCGCTGACGCGGCGCAGCTGGAGCCGCGCATCCTGGCCGCACTCTCCGGCGACTCCGCGATGGCCGCCGCTGGACGGGGCCGCGACCTCTACCAGGGCATCGTCGACGCCGGCGTGGTGCCCGACCGTCCCCGGGCGAAGGTCGCGATGCTCGGTGCGATGTACGGGGCGACCAGCGGCGAGGCCGGGCGGCTGCTCCCTGCGCTCGCCCGCGCCTACCCGCGCTCCGTCGCGCACGTCGAGGCGGCAGCGCGAGCCGGAGAGAGGGGCGAGCCGGTGTCGACGTGGCTCGGCCGCAGCTCGCCGCCCGGTGCCGAAGGTCTCGCAGCCGACGGTCCTCGGGCGCGGGAATGGGGTCGCTTCACCCGCAACTTCGTGGTGCAGGGCACAGCTGCCGAGTGGGCGCTGTGCTGGATGGGGGAGCTGCGGGCGAGACTGCGTGGCGAGGGCGGCGCGGTCGGGCGCGCACACCTCGTCTACTTCCTGCACGACGAGGTGATCGTGCACGCGCCCGCGGAGGCGGCGGAGCGCGTCGCCCGGATCGTCCGTGAGGCTGCGGCTCGGGCCGGGCGCTCCCTGTTCGGTGAGGCGGAGGTCGATTTCCCCGTCACCGTGGCGGTCGTCGACTCCTACGATCAGGCGAAGTGAACGGAGTGACCGCCCGGTGCGATTAGTACCAGTGCGGTGAGCGGTCGTTCCAGCTCGCCCATGCGGCGCAGGGGGAGCCGTAGGAGCTCTTGATGTAGGTGAGACCCCAGTCGATCTGCGTCGTCGCGTTGGTCTGGTAGTCGCCCCCCGAGTTCGCCATCTTGCTCGCGGGCAACGCCTGCGGGATCCCGTAGCGCCGGACGAGCGGTTCAGCGCGTTCCAGCGCCAGCCCGACTCGCCGTTCCACAGCGGGACGAGGCAGCGGTCGACCTGGTCCTGGCCCCAGCCGAAGCTGCCGACGACGGAGCGGGCGTAGTCCTGGGCCTCGGCGGGGGACAGGCCGCCGGTTCTCCCCGTGTAGGTGCCGAGGGCTCCGATGGTCTTGTCCGAGCTGTTGCGTGCGCCGGTCGGGTCGTCGTTGCCGAGCTCGACCGGGCCGCCTCCGCCGTCGGACGGCGCTGCGGGAGCCGTGACCTGTACGGGCGCTCTGGCCGCGCGCTGCCGGGCGCCTCGGCCTCGGCGGCGAGCTGCGCAAGCCGCTGCTGCTCCTCGAAGGCCGCCTTCGCGTCCTGGCCGTCGGCGTACTCCTTCTCGACCTCGGCAGTGGTGTTCTTGAGGGAGGCGAGCTGCGTGTAGAGCTGCTGACTGTACTTCTCCTGCTCGGCGACCTTGGCATCTGCGTCGGCCTGGGCGGATCGGGCCGCGGCGAGGGCGTCGGTGGCGGCGGTGGCGAGCGAGACGCGCTCACCGCGGGCCTGCTCGGCCTGTGCGGCGAGGGAGGCGGCCTGGTTCTCGGTCGACTGCGCCTCCTCCTGCAGCCGGCTGGTCTGCTGGGTGAGCTGCGTCATCGTGCCCAGGCGGTAGAGCAGCTCGCTCGACTCCTGGCCGCCGATGAGGAGGTTGAGGGTCGCATCGGTCCCGCCGTTGCGGTACAGCTGCGCGGCGAGGCGGCCTGCCTGCTCCTTGGCGGCGTCGGCGTCGGAGCGGGCTCCGGCAGCGCGCTCGTCGAGAGCGGTGAGGCGCTGGGTCGCCTCGTCGAGAGCGCTCTGCGCGGCGTCGGCCTCGGCGGCCCGGCTGATGGCAGCGTCGGTGAGCGCGGCGGCCTGGTCGCGCAGATCCGCGAGGAACGCGGTGATGCGGTCGACCTCGGCGGCGGTGGCGTTCTCGCTCGACTTGGCGGCTTCCACATCCGACCACGAGGGGTAGTCGGACGGGTCGTAGGCGGCGGAGGCGGGCAGCGGTGCGGCGAGGGCCGCGCAGAGGACGAGGACCGTTCCCGCTCCGGCCGCGACGAGGCGCCGACGCGCCCGGGAGTGTACACGGAGACCGAGGGGGGTGCGGGGCATGGGGTCCAGCCTAAGCGACGGCTCCCGTGCCTGTCTCGTCCCGCGCCGCAGCCCGGCGGCCACGGCGCGGTCGCTCGAGAGCGAAGCCACGCACTCCGCGGCTGGGCCCGCTGGCGGAGAGCTCGTCGCGGGCAGCGTCCAGGAGGCGTCGAAGAGCCTCCTCGCGGACCTGCGCGGCGACCGCGGCGAGGCGCCGCTGCGGGTGCTCGTCGGCCGACTCCTCCGCCGGCTCGGTGCGCGTCGACCGCTCGTACGCATCGAGTACCGCCGTCGGATCGGCCTCGGACAGGCTCGATGCCAGCAGGATGCGGTCGAGCACGTCGTCCCAGTCCTCTTCGGGGGAGGCGCCTTCGCCGCTGAGCCAGGCGAGCGCCTCGGCACGGCCCTCGTCGGTCAGCGCGTGCAGGGGCAGACCGTCGTCGTTCGCGCCGGCCGCGACGACCAGGCCCCGCTCGCGCAGTCGCTCGAGAGTGGAGTAGATCTGCCCCACGTTCACCCGGCGGCGGTGGGCCGCGCGATCGAGGAGCTCCGCATGCAGTTGCAGACCGTAGGCGGGGCCGAGCGTGAGCAGGGCGAGCAGGCCGTCGCGGACGGACACGGAGCTCCTCCCGGCGGGCGTCTGACGGATGGTAGGGATCCGCTCGTGCTGCTCTCGGATCGGCAGGGGCGCGGACGACCCGAGTATAGGCAGGGACGCTCGAGCCTGAACCGCCGGGGCGCGGCGAGCCGGAGTCGCGGCGCGCGGCGAGGCGGCTTGTCGGCCGCCGGTGCCTCCTGCATAATCTGACCTGGTGGCTCGTCCACCGTCTAATCGAAGAATGCACCGCAGGGTGTTCCGTGGTCCGGGTCGTTGGGGAAGACGCACCGGGACGAACGGAGGACACCATGGTGGCGCAGCAGACTCGGGGTGTGCTCTTCGTGCACTCCGCTCCCCGCGCGCTCTGCCCTCACCTCGAGTGGGGGACAGGTCGCGCTCTTGGTCGTGCCGTGAACTTCGACTGGATCGAGCAGCCGGTCCTCCGCGGCACCCAGCGCGCCGAATTCGTGTGGGAGGGGCCCGTCGGAACCGGCGCCGTCATCGCCTCCGCTCTGCGCGGCTGGGCCGACGTGCGCTACGAGGTGACGGAGGAGGCGTCGGCCGGCACCGACGGCGGCCGCTGGATGCACACCCCCGCGCTCGGTATCTTCTTCGCGCAGACCGACAGCGCAGGCAACACCGTCGTCCCCGAGGACCGCATCCGCTCAGCGATGGAGCTGGCCGGCGCCGACCCCATCGAGCTGCACCGCGAACTGCGTCTGGCCCTCGGTCAGGCCTGGGAGGACGAGCTCGAGCCGTTCCGCTACGCGAGCGACTTCGCGCCGGTCGTGTGGATGCACGGAGTCGGCTGAGGCTCCTGTCCTCCGGTCCGGGCAGTCCGGAGGATGTGCGTCTGAAGGATGAGGGGGTCTCCGCTCCTGGACCGATGGGCTCGGCTCAGCGGAAGGACGCGACGGGATCCGCTTCTGCGGTGTGATGGGAGTCGCCCGCCGCACGGCGGCACTCCCTCGAATCGATCGGTCGACATGACAGTCCTCGGTGCCCCGCCGTCGCTCCCCTCCTCGCTTGCCCCGTCGAGGCGGAGCACACCCCTCGAGCGGTTGCGCCGCTTCGGGCGTGCGCCCCGAGTGATGGGCGTCGATGTTGCTCGCGGGATCGCGGTGATCGGGATGATCGGAGCGCATGTCGGAGTGACCCAGACGTTCGACTGGGCACGCATCGAGACGTGGACGGACGTCGTCAACGGACGCTCAGCCCTCCTGTTCGCTCTTCTGGCCGGGGTCTCGGTCGCGCTGATGAGCGGCGGAGCGACCATACCCTCGCGCGATCGCCTCCCGCGGCTCCGACTCCAGCTGGTGGGCCGCGGCGCCGCCGTCTTCGCGATCGGCCTCGTCCTCGAGCTCCTCAACACGGGAGTCGCGGTGATCCTCTCGGTCTACGGCGTCCTGTTCGTCGCGGTGATCCCGTTCCTCGCGCTGCGCAGGAGGACTCTCTGGATCCTCGCGGCCGCGCTGGCCGTCGCCGGCCCGCCTCTCCTGGAAGCGGCGCGGCTGCTGTCGCTCGGTGCCTCCGGGCCCGGCCTGGATCTCGCGCTGCTCGGCACCTACCCGGTGACCGTCTGGCTTGCGCTGATGCTCGCGGGTCTTGCGGTCGGCCGTTCGGATCTCCTGGCGGTGCGCACCGCGGTGGTGCTGCTGATCGGGGGCGTGCTCCTCGCGGCGGCCGGCTACGGCACGGCGACGCTGCTGGCGCCTCAGGATGCGATCATCGGTGGGTCCAGCTCGAGTTCGTCCTCGGCAGGCTCGGGCGGGTCCGGGCCGGGTGCTGCCGGGTCCACGACAGCCGCCTCCGTACCGATCTCGGAGATCGCTGGAAGCCGGCTGCTCTGCCACGTCGAGGCGGAGGGATATGCGGTCTGCTATCCGGAGGGCGTGCCTGATCCGCTTGCTGCGGGCGGGCCGACCGATACGGGTGCGCCGTACCTCGAGCAGGTGCTCGAGGCCGACGTTCCCGCCTCCGCCGTCGCCACGCTGACGGACGTGGAGCCACATTCGGGCGGCACGCTCGAGATCATCGGCTCGGCAGGCCTCGGCGCCGCAGTGCTGGGGCTCTGCCTCCTGGTGTCCCGCCCGGTGCGCTGGCTGCTGCTTCCCGTCGCGGCGCTGGGCAGCATGCCGTTGACGTCGTATTCGGCGCACGTCGTGGCGATCCTTGTGGCGGGCGGACTCGACACCTGGCTCGTGGAGGGCAACGCCTTCTGGCTGGTCCTCTCGGCCGCCCTGCTGGCCGCGACGACCCTCTGGGCCGTCTTCCTCGGCGCCGGCCCTCTGGAGCGCCTGACCCGCCGCGCCGCCGACTCCATGGCCCTCGTCCGCCGCCCCTCCACCCGCACCCCCTGAACGACCGTCCGCGCACCCCACCACGCAAGCCCCGCGTTGCCCCTCCACCCGGTCGCGGCGAACCCCGCGCTGTCCCTCCCGGTCGCGGCGAAACTCGCGCGGCCCGTGCCGGTCGCGGCGAAGCTCGC
>NZ_LIIN01000054.1 GCF_001634385.1 Rathayibacter tanaceti | reverse complement strand
AGCCGCAGCTGAGCGCCGGGTGCTGCGCCGCCACGGTCGCGCTCCGGGCGGCGTCGTCGGAGCCGGCGACCACGACCGCCGTCGACCCGGCGGGAACGCTGGTCAGACGGGTGGTCACGGCGGTGGAGGTGCTCGTCCCGCCGGCGAGAGCGGTCACGCTCTTCGCCGCGGTGCCGGAGCCGACGGTCACGTCGATCGGCAGATCGTCCGCGTTGCGGACCACCGTGGTCAGCACGACCCGGCCGGCGACGCAGCGGGCGCCGGCAGTGACGACCGGCTGCAGCGGCACGGTCGAGGCGGGAGCGCCGAGCGAGACGCGGAAGCGCTGGCAGTCGTTGTTCAGCACGCTCCACTGGCCGATCCGGGTGCCGTTCGCCGCCGAACAGTTCGACAGGTCGAGCGCCTTGCCGCTGTGCGCGGCGCGCAGCTCGACGGTGCCGTCGTTGCCCGGGCGGAGGCGCCACGCGCTTCCCGTGACGCCGCACGCGCCCTGGGTGACGGTCGCACCGTCGGCGGTAGAGCCTCCGGTGACCGCGAGGCACGAGGCGGCGGCCGAGACCGGGTGCATCTCGACAGCGCCGTCGGCAGCACCGGTGACGGTGACGCGCTGGCACGGCGAACCGAGCCACTCCTGTTGCTGGAGCACGGCACTGTTGGCGGTCGAGCAGTTCGGCAGATCGAAGGCCTTGCCGGTGACGAACGAGGTGATCGCCACAGCGCCCGCGGGGCGCAGCGCCCACTCCTGAGCGGCGGAGGCGGTGGCCGCGGCCTGGCGGACGGAGCCGCCGGACGCCTCCAGCACCGTGCCGCTGGCGCGGTGGGTGAGCGTCGAATAGCCGCCGGTTCCCGGGGCCACCCTCCACTGCTGGCAGCCGGTGGTCAGCCACGCGGACTGCTGGAGGCCGACATCGGCGCGCGCGCAGTCGACGGGCCCGAGGGCCTTGCCGCTGCTGGCGTTCATCAGGCGGAGACTGTCCTCGCCGGTGGCGTCGAGCATCCAGTTCGCCCGGGGCGTCGAGCACGGACCCTGGACGATGCCTGCACCGTCGCCGCTCTGGGCGGAGGAGACGGTGGCGCAGAGACCGGTGCTGCGGCTGACGAGCTGCCACGGCGCTCCCTCGACGCGAGCCGTGATCGGCGCGTTCTCCCCGCTGGGCACGGGGATCTGCGCGGTGGTGCCCAGAGGAGTGCCGAAATCGGGCTCGCCGCCGGCTGTCCAGTCCATGAGGTGCGCGCGGGCCGAGCGCTGGCGGCCGCAGCCGTCGTCCGGTCCGGGGTTCGCGTGGTACAGGTTCCAGGTCTCGGTGCCGTCGGGCGAATCGAAGAAGTCGTTGTGACCGGTGCCGAACTCGCCGTTCGCCTTCGAGAAGACCGGTCCGTCGCTCTTGGTCCAGGAGGAGGCCACGACCGGGTCACCGGTGCCGTCGTACTCGAGGGTGCCGAGCTGGTAGTCCTCGGTGCCGCAGAAGCTCGCCGAGTAGACGATCCAGGTGCGGCCGTCCTTCTGCAGCGGGATCGGGCCCTCGTTGACGGGCGCGCCGATGGTCTCCCACGGCTCGGTGGGCGACGAGAGCACGTTCATCGGCCCGGTGGCGGTCCACGGGTCGGACATCCTGGCGATGTAGTTGTTCTGCAGCCGGTTCGGCCCGGCTGAGAACGCCGACCAGGTGATGAAGAGCTCGCCGTTCAGCTCGAGGTACGCGCCGTCGATGTTCCAGTCGTCGGTGGGGATCGGCCGACCCTTGTAGCTGTAGGGCCCCATCGGGTCGTCGCCCGCGCTCTCGATCACCTGGAGGTGCTGGCGGTCGAAGTTCCCAGCGGTTCCCATCGTGTACATCAGGTACCAGCGCCAGCCGTTCGGCCCCTCCATCCGCTGCAGCTCGGGCGCCCACATGTTGGCGTTCCGGCCCGGGTTCGTGTCGGTGTAGACGGTCGTCGGAGTCGCGGTGCCCAGCGCCGCGAGCGTCGGCGCCTTGCGCATCACGACGCGGTTGTCCCAGGTCGTGGCGACCAGGTAGTAGTTGCCGTCGTGGAACTCGATCGTCGGATCGGCGGTGTCCGGCTCGATCGGGTTGGTGAAGGTCGGTTCGCCCAGCGCGTGCGCCGGGGCTGCGGCGGTGAAGGGCAGCGCCACGACCGCGGCGAGCAGGATCAGCAGCCCTGCGGTGAGGCGGCGGCGGAGCGAGCCCCTCGGGACTCGGTCTCGCTCGGCGGCGGGCGTCGGTGCGGGCGTCATCGTGACTCCATCGTCAGAGGGGTGGGCGGCAGGGAGCCCGGAGATGCGTCGGCGAGCGGCGCACCCCCGGGGAGTCGCGGGGTCGCCGCCGCGACGCCCATCACGGGCGTGCGAGTGGTGGCGGGGCAGAGTTCCGCGCACTACGGGATGCGGTGCGACCTCGTCCTCGAGGTCTCCGACACCGTCTTCCCGGCGATTTTGTTCACGGTAACAGGGTGTCTGCGCCAGTTCAACCACCCCCTCCGCGGGGCTCAGGCGGCGGCGGGCCCGCGGCGCACCAGAACCGAGTCGGAGGCGTGGCTGGCACCTCGAGGGACGACGACGCACGAGCTGGCACACGAGTTCGACTGGCGCGGGCGGACGGTCCGCGGGGACCGCTGCGGATCGGGACCGGACCTGGTGCTCCTGCACGGCACTCCGTGGTCGTCGGAGCAGTGGCGCCCGTTCGCCGAGGCGGACGAGCGCTTCACCGCCGAGATCGAGCCCGGCTACGGCAGCATCACCGAGCCCGTGCACCCCATCTGGGGCGCCGAGGACGCCTGGATCCCCCGCGACCGTGCCGAGCGACTCCGCGCTGCGATCCCGCACACCTCCCTTGCCCTGATCGACGACGCGGGGCACATGGTCCAGCTCGACGCCCCCGTCGCCCCCTCGGCCGAGCTCACCCGCTGGACGGCCTCGGTCCGCACCTGATCGAGCGCCCCGGGAAGGCTCGCCGAGGTGAGCGGCGAGGCGCTCCGCCCGCGTCGCTCGGGGACGTCGACGAGAGCCGCGCGGGCGACCCTCGTACCCTCCTCCACCGCCGCAGCGCGATTAGGCTCAATCCCGACCACACGCCTCCCGAGGAGGAGCCATCGCCACCATCAGCCCCGAGCTCAGCCGCCGCGAACGCAACAAGCAGGACAAGCTCGACCGCATCACCGATGCAGCCCGAGCCCTCTTCGACGAGCACGGGATCGACGAGGTGACGACGCAGCAGATCGCCGACCGTGCCGATATCGGCGCGGGCACGCTGTTCCTGTATGCGCGGACGAAGGCCGAGCTGCTGCTCCTCGTGCAGAACTCGGCCTATGGCGCGGCTCTCGTCGAGGGCGTCGAGGCGTCAGCGGCGCTCGACGAGCCGGCCGACGCGGTCCTCGCCGTGCTGCGGCCCGTGATCGTGTGCAACCGCGCCCGGGTCGACAACGGCCGCGCCTACCTCCGCGAGATCGTCTTCGGCGATCCGGAGGAGCCGCACCACCGCGAGGCCCTCCGCCACACCCTCGAGACGGAGGCAGCGGTCGCCTCGGTCCTGGAGCGCACCGCCGGCGTCCCCGCCGCCGCGGCCGCGATCAGCGCGCACATCGTGTCGGCGATCGTCTTCGCGACGCTCGCGATCACCGCCAACGCCTCCGCCTCGGTCGACGAGCTCGTCGCCGAGATCCGGGTGCAGGTGGAGGCACTGCTGCCGGCGTGACGCGGCCGACGCTCAGCGCGAGAGGCGCTTGGCGTAGCAGCGGGCGCTCGGCTCGTCGCCCCAGTAGCCGTACCCGGCGATGGGCTCGTAACCCGAGCTCGCGTACAGCGCCATCGCCTCCGGCTGCTCGACACCGGTGACCAGCCGCAGCAGGTCGACTCCCTCGCGGACCGCTACGCGCTCGACTCCAGAGAGGAGGACCCGGCTGAGCCCGCGCCCGCGCGCCTCCTCGGCCACGAACATCCGCTTGATCTCGCCGATGCCGTCCTCGACGGCGAGCGCCACACAGCCGACCGGCTCGCCGCCGACCACCAGCAGGAGCGTCGGGGCGTCGTCGGGTGGCCGCTGGCCGGTGTCGTCGCCGCCGTAGCGGGCCAGCAGGTCGGCCTCCTGCGCGGCGAAGAGCGCGGTCGCGGCCGGGTCGCCGGCCGTGGTCTCGATCAGTCGGGAGTCGTCGGGCACCGCACGATGCTACGACGTGCCGCAGGGCCGCTCAGTCCTCAGGCACGAGCCGGACGAGGAACCCTCCCGGTACTCCCGGGCGCAGCTCCTGGTACTCGGACGGGATCCGGTACTCCGCGGTGCCCACCGACGAGACGGTGAAGGAGTCGTCGGTGCGCGTGCCGGCGAGGAACACCGAGTAGACGAGCGTCCCGTCCTCGAGCGAGCGGCGCCCCGCCGCCGCTCCCGACCAGCGGTGTCCGCCCGGGTCGGCCGGGGCGGAGCCGAGGGAGGCGTCGATCGCGGCGGTGTCGACGCCTGCCGTGCGGATCCCGTCGGCGCAGTCGCGCCAGCTGCCGGTGAAGCCGGGATCGTCGTCGGAGGCGCAGAACAGCATCGCGCCGTCGGGAGCGACGTGCAGCTCGCCGTAGCCGCCGACGATCTGGGAGCGTCCGGCTCGTCAGCGCGAGGCTCCGACGACTCGACCGGCACCTCGGACCGCGCTGCCGAGGGAGCGGGCTGCGGCGTGCACCCCGCGAGAGCGAGCACGAGGACCGCCACCGTTCCCGCTCGCCTCATGCACGCAACCTACTGGAGTCGCGCCTCCTCGACGCACGCCGCCCCGGCTCGAGCGGACCGAGAGGAGCGCCCGCCGGGCCGGTGCCCGGAAGCGCGGCGACGCCTGCTCCCACCTGGGCCCCCCGAGGCCGACCGCGACCATCAACAGCGGTGGGGAGCCGGTCGGAGGCGCCTCCCGCCAGACCCGCGAACGATCACGTCGTCGATGCACGGCGTCGACCGCACCAGCAGCACCCCGAACAGCAACGCGGGACTCTCGGCGACGAACCTCGACAGCCCGACGACGACCAGCGGAACGAGCACGACGTTCACCACTCCGACCACCGCCAGGAAGGACCCGTCCCGCAGCGCACGCCCGACGGCGGCGAAGGGGACGCCGAGGACCGTCGCGAACAGCAGCAGCCCGAGCACGGACTCGATCGCACCGTCGAGGTGGTGCGCCGCGGGAACGAGCAGCCCCGCGCCTCCGCCGACGACCATCGCAGCGAGGTAGAGCGCACTCTGGCGGTGCTCGAGCCGAGCGACGCGACGGCGTCGGTCGGCACGCTCAGGCGGGCAGCAGCTCAGCGAGGAGCGCCTGCACGCGGCGCCGGATGTCGTCGCGGATCGCCCGAACCTCGTCGAGCTCCTTGCCGTGCGGGTCGGCCAGGTCCCAGTCCTCGTAGCGCTTGCCGGGGAAGACCGGGCAGACGTCGCCGCAGCCCATCGTGACCACGACGTCGGACGCCTGCACCTGCTCGGTGGTCATCAGCTGCGGAACCGCCTGCGAGATGTCGATGCCCTCCTCCGCCATGGCCCGGATCGCGACCGGATTGATCCGGTCGCCGGGCTCGGAGCCGCCGGAGCGCACCTGCACGGCGCCTCCGGAGAGCGCACGGAGGTAGCCTGCGGCCATCTGCGAGCGGCCGGCGTTGTGGATGCAGACGACGAGGACGGTGGGGGCGGCCATCGGGCTCCTGACGGGTGATCGGTCGGCGCCCCTCCGACACGAGCCGAGGGAGGCACCGCCGAGGCTACTCGCCGTGCGCGCGGCGGTAGCCGTGCACGCGGAGACGACGGCCACCATGGCAGGCCAGGGCACATCGACCCGTGCGCCGGAAGGGCGGGTCCGCTGCACAGTGAGGTGATATCTGATCTGGGTTGCTCGGGAGGGTGGCGTGGAAGGGTGACCGCATGCCGAAGGCATAGTGATCGACGCGAGTACGATAAAGGCTTGGTCTTCGTCCGTATCCCCTCAGGCGATCCCTCGATCGTCGCGCCTGCTCTGCCGGCACCGGCGACGACCACTCGCCTACCCCGGTTCCGGCCGCGTCCTCGTCAACCGTCTCGGTCTCCACAGCATCGCAGAGCCCGATTCGGCGCTGAACCTCTGGATCGGACGTCAGGTCCAGAACGACTCCGCTAGCCTGGTCACCTCCGCAGGAGCTTCTCATGACGCCAGAACACGTGATCATCCCGGACGCCTACGCGTTCTTCTGGTATGCGATCCCCATCGCGGCAGCGATTCTGCTGGTGTCCGCGCTCGTGACGATCATCAGGCACAGCGTCTCAGCACCGCAACGAGGGTGGGCTGGCTTGTTGTCGTTGTGCTCCTCCCCGTGGTCGGATCGATCCTGTGGTTGCTCTACTACAGAGCAGTCGCCCGGCTGCCGCGGCAGTCGACTGAAGCACAGTCAGTCGGAGCCGAACTCTGACGTTCGGATGACCGAGGAGTGAGCACAGTGGGACCCGGATTCGTTGAATCCGGGTCCCACTTTCTGGAGGTACTCGGCCTGGCCATAAACGGCCTGGAGCCTTTCGAGTTGTGTGCGAGTGCGTGGTCCTCGGCGGTGAGAGGTAGCGGCGACTGGCGACGACGCGTCCGCCGCCCTGAGGGGAGCCGGGCGACGACTCTCGTCTCCTCCCCCGACGACGGCGTGCTAGTGCTGCGCCTCGCCGCGCACGCGGCGGTAGTGCCGGTCACGGAGCGCGAGGATCGTGCCCCCGATCAGTGCGGCGACGAAGGAGCCTGTCAGTACGCCGACCTTCACGTGGTCGTCCGACCCGGTGCCTGCGCCATACGAGAGCTCGCCGACCAGCAGCGAGACGGTGAAGCCGATGCCCGCGACGAAGGTCATGCCGATCACGTCGGCCCAGCGGAGCGAGGGATCGAGGGCGATCCCGCGCAACCGGGTCAGGAGGAACGTGCTGCCGGCGATGCCCAACGGCTTGCCGAGCACGAGTCCCGCGATGATGCCGAGGGCGATCGAGTCCTGGAACGACTCCGCGAGACCCGAGAGGCCGCCGAGGGCGACTCCCGCCGAGAAGAAGGCGAACACGGGGACGGCGACCGTCGTGGACAGCACACTCCAGCGGTCGGCGAAGTGCGCGGCCAGGCCGTCGTAGAGCGGATGCCCGTCGGCGTCGGCGCCGACTCGCACCCGCGCGCGCGGCGTGGCGAGCACCGGCACCGTGAAGCCCAGCAGCACGCCGGCGACCGTCGCGTGGATCCCGGACGCGTGCACCAGAGCCCAGGTGGCGACTCCGAGCGGGATCAGGACCCACCAGGCGCGCACGCCGCGCTGCACGCACGCAGCGAAGACCGCGAGCGGGATCAGCGCCAGCGCGAGCATCAGCACGTCGATGCCGGCCGTGTAGAAGACGGCGATGATCGTGATCGCGATGAGGTCGTCGACCACCGCGAGCGTCAGCAGGAACGTGCGGAGAGCCGGCGGCAGGAACCTTCCGACCACCGCGATCACGGCGACCGCGAACGCGATGTCGGTCGCCGCGGGGATCGCCCAGCCGTCGAGCGCCGCCCCGCCGCGGGGAAGGTTGACGAGGGTGAAGATCAGGGCCGGCACGGCGACTCCACCGACCGCCGCGACGATCGGCACGAGCGCCGTCCGGGGATCGCGCAGCTTACCGGCGACGAACTCCTCCTTCAGCTCCAGGCCGACCACGAAGAAGAAGATCGCGAGCAACCCGTCGGCGGCCCACGCTCCGAGGCTGAGCTCGAGGTGTAGCGCCTCGGGCCCGAAGCGGACGTCGCGCACCGCCTCGTAGAGCCCGGCAGCAGGACTGTTCGCGACGATCAGCGCGAGGAGGGTGGCGGTGAGGAGGAAAGCGCCTCCGACCGTGTCCTTCTGGAGCGTCTGGCGCAGTCCTCGCCAGATCGAGTGCGGGGCCTGGTCGGCGGGCAGGGGAGCGTGCGGCATGAGGGGGTTCCGTCCGGAGAGGTGAGCGAGCGCGAGGGCGCGGCCGCTGTCTCAGGAGGAGGGGCGGTCGCGGATCACGCGCGCGGCGGCGGGCAGCCGGCGATCTCGCCGTGCGCATTCGTCCCCCACAGGCTCATCCAGCCGTTCGTCCCCGTGGCCCGCGTGGTCAGCAGGAGCCGCTTCGGGACGGCGGCAGCGTCGCGCGAGCGCAGAGGGAGGAACAGGGGCACCTTTCGAGGGTAACGGTGCGGGCCTCCGAGTCCGCCTTCTCGGCCACGATGCCCCGACACGAGCGCGCGCGTGTACATATTGCGCACTCGTGGCACCGCAGAGGTGCGCAGGCCCCTCCGCGGCCCGAGGGCCCACCTAGAGTGTCTGCATGTCGACGGAGACGGTGACGCAGCTGGTGCCGGCTCCACCTGCGCTCCTCCTGCCACCGAGGTTCCTCAGCGCGGACGATCACCTCACCTCGTCGCTGCTCGATCTGCAGCGCACGGCGCCCTTCATGCTCGCCGCCGCAACGATCCGCCGCACACCGACCGCCCGCGACGAGGTGCTGCGCAGTTACGGGATGACCGCCGCCCACGTCCAGGACGGCCTCGACGACTTCATCCCCCACAGCGAGTACTTCGGCTCGGTCCTCGACTCGCCCGAGGAGATCCTCGACTGGACCCGCGAGACCGGATTCCGCGAGACCGCGATGGCTCGCGACCACCTCGTCGCGGCCGGCATCACCCAGGGCATGTCGTTCGTGCTCCTGCACGGCGAACGCGTGGTGGGGAGTCTGCACTTCAACTTCGCGGGCATCCACGAGTTCGACGACGCCCAGTACGTAGCGCTCGACACCGCCCGCCGGTCGATGGGCGTCCAGATCAGCGCTTACGTGCTCGCCGGGGATGTGGGTCTCACCAGCCGCGAGCGCGAGGTGCTGCGCCTGATGGCCGACGGAGCGACGAACGCCGAGATCGGCGACGCGTTCCACCTCTCTCGGCACACCGTGAACACGCACGTCGAGCACATCTTGACCAAGCTGCGCGTGTCGAACCGGGTGCAGGCCGTGCGCGCGAGCCTCGTGCTCGGACTGGTCTGAGCCCCTAGGCCGCCGAGCCGCGCGGGCGACGCTCGTCGAGACCGGCGAAGGCCGCGGCGAGGAGGTACTCGCTCGCGCGGGCGGCGTAGATCGACTCGGCGACCGCCGGGTCAGCCTCGAGGAGGCTGTTGGTGAGGGCTCGGAACGGCGCGGTCGCTGTCTCCGGGAACTCGCGGCCGCCCCGGCGTCCGCGCACCGGCGCGGCCGAGAGCATGCCGGACTCGAAGCGCCAGAGGTAGAGGGCCGTCGGCCGCTGGATCCGTACGATCGCCGGCTCGCCGCCGTCGAGGAGCACGAGCCGGTGGGGCGCATAGGGGCTCTCGGAGCCGTTCGCCTCGATCGTGCCCGTTCCCTCGACCGCGTAGAGGCCGTAGACGGCGCCCTCGCCGGGCAGCGACTCCCACTCGCCTCCCCGAGTCCACGCTCGGCCGAATCTCGTCTCGGAGGTGCCGGCCGACCGGATCCGGAGCGCTGCTCCGCCGGCGGTCGCGGTCCATCCGAGGGTACGGAGCCGGGTTCCGGGATCGTCGAGGGTCGGGTCGTTCGTCATCGCAGGTCTCTCTTCTCCGCCAGGGTCGGGGCGTGCCGCGATGTCGTCATTCGGGTGCGACTGCGCGGCAGAGCCGAGGGTAGAGCGAGACCAGCGGAGAAGGGAATAGGCAGAATGACCGATTCCCCTGAGCCAGCTCAACGTCGCCTTCGCCATCGCGGATCGGCCTCGCTACAGCGGTCCGAGACGACGCGAGAGGACGGGCCCGACCGAGGGGCCGTCGATCGCCGTCACCCGACCGTCCAACGCCGAGCCGTGAACAGTTCCGGACGGATGGAGCAGCACGAGGGCGTGGGCCGAGACCAACTCGGCGAGCCGGAGTTGATCGCGCGAGGATCGCGAAGAGCCTCGAGAAGGTCAACGAGGGCGCCGATGCTCTCGGCTCGGGTGTCGGGTCCGAGATCCGTTCTCGGAGGCAGCGGAGCGTCAGGGGCCATCGGGCCATCTCCACACGATCATCGCTCAGGGCAGCACGCCGTCCGGCGAGCTGCGCGCCAGCGTAGACCTTGACCGCTCTTGGCACCACAGGCGGATCGCACACCGCCCGCCGATCCGCGCCACGATTCCGCACGGCCACGGGATTCTGCCGAGAGAGCGAGGCGGGCGTCGGTCCGGGTCGACGCGGAGCGTGGTGCCCGTGACGAGTCCGCTGGTGATCGCCCGCACGCCCGATCCGATGCCGGACGTCGCGCGGTAGGCGTCGTCGATGCGGACGTCGAGCGTGTCGTCGCGGGTGAAGACGATGTCCTTCGTGACGCCTCCCACGTCCACCGTCATCGGCGCTGCTCCGCAGTCGGAGAGCCGGTCGAGGCGTCCAGCGCGTCGCTCTCGAGGGCGTGAGGAACATCCGACTGGCCGGCGGCCCCGCCCCGTCCGCGCGTACATCGAGCAGCAGCTGCCCGCCGTGCTCGACGGCAGCGTGCACCCCGGTCGGGTGTTCGACCGGACGATCGACCTGGAGGACACGCCCTCCGGCTACGCCGCTATGGACGAGCGCAGTGCCCTGAAGGTGCTCGTCACTCCGTGACACGACGGGGCGGCCGGACGTGGCCGCCCCATCCGCGCGTCGCCGCTGAGCGGGGAGGCGGAGGCGAGCGCCGTCAGCCGGCGCGGATCAGATCGACGATCTCCTGCGCGTCGGCGTCACCGGGCGCGATCTGCACCGAGTCACCCTCCATCGCCTGCATCACGGTCGTCGCCGCCACGAGCTCGTCGCCGGCCCGCATCAGGAGGCGTGCCTCGGCGCCTGCGTCAGCGGCCTCCCGCGTCGATCGTTGGAAGACCGCGGCGCCCTCGTCGTCGAAGCGCACATCGACGACCTCGACGCCGCCGGTGTCCACCACCCCGGCCGAGGCGATCCCGGCTCTCGTGAAGGCCGCAGGATCGACGACGACGTTCTGCCCGCCGACCGCCACGCACTGCGGGTCGACGCCCGGCGCGCAGACGGTGGAGACCGCCAGCTCCAGGCTGCCACCGGTGGAAGCGGACGGTGTCGGCGCCGGCGACTCCGCCGTGCAGCCGGTCAGGGCGAGGAGTAGGAGCGCGGCGGCTCCCACGGCGGTACGTCGGATCACGGCTGGGCTCCCCTGCATCGGTGACGGAGCACGACACGCTACCGACTCGGCGGGCCGCCGCGCATCCTCCCGGAGCAGCACACGACCCGCAGAGAGCCGCTCAGCCGCCCACGGCCCAGGGGAACGCGGGCGCGTTCGAGCGGGCACCCTCCCGGGCCTTCGAGCGGTTCGGTTCGCCGAGTTCGCCGAGCAGCGCCTCCGACTCATGGACGAGGCCTGCGAACACGGCCGGCGTGAACCAGTCCGGGCGCAGGGCGAAGAGGAGGTCCTCGGTCGCCGTGTTGCCGCTGGCCCCGGGCGCGAACGGGCAGCCGCCCAGGCCGCCGAGCGCGCCGTCGACCACCGCGGCGCCGGCCTGCACGGACGCGATCGCGTTCGCGACTCCCGAGCCCCAGGTGTCGTGTCCATGGAACACGATCTCGCGGGGCGGAGTCTCGGCGACGACGCGCGCGACGAGCGATGCCACCTGGTCGGCGTGCGCCTGGCCGAGCGTGTCGCAGACGACCACGTCGGCCGCTCCCTCCGCCCGCGGGTCGCGTGCGATCGCGAGCACCCGTTCCGGATCGACGGGCCCCTCGAAGGGGCAGGTGAACGAGGTGGCGATGCACAGCTGGATCCGGCCGCCGACGCCCTCGGCGAGCGCCACCGCCCCCGGCATCGCCGCCAGGCTCGCCTCCGTCGGCCGGCGACGTTGGCGAGGTTGTGCGAGTCGGACGCCGAGAAGCAGTACTGGAAGCGGCGCGCCCCTGCGGCGGCAGCCCTCTCCACGTGCCGCGGAGTCGCGACCCACACCCAGCACCGCTCCAGCTCCTCGGGGGTGAGCGCAGCGATCACCTCGAGGGTGTCGGCCATCGGCGGCACGAGGTCGCCGCGCGCCATCGAGCCGACCTCGAGCTCGGGCACGCCCGCGGCGAGCAGAGCGCGGACGAGGTCGACTTTGCGCTCGGTCGGCAGGAGCCTGCCGGTCAGCTGCAGACCGTCGCGCAGGGTCACGTCGCGCAGGCGCGCGGCCGAGAGCGCGGTCACCGGTCGCCTCCGCCGGCCGCGGCCGGAGCAGGAGGAGCAGCGTCCGCGCGCGCCGCGGCCCCGTCCCGCAGCGTCGCCAGCACCTCCTCCGTGTCGCCGCCCAGCGTCGGCGCGAGCGAGCGGATCGGGAGGGAGCGCCCGCCGAGCACCGGCACGATCCCGGGGAAGCCCACGCCGTGCAGCGTGCGGCCGGCGTCCTCCACGTCGAACGGCTGGATCATGTCGCGCGCCGCGTACTGCTCGCTCGCGCTGATGTCGGCGGCCGTGTAGATCGGGCCGGAGGGGACGCCCTCGTCGTCGAGGACCGCGAGCGCCTCGGCGGAGGTGCGGCCCGCCGTCCACGCGCCGATCGCGGCGTCGAGCTCGTCGCGCCGGAGCCAGCGCTGCTCGTTCGAGGCGAGCGCCGGATCCTCGCCCAGGTCGCTCCGGCCGATCACCGCCATCAGCCGCTGGAAGATCGCGTCCGCGTTGCCGGCGATCACGATGCTCGACCCGTCGGCGCAGGTGTAGGCGTTGGTCGGGGCGATGCCCTCCATCCGCCCGCCGACGCGCTCGCGGACGATGCCGTGAGCCTGGTAGTCGGGGATCAGCGACTCGGTCATCGAGAACATCGCCTCGTGCAGCGCCACGTCGATCACGCGCTCGCTCAGCGGAGCCGGCCCGAGCCCGGCGGAGAGGCGCGTCTCGCGCTGGAACAGCGCCATCATCACTCCGTAGCCGGCGTAGAGGCCGGCGACGGAGTCGCCGATCGAGACCCCGACGCGCACGGGCGGCCGATCGGGGTCGCCGACCAGCTCACGGAATCCGCCCATCGCCTCCGCCACCGCTGCGAAGCCCGGGCGGGCCGAGAGCGGGCCCGTCTGCCCGAACGCCGAGATGCGCCCGATCACGATGCCCGGGCGGGCCTCGTCGAGCACGTCCGGCCCGATGCCCCAGCGCTCGAGCGTGCCGGGGCGGAAGTTCTCGAGCACCACGTCGCACTCGGCGACCAGGCGGCGGACGGTGTCGCGCCCGTCGTCCGTGCGCAGGTCGAGGGCGATCGAGCGCTTGTTGCGGTTGATCGTATGGAACAGGAGCGAGGTCTCGGACCCCTCGTGCAGCCGCCAGCGGCGCAGCTCGTCCCCCGTGCCCGGCCGCTCCACCTTGATCACCTCGGCACCGAAGTCGGCCAGCAGTCGGCCCGCGGTGGGCGCCGCGATGAAGGTGCCGAGCTCGAGGACGCGCACGCCCGCGAGCGGGAGGGGTGCGGTCATGGCACGGCCTTTCGCTCCCGTCGAGGCTAGCGCGGCGCGCGGCGCCACCCCCTGACCTCGCGCGCACCCCCGACCTACACTGACCGGACACCATGCGCAGACACACCCTCACTCCGCGACCGGACTGGCGAGCCCGCTGCGACGAGATCGGCTTCAGCTTCTACGACCTCCCCTCCGAAAGCGGCCGCCCCTACTGGAACGAGTCCGCGGCCTACTCGTTCGCGCCGGCCGAGATCGACCTGCTCGAGCGCGCGACGTCGGAGCTCTTCGACCTCTGCATGGAGGCGTGCGAGCGCGTGGTGCGGCAGGGCCGCTTCGCCGAGTTCGGCGTCCCGCCCCGCTTCCACGAGTTGGTGCGCACCTCGTGGGACGAGGACGACCCGACCGTCTACGGCCGCTTCGACCTCGCCTACGACGACGCGGGCACGGTGAAGCTGCTCGAGTTCAACGCCGACACCCCGACCTCGCTGGTCGAGACGGCCGCCGCCCAGTGGCAGTGGCTGATCGAGACGCGCGGGCCGGACGCCGACCAGTTCAACAGCCTGCACGAGCAGCTGGTCGAGCAGTGGCGCCACCTCCGCCTCGAGCGCTGGCAGCTCGACGAGGGTGCGCGCCTGCACCTCGCGTCGCTGCACGACTCCGGAGACGGCGAGCTGATCGTCGAGGACGCCGACACCGTGGCCTACATGGCCGAGACGGCGGCGCAGGCCGGCTTCGACCCCAAGCTGATCTTCGTCGAGGACATCCGCTACGAGCTCGACGGCGCCGGCTTCCTCGACGCCGAGGGCGAGCCGATCCGGCACGTGTTCAAGCTCTACCCGTGGGAGTGGATGCTGGGCGAGCAGTTCGGCGGCCTCCTGCTCGATCGGCGCGAGCGCACGCGCTGGGTCGAGCCGGCCTGGAAGCTCCTGCTGAGCAACAAGCAGCTCCTGGTGATGCTGTGGGAGATGTTCCCCGGTCACCCGAACCTGCTGCCCGCCTCCGCCCGGCCGCTCGTGGGCACCGCGCAGGTGCGCAAGCCGCGCCTGGGCCGCGAGGGAGCGAACGTGACGGTCCTCGACGCGGACGGCACGGTCGTCGCCGAGAACGGCGGCGGTTACGGCGCGGAGGGATTCGTGCACCAGGCGCGCGCCGAGCTGGCCCGCATCGACGGGAAGACCGTGGTCATCGGCAGCTGGATCGTCGGCGAGACCCCGGCCGGCATCGACGTCCGCGAGACCAGCGGCCCGATCACCGGCGACCTGGCCGAGTTCGTCCCTCACTTCATCGAGGGCGGTCGGGTCAAGGATGCCGCTCCGGTCTTCGGGAGCCCCGAGCGGTTCCGGCCGCAGGACGTCCGCGAGCACCGCCCCCAGGACGAGGAGATCCGATGACCGGGCCCGAACACTCCGCGCACGACGACACCGGCGACGAGAGAGGGACCGGCACCGCTCGGCGCCGGTCGCGCGACGTCGGCGTCAGCGGCATCGCTTCTCAGCGCCGCGGCCTCCTGATCGGAGGCGCGGTCGCGGTCGGAGCGATCGGCCTGGCCGTCGCGTTGAACTCGGCGAGCCCGTCCTCCGACGGCATCGTGGCCACCGGCGCCGACGGCCAGGACTACGTGATCCCCGAGAACGCCGAGCGCCCGGTCTACGCGAGCCGTGAGGACTGTCTCGCCGACGTCCGCGAGCAGGTCGCCGAGCTCCAGGCGCAGGGCGAGCCCGTGGGCGACGACCCGGAGCAGCTGTGCGAGTCGACAGACGAGTACCGCGGCCACTACGCGGGCGGCTTCTGGCTCGGCCCGATCATCTTCCCGGGGTCGCGCTGGAGCTCGACGCGTGCGACGAGCTGGGCGACCGTCCCCTCCGGCGGCTTCGCGGCCCGCGGAGCGACGCAGCCCGACGTCGTCCAGAAGGCGCCCGCCGGATCGACGGTCGGTTCCCGCGCGACCCTCTCCGGCGGCTTCGGGGGCACGGGCAAGTCCGGCTTCGGCTCCCACGTCGGCGGCTGAGACCCGGGCTCCGCCTCCGGTTCATCGCGCACGGCGCCCACGGAGGGCTCGACACCACCGCGCCGGCAGGATCGTTCACGGCGGATGAACCGGGGTGCAGCGGTGTCGGGCGGCGTGGGCTGGGCCGACGGCGCCGAGGACTCACGCCGAGCGCGCCGCCCGTAGAGCGTCGGCCGCCTGCTGCACGGCGCGGCGAACGTCGCGGTCCGGGTCGCGGAGCATCGCCGTCAGCGTGCCCTCGACGCTCGACGCGAACTCGCCCTTCGCGTCCCGGCCGGAGGAGATCCCCGCGAGAGCAGCGGCGACCAGCGCCCTGGCCCCGGCGGCACGCACCCGCGGATGCTCGTCGGTGGTGAGTCGCGCGAGCTTCTTCTGCCCGCCGAGCACGCGCTCCGTGCACACGCGCGCGCACATCTCGCGCACGCGCCACGACGGATTCGCGAGTCCGGCGGTCACGGCGTCGGCCGCCGCCTCGTCCCAGACGTAGAGCAGGGCACGGGCGCCCCAGAGCTCGGGCCAGTAGAGGGAGGGGGCGCCCTGGAGGACACCCGCTGCGTGCTCACCGCCGACGGTGAGCAGGAAGGCCTCGCCCTCGTAGCCGCCGCTGAGCAGAGC
Organism: Rathayibacter tanaceti; assembly: GCF_001634385.1. Taxonomy (GTDB): domain Bacteria; phylum Actinomycetota; class Actinomycetes; order Actinomycetales; family Microbacteriaceae; genus Rathayibacter; species Rathayibacter tanaceti. The sequence continues at coordinate 3,730 of NZ_LIIN01000054.1, read as the reverse complement.
CGCGGAGCGCAGAGCGACGGCGCGCTCCCCCTCGCGGGCTACCTGCGCTCGGAGGCGCTCCTCGAGCGGGTCGGTGAGGATGACGGTCGGTTCGTTGTCGCGTGCCATGTGGATCCCGACAGTACCCGCCTGCATCGCCCGACCGCAGTCTCCGCCGCACCGCGAGCCGCACCCGCACCGGACCCCTCCGACCGCGGCGAGGACGGAACGACCACGACGGACGCGCGGAAGCGGGCACGGTGGCCGCGGCGAACGTCTGGTATGTTGGGATCGATTGACCCCCTCCCAAGCCTCTCCACGATGCTCACATGGGAGGGGCCTTCCTCTTTTCTGGGTATCCGGGGATCACGATGGCACAGAAGCCGACCCTGTCATGGACGCGGCAGATTCAGCTGCTTCTCGACCGCGGCCTCTGCATTGTCGACCAAGAAGCGTGCAAAAGATTCTTGGCAGCACAGAACTATTACCGATTCTCCGGATATGTCAGATACTTCCAGCGCGCCCCGCATCACGGCGACGATACCTTCATGCAGGGAACCTGGTTCGAAGAAATCCAAGCAATCTACGATGCAGACGAAGCGCTCAGGCACACTCTTGGGGAACAGCTTGGGCGCGCAGAGCTCCTTCTGCGTAGCCACACCGCTCACGTCATAGCCCGAGAACACGGACCCTACGAGACCTACCTCGCAGAGAGCTTCTACTCAGACGCACCGAGCGCCGAGCCCACAGTCAATTCGTGTCTGCGGGACATCGAGCGCAGCAAGGAGCGACATATCCTGCGCTTCACAGAGACCGAGGGTGCGACGGGAGCGGCGAGGTTCGGAGAACTGCCGGTATGGTCCGCGGTCGAGGTCTGGTCGTTCGGAACGTTGTCCAAATGCATCGAGCGCGGCGGCACAGGCTCTCTGGCTGGTGCAGTGGCATCCAGCCTCGGAGTCGCTCAGGCCGGTTTCGCCTACCGGGTGCGCGCCCTCGTATATCTGCGAAATAGGTGCGCCCACCACAGTCGGCTTTGGAACCACTCCATCATCGACGCCGGCCCCACACCCAATAATGTTCGCGCGAAAGCAAAACGTCTCGCGGGTCAATTCAGTCCACGCTCGGCGCTGGACGTCATCGCTTCGCTAGACGACATTCTCTCTCGAGGAATGGATGCCGCGCCGATCCTGCCGGGGATAGTCGCTGAGCATTCTCAGCATAAGGGATTCTGGCGCGGACTCGTTGCACCCCAGAATTCACGCGATCACGGGCAAGCAACCTACTAGCGAGCCGTAATGGAGGGCAGGATGCCAGTGAACCTCATGTCCGAGTCCCATCACGAGCAGAAGACCCTCGCCGAGCGGGTGCATCCTTCGCCGTAAGACCCGAGGTAACTGGTTGTCAGCGCATCGACAATCAGACTGCATGCGCGCATCGTCGATGCATGAAGGGCTATCACTCGGGGGATTCGAGAAAGTGACGCGCCACGACCGCTGAGAGTGTCGGGGGGGTCGTCGGTCGTCAGAGTGGAGGAGGTCGGGCGCACCGTTCGGATCGGGAACCGGTCCTGACGGCGCGGGAGGAGCGTGGCAGCTCACTCAGGAGTCCCCCACCGGCCGGTCGGGACTGCCTGGCTATGCTGGTCCCACCCTCGGCAGCCGAGCCTTCTCCGCCTCGTCCGTGCCGGGGTGGCGCGGCTCACCCGCCCGGGGAGCGGAGGAGGTCCTCACCATGGCCGATCGGCCGAACCTCCGCCATGTGGCGGCGGTGGCGGGCGTCTCGCACATGACCGTGTCGCGTGTGCTCAGCGGGCACCCGAACATCAAGGAGTCGACCCGCCAGAAGGTCCTCGAGGCTGTCGACGAGCTCAACTACCGCCCGAACATCGCCGCCCGCTCTCTCGTCACGCAGCGCACCGACCGCATCGGCGTCATGATCGAGAGCGGCTCCGAGTACGGCCCGTCGAGCACGCTCCGCGCGATCGAGCGCGCCGCCCGCGAGAAGGGCTACTCGATCACCTCCGTCGCGCTGCGGCCCGACCTCGAGATGACGCCGGGAGATGCGATCGAGCACCTGATGGGGCTCGGGATCGACGCGCTCTGCGTGATCGCGCCGCGCTCCTCCTCCGTCGCGACACTGCGCAGCGTCGAGATCGGCGTGCCGACCCTGGTGGTCAAAAGCGACAAGGACCCCACCTTCCTCACCGTCTCGGTCGACCAGCAGGCAGGGATGTCGCAGGCCGTCGACCACCTCGGCGGCCTCGGCCACCGCGACGTCCTGCACCTCTCGGGCCCGCTGGACTGGCTCGATGCGCGCGCTCGCGAGCGCGCGTTCCACAGCCGGGCGAAGTCGTGGGGGATGCACGAGCGCCCGATCGTCATCGGCGACTGGACACCCGACTCCGGCTACGACTTCGCGGCGAGCCTGCAGTCGGTGCCCGACTTCACCGCGATGGTCGTCGCGAACGACGAGATGGCGCTCGGAGTGATCCACGGCCTCGTCGAACGCGGTATCCGCGTGCCGGAGGACGTCAGCGTCATCGGCTTCGACGACCTGCCCACGGCCCGGCACTTCCTCCCGCCGCTGACGACCGTGCGGCAGGACTTCGACAAGCTGGGCACGACCGTCGCCGAGGTCATCCACGCCCGGATCCGCGGGCAGGAGATCCCGCAGCGCACCCGCATCCCGACCGAGCTGGTGGTGCGCGCCTCCACCGCCCCGCCTCGATCGTGATCCGCCCGCAGTGATCCCGCGGCCCGCGCTCGCGTATCATCGGCGGCAGCCCCTGGCGCGTCGACCCTGACGGCGTGCCGCACACGAACCGAGGACGGCACGTGGCGATCGCATCGAGGACGACCCGGAGTCCCGCGGCCCCCGTCGTCGAGATGATCGGGATCCGCGTGTCCTTCGCCTCCGGACCGGCTCTTCGCGAGGCGCATCTGCGCCTGGTACCCGGCGAGATTCACGGCCTGATGGGGGAGAACGGCGCCGGCAAGTCGACGCTGATCAAGACGCTCACCGGCATCCACCAGCCGGACGCGGGCGAGATCGTGGTCGACGGCGTCACGCGCCGGTTCAGCGGTCCCGCTGAAGCGAAGGCCGCGGGCATCACCGCGGTGTTCCAGGACGAGCGCCTGACCGACAACCTCAGCATCGGCGAGAACGTGATGCTCGGCCACGAGATCCGCGGCCGCTTCGGCATCTCGTGGTCCCGTACCCACCGGAGGGCCGCCGAGATGCTCGCCGAGCTCGGCCTGGAGGACCTGGATCCGCACCTCCCGCTGCGCTCGCTCTCGCCCGCGATCCGCCAGCTGGTGGCCATCGGGCGGGCGATGGTCGACCGGCCGCGCGTGCTGGTGCTCGACGAGCCCACCTCGAGCCTCGACCTCGGCGACGTCGCCCGCCTCTTCGCCGTGCTGCGGAGGCTCCGCGACCAGGGCGTCGCGATCCTGTTCGTCTCGCACTTCCTCGAGCAGGTCCTCACCCTGAGCGATCGGTTGACGGTGCTGCGCGACGGAGGGACCGTGGGCGAGTACCCGGCGCACACCATGGACCGGGCCGAGCTGATCGCGAAGATGATCGGCAAGGACATCGACGCGCTGCGGCAGATCGGCTCCGACCGGCGCGAGCACCGGCGCCAGCCCGTCGGCCCCGCGATCTACCGGGCTCGCGGCATCGGCCGCCGCGGAGCCGTCGGCCCGACCGATCTCGAACTGCACCGCGGCGAGATCGTCGGCTTCGCGGGCCTGCG
>NZ_LIIN01000053.1 GCF_001634385.1 Rathayibacter tanaceti | reverse complement strand
CCGAGCCGGCCGAGCGCACCCCGCGTCGCCGCAACTCCCGCCGCGCCTCCAGCGGCACGGTCGCTGCAGGCGAGCACCTCAACGTCCCCGGCGGGTCCGGAGTCGACTCGCTGATCCCCGACCTCCCGGTGCTCGAGCAGGATCGCGACGCCGAGCCGGCCACGAAACCCGTGATCGACATCGAGCTGCCGAACGGCCCCGAGTCCGACGACTCCTCCCGCGAGAACGGCCAGCGTGAGCGCCGCGGCCGCCGCCGCAGTCGCGGAGGCAGCGCCGAGCAGAACGAGCAGGCCGAGTCCGCGCCCGCCGACAACGACGCGTCCTCCGACTCCGGCGACCAGCAGGAGCAGCAGAACGGCGACCAGCAGCAGAACGGCGACCAGCAGGGCACCGGCCGCGGACGCAATCGGCGCAACCGCAACCGCAACCGGGGGGACGACCGCCAGAACGACGCTCCTCAGAACGGTGCCGCGCAGAGCCAGCCGCAGAACGGTCAGGGCTCGCGCGCCGCGCAGAGCGAGGGCCAGCAGGTCCCGCAGCAGCAGGGCGGCACCGGCCCGCAGCAGAACGGCCAGCAGGCCGAGGGCGAGGACGGGCGCCGCAGCCGCTACCGCGACCGCAAGCGCCGCGGCGGAGCAGTGGGCGACGACATCGAGCCCGAGATCGGCGAGGACGACGTCCTCATCCCGGTCGCCGGCATCCTCGACGTCCTCGACAACTACGCGTTCGTGCGGACCACGGGCTACCTGCCCGGCGTGAGCGACGTGTACGTCTCGCTCGGCCAGGTCAAGAAGTACAACCTGCGCAAGGGCGACGCCGTCGTCGGCGCCATCCGCCAGCCCCGCGAGGGCGAGGGTGGCGGACGCCAGAAGTACAACGCGATCGTCCGGGTCGACTCGATCAACGGCCAGACCGTCGAGGAGGCCGCCGCACGCGTCGAGTTCCAGAAGCTCACGCCGCTCTACCCGACCGAGCGCCTGCGCCTCGAGACCGAGCCCGGCAAGCTGACCCAGAGGATCATCGACCTCGTCGCCCCGATCGGCAAGGGCCAGCGCGGCCTCATCGTCGCGCCGCCCAAGGCGGGCAAGACGATCGTCCTGCAGCAGATCGCCAATGCGATCGTGCAGAACAACCCCGAGGTCCACCTCATGGTCGTCCTCGTCGACGAGCGTCCGGAGGAGGTCACCGACATGCAGCGCACCGTGCGTGGCGAGGTCGTCGCCTCCACCTTCGACCGCCCGGCCGAGGACCACACCACGGTGGCCGAACTCGCGATCGAGCGCGCGAAGCGCCTGGTCGAACTGGGACACGACGTCGTCGTGCTGCTCGACTCGATCACCCGCCTCGGCCGCGCCTACAACGTGACGGCGCCCGCCTCGGGTCGCGTGCTCTCGGGCGGGGTCGACGCGTCGGCCCTCTACCCGCCGAAGAAGTTCTTCGGAGCGGCGCGCAACATCGAGAACGGCGGTTCGCTCACCATCCTCGCGACGGCACTCATCGAGACCGGCTCGAAGATGGACGAGGTGATCTTCGAGGAGTTCAAGGGCACCGGCAACATGGAGCTCCGCCTCTCCCGCCACCTTGCCGACAAGCGGATCTTCCCCGCGGTCGATGTGAACGCCTCCGGTACCCGCCGCGAGGAGATGCTGCTCAGCACCGACGAGGTCAAGATCACCTGGAAGCTTCGCCGCGCCCTCGCCGGGCTCGACCAGCAGCAGGCGCTCGAGATCATCCTGTCGCGCCTAAAGGAGACCTCCTCGAACGTCGAGTTCCTGATGCAGGTCTCGAAGTCGGCGGTCGGCCCGGCCGCCGCCGGCCACGGCAACGGCCACCACTAGCGCCCCGACGTCCGCGGTCGCCCCTCGAGCAGGGGCGGCCGCGGACGTTTTCGCGTCCCCGGGTGCCGCCGCTGCGTCCCCACCCCACTACTCCGGAAGCCAGGCCCCTCATGTTCGAATCCGTCAGCGTCCTCCTCGCCGAGCACGAGGACCTGCAGACGCAGCTCTCCGACCCGGCTCTGCACGCCGATGCCGCCCGGGCGAAAAAGGTCAACCGGCGCTATGCGGAGCTGAGCCAGATCAGGGCGGCGCACTCCGCGTGGCTCCAGGCCGGCGAGGACCTCGAGGCGGCACGCGAGCTCGCCCGGGAGGACGAGGCGTTCGCTGAGGAGGTCCCCGAGCTGGAGGAGTCGCTGCGCGTGGCGCAGGAGAGGCTGCGACGCCTCCTCATCCCGCGCGACCCGGACGACGGGCGCGACGTGATCATGGAGATCAAGGGCGGCGAGGGGGGAGCCGAGAGCGCGCTCTTCGCCGCCGACCTGCTCCGGATGTACCTGCACTACGCGGAGGCGAAGGGCTGGAAGACCGAGATCCTCGACCGCGACGAGTCCGACCTCGGCGGCTACAAGAACGTGCAGGTCGCGATCAAGAGCAACGCCTCCGATCCGTCGCAGGGCGTCTGGGCTCACCTGAAGTACGAGGGAGGCGTGCACCGCGTGCAGCGCGTCCCCGTCACGGAGTCGCAGGGCCGCATCCACACATCGACGACCGGCGTGCTGGTGTTCCCCGAGGTCGACGCGCCCGAGGAGGTCGCGATCAACCAGAACGACCTCAAGATCGACGTCTACCGCTCCTCGGGGCCCGGCGGTCAGTCGGTGAACACCACCGACTCCGCGGTGCGCATCACCCACCTTCCCACCGGCATCGTCGTCTCGATGCAGAACGAGAAGAGCCAGCTGCAGAACCGCGAGGCGGGCATGCGTGTGCTGCGCGCCCGCATCCTGGCGCGCCAGCAGGAGGAGATCGCCGCGGCGGCCTCGGACGCGCGCAAGACGCAGATCCGGACGATGGACCGCTCGGAGCGCATCCGCACCTACAACTTCCCCGAGAACCGGATCGCCGACCACCGCACGGGCTACAAGGCGTACAACCTCGACGGGGTGATGAACGGAGCGCTCGACCCGGTGGTCGAGAGCGCGATCCAGGCCGACGAAGAGGCGCGTCTGGCCGACATCGGCTCCGAGGGGGCATGAGCCTCGTGACCGCCGGCGTCGACGCCCGGGCTCTGCTCGCGGAGGCGGTCGGTCGTCTCGCCGCCGCGCACGTGCCGACCCCCGATGTGGACGCGGAGCTGCTGCTCGGCCACGTGCTCGGACTCGGCCGCGGGCAGCTCCAGGCACGCCTGATCACAGGGCTGGCCCTCGACGAGCGCGCGCAGGCGGCGCTCGAGAGCGCGATCGAGCGCCGGGCCGCCAGGGAGCCGCTCCAGCACATCACCGGCGTCGCACCGTTCCGCTCCCTTGAGCTGGCGGTGGGCCCCGGAGTGTTCGTGCCCCGCCCCGAGACCGAGGGCGTCGCGCAGATCGCGATCGACGCCCTGCGTGCCGTCGTCGATCCATCGCCCCTCGCCGTCGATCTGGGCACGGGGAGCGGAGCGCTCGCGCTGGCCCTGGCGCACGAGGTTCCGCACGCCCGGGTGATCGGCGTCGAGAACGCCCCGGAGGCGTTCATCTGGGCGCGCGGCAACCGCGAGCGTCTCGGGCTCGAGAACGCGCGCATTATCTTCGACGATCTGGCCCGGGCGCTGCCCGAGCTCGACGGCACCGTGTCGGTCGTCGTCTCCAACCCGCCGTACATCCCGGCGGCCGCGATCCCGCGCGATCCGGAGGTGCGCCTGTTCGACCCGCCGTCGGCGCTCTACGGCGGCGAGGATGGGCTCGACGTGGTCCGCTCGCTCTCGGTCACCGCGCTGCGCCTGCTCCGGCCAGGGGGAGTGCTCGTGATCGAGCACGGCGAGCTGCAGGGTGCCGCGATCCGCGCGCTGCTGACGGCTGACGGCTGGCGCGGCTCGACCACGCAGCGCGACCTCACCGGACGTGATCGGGCGACGGTAGCGGTGCGCTGAGGCGGCGGGTCCACGCGCGCTGCTCGCGTCGGCCGTGGTCCGGCAGCCGCGCTGGGCGGGGATGCTCGGAAGGCGAGCAGCGCCTCCGCAGGCGTGCTCGTCGGCTCCCTGCGGAGGTGCCCGAATCCACTGACGCGCACGGCCCGCGGAGTGACTCCGGGAGCCGCTCCGCGCTGACGAGCGCGAAGCCTGTCGCTCAGTCCTCAGCCGCGTACTTCGCCTCCGTGGACGCCTTCGCCGGTCGCCACCACGCCTCGTTCGCCCGGTACCAGTCGATCGTGGCCGCGAGACCTGCCTCGAAGTCGGTGTAGACCGGGCGCCAGCCGAGCTCGGTCCGCAGCCGCGAGGAGTCGATGGCGTAGCGGAGGTCGTGCCCCGGCCGGTCGGTGACGTGGTCGAAGTCGTCCTCGGCGCGGCCGAACGCGACGAGGATCCGCTGCACAACCTCGAGGTTGCTCCTCTCACCGTCGGCGCCGATCAGGTAGGTCTCGCCGATCTCGCCGCGGTCGATGATCGCCCAGACGCCGCTGTTGTGGTCGTCGACGTGGATCCAGTCGCGCACGTTCGCGCCCGCTCCGTAGAGCTGGGGCCGGATCCCGTCGATGGCCTGGGTGATCTGGCGCGGGATGAACTTCTCGACGTGCTGGTAGGGCCCGTAATTGTTCGAGCAGTTCGAGATCGTCGCGCGGATCCCGAACGAGCGCACCCAGGCGCGCACGAGCAGATCGCTGGCCGCCTTCGTCGACGAGTAGGGGCTCGACGGGTTGTAGGGGGTGCGCTCCGTGAACCGCGCCGGGTCCTCGAGCGCGAGGTCGCCATACACCTCGTCTGTCGAGATGTGGTGGTAGCGGACGTCGTGCGTGCGCACCGCCTGCAGCAGCGCGAAGGTGCCGACGATGTTCGTCTCGAGGAACGGCGTCGGGTCGTGCAGCGAGTTGTCGTTGTGCGACTCCGCCGCGAAGTGCACGACGAGGTCGGAGTCGGCCACGAGCCGGTCGACCAGCTCGGCATCGGCGACATCGCCCTCGACGAGCCGCACCCGGTCGGCCACGGGGGCGAGGGACTCGCGGTTGCCCGCGTAGGTGAGCTTGTCGAGAACAGTGATCCGCACGTCGGGACGCTCACGGAGGGTCAGGTGGACGAAGTTGCTGCCGATGAAGCCGGCACCGCCGGTGACGAGGATTCGCACGAGGGCTCCTGCGGGGGTCGGGGAGAAAGGGGTTCAGCGGCCGGCGGTCGCGCCCTCGAGGCGCAGCAGCCGCTGGAGGTAGGCGCCGTAGCCGCTCTTGACCAGCGGAGCTGCGAGCTCAGCCAGACGGGCGTCGTCGATCCAGGAGTTGCGCCAGGCGATCTCCTCGATGCAGCCGATCTTGAAGCCCTGGCGCTGCTCGATGACGCGTACGAACTCGGTCGCCTCGATCATCGAGTCGAACGTGCCCGTGTCGAGCCAGGCGGTGCCGCGGTCGAGGACCTGGACCTTGAGACGCCCGGCATCGAGGTAGCGTTCGTTGATCGTCGAGATCTCGAGCTCGCCGCGGGCCGAGGGGCGGATCGTCTTCGCGATGCCCACGACGTCGTTGTCGTAGAAGTAGAGTCCGGGCACGGCGTAGGTGCTCTTGGGGTGCTCCGGCTTCTCCTCGATCGAGACCGCCCGGAACCGCTCGTCGAACTCGACGACACCGTAGGCGCGGGGATCCGCGACCTGGTAGGCGAAGATTACGGCGCCCTCGATCGAGGTGTTCGTCGCGAGCGCCGTCCCGAGTGCCGTCCCGTGGAAGATGTTGTCGCCGAGCACCAGCGCGACGGACTCGTCGCCGATGAACTCCTCGCCGATGAGGAAGGCCTGGGCGAGGCCGTCGGGGGAGGGCTGGACGGCGTAGTCGATCCGCATTCCGAGGCTCGAGCCGTCGCCGAGCAGCGCGCGGAACTGATCGTTGTACTCCGGGGTGGTGATCACGAGGACCTCGTCGATCCCGGCCATCATCAGCGTGGACAGCGGGTAGTAGACCATCGGCTTGTCGTAGATCGGCATCAGCTGCTTCGAGATGCCCTTGGTGATGGGCCACAGTCGCGAACCGGAGCCGCCGGCGAGGACGATGCCCCTCATCGCGCGGCTCCCGACCGGACGGGGGCCGGGATCGTCTCCCGGCGAGCCGCGGAGCAGGAGGTCGGAGACTGCGCGGAGGGGATCACGGTCACGACTCTATCGGCCGGTCGCGGGCGGCTCCGCCGGGCCGGAAGCGCCCGCGGGGATGTGGCGGGGACTGACGCGTCGGCTCACTCCGGCATCGGCTCGGGCACTCGGGACGCCGAGTCGACGCCGCTCGCGGTCCCCGCCGAGGGCCCCTCGCGAGCGTTCGACGGCGCATCCACCATCGGGTGGTCGGCACGCGCCCAGTACGCCGTGGCCGACTCTGTTTCGCGCCTCCCACTCGGGGGTGGCGAACGGCCGGGATAGCTTCTCGGACGTCTGCGGCTCCGCCTGTCGCAACGGAGAGAGGTACCGTCCTGTGCACGACGTCATCGACCGCCGGCATCCGGCGTTCCGTCCGCACTGCGGCATGGGGGCCGCGGTTCGCGCCGAACGTCCGCGCGCGCGGCGTCCCGTCGCAGGGGCGTCGTCGTCGGCGTGCCCGCTGACCGGGGGAGGACTCCCGTGCTGACCATCGCGATCGTCGCGCTCGAGGCGTGGCACGCAGCACCCCTCGAGCGGGCTTGGCGCGAGCAGGGCCACCGCGTCGTCGTGGTCACGTCCGATCCGGACGGCTTCCCCGGAGCTGACGTGCGCCGCACCCTCCTCGGGCGAGTCGTCGCGCCCGCGGGCCGTCTCGGTGCCGCGTCCGTCGCACTCCCCGCCTTCACCCGCCGTGCGCGCCGGCTCCTCGAGCCCGAGCGCCCCGACATCGTCGTCACGTTCCCCGGCACGGCGCTCGAGCTGATCGGGCTCGCCCCGACGACGCTCCTCCTCGCCGACGGGGGGCGCAGCGAGGCGGTCGCCGAGCACCCCGACGCTCAGGCACGCCGTCGCGCCCCCTTCGCGTCGCGTTGCGACCAGGAGCTCCGCGGCACGGTCGTCGTGGTGCCGACCGCCCACCTCGCCTCGCCCTCCGCGTGGCACCTCACCGCGCCAGCGGTCATCGTCCCCGGCCTCCCCGAGCCCACCGCCGTCGCACCGACCGCGCCCGACGGCCCGCTGCGGCTGATGACGGTCGGTGCACCCGGATGGGACCAGGGCACCGACCGCCTCGACGTCGTCGCCCGCCTCGCGGGCACCGAGTACATCACGGTGGTGGACACGGGAGGAGAGGTCGACGACGACCTGGCGCCCGGTCTCCGCTTCGTCGGGGAGCAGGACCGGGACGGTCGGGCGGAAGTGCTGCGGCACTCCCACGCCTACGTCCACCTCGCGCGCACGACGAGCGGAGCCGCGGCGGGCCTCGAAGCGCTGGCCGGCGGCGTCCCCGTCCTCGCGACGGAGTCCAGCGTCCTCGCCGACTTCTGCGCCGCGGGCGCCGGCGCCGTCGTCCCGGACTTCGCTTCCCGGGAGGACTACGAGGACGCTCTCGGTCGTATCCGCCGCGAGTGGAACTCGATGTCGGCCCGTGCCCGCGAGCTCGCCCGTGAGCGGCCCTGGTCGGTCGTGGCGGACGAGGTCCTCGCCCTGGCGAAGGGCGGCGCGCGTGTCGCCTGAGCCCCGATCCACCGAGGACGCTCTGCCGGAGGATTCCGCGCCGGCGGGATCCCCGACCATCGCCCTGCCCAGCGCCGTCGCACTGCGTCTCGCCGCAGTGCTGGTGCAGTACACCCTGCGCGACCGCGGCATCCGCAGTCTCGTGATCAAGGGCGAGGGCCTGCACCGCCAGGGCATCCGCCCCCCGATGACCTCCGCCGATGTCGACCTCTGGGTCGACCCCGGCCACTTCGACGAGGCTCTCGTCGTGCTCGGATCGATGGGCTGGCGCCGCCGCGCCGAAGCCCTGAGCTGGACGCTGTTCGTCGACCACTCGATCACCCTGGTGCACCCCTCCTGGCCGTGCGATGTCGACGTGCACCGTTCGTTCCCCGGCGCCTTCGAGGAGGAGCGGCTGGTGTTCGAGCACCTCTGGGCGGCGCGGGTCGATCTGCCGCTCAGCGACGAGACCCTCGAGATCCCCGGTCCGGCCCACCACCTCGTCCTCCACGCTCTGCACCAGCTGCGCAGCGCTCGTTCGGCGTCCTCGGCGGGCATCCTCGCGGCACTGCGCGAGCACGGTGCGAGCCTGTCGCTCGAGGAGCGGGCGGCGATCCGCGACGCGGCCGTCGAGCTCGGCGCGCAGACACCGATGAACGAGCTGCTCGAGTCGTGGGGCGTCGCCGCCCCCGCCGAGGAGCGATACCGGCACGCCCAGGTCCTCTGGGATGTCCGGCGCCGCTCCGACCGACACACCTTCAACTGGCTGCACGCCGTCGCCTCCGCTCCGTGGCGGCTCAAGGGCGTCCTGCTGCTGCGGGCGGCGTTCCCCACCCGCGCCGATCTGGAGGCGAGCCATCCCGGCGCGAAGACGCGCGGCCGACGCCTCCGTCTCCGCCTCGAGAGGACGGTGCGCGCCGTGCGCGGGCTGCCCTCGGCGCTCTCGGGATTCCTCCGTGTCGCCCGGGTGGGCGGGCACGACGAGCCTGCTCCGGCGTCGTCGATCGACGTGGTCGTCGAGGCCACCGCTCCGCTGCGGCCGTCCGACGAGCCGACGGTCGTCCCCGAGCACGCCGAGTCGGTCGAGGAGCCGACGGTCGAGCAGGAGACGCCCCGTCCGGCCGTGCGCTTCGCCGTGGAGCGCACCGACGAGCAGGCGTACGTCCTCGACCTCTCGCGGCCCTGGTCGACTCCCGTCGCCCTCTCCCTCAGCGCCGACGCCGTGTTCCAGGCGGCGATCCTCGAGGGCCGTCCGCGCGACGAGGTCGTGACGCTCCTCGCGACGCGCTTCGAGGCCGATCCGGATCTGCTGCGCCACGACGTCGACCTCGTCCTCGACTCCCTCGAGCAGTACTTCACCGACGCCGAGCCGCTCGGGAGCGACGCGTGAACGCCGGGCACGCGAGCGGCGTGCGCGTTCTGCACGTCCTCGACACCTTCGAGGACGGCGGTGCCCAGCGCGTCGCCCTCTCGCTCGGAGCGTGGAGCCGTGAGCACGGCTGCACCGTCGCCTACTGGGGCCGGCCCGGTCCGCTCAGCGCGAGCGTCCCCGCGGGCTCGACGACCTTCGTCGTCCGCCGCCCCGAACAGGGTTTCGCCGCCGATCTGTTCAACCTCGCCCGAGCGGTCCGGCGCTTCCGCCCCGACGTCCTGCACGCGCACCAGCGTCGGGAGGCGCTGCTCGCGCTTCTGGTGGGAGCGGCTCTCGGCGTCCCGGTGGTCGAGCACGCGCACACGGAGCTCCCCTCGATCGACCGCCGAGCCCTGTCCTTCCGTTCCCGCCGCATCTTCGCCGTCTCGGCGTCGGTGGGGCGCATGGTCGTCGACGATTACGGGCGCTCGCCCGAGCGCGTCGTGGTGACGGGAAACGCCCCCGCCAACGTCTCCGGCACTCCCGCGAGCGAGTCCGCGCTCACCGAAGCGCCGGTCCGCATCCTCGGGATCGGCCGGCTCGCCGAGCAGAAGGACCCCGAGCGCTTCCTCGCCGCGGTCGAGTCGCTCGCCCGCTCGCGCGAGGTCACCGCGACCTGGCTCGGCGACGGTCCGATGCTGCCCGCGCTCCGGCAGCGGGCGCTCGAGGCTGGGGTCGCGGAGTTCAGCGGCCCGTCCGCCGACGTGACCTCCGCTCTCGATGCGGCGCACCTGCTCCTCTCCACATCCCGCTGGGAGGGAACGCCGCTGGTGATGCTTGAGGCGATGGCCCGTCGGCGTCCGGTCGTCGCGACCGATGTCGGCGGCGTCGGTGAATTGCTCGGCGGAGGCAAGGGCCTCCTCGTGCCCGCCGGCGCCACCGGCGACGAGATCGCGGCTGCCCTCGAGGCGGCCCTGGCCGAGCCGGACCGTCTGCTGGAGCACGCGGAGCGGGCGAAGACCTGGGTCGACGCGGTCGCCTCGCCCGACGCCGTCTTCGGCGCGGTCCTGCTCGCCTACCGCGAGCTCGGGGTACGGCGGTGACCGCGGACAGGCTCTCGGTGACCGTCATCGCACCGTGCTACAACGCGCTCGCGCAGCTCGACGCCTTCCTGGCCCGACTCGAGAGGACCCTCGTCCCCGGGGTCGACGTCGTCCTCATCGACGATGCCTCCGCCGACGGCACGGCCGATGTCCTCGAACGCTGGGCCGCCTCGCGCGACGATGCCCGCCTCCTGCGGGTGAGGGAGAACGGGGGAGTCGCGGCCGCCCGCAACCGCGCGCTGGCCGAGATCGACTCCGAGTTCGTCTGGTTCGTGGACGTCGACGACGAGTGGGACCCGCGGATCGTCTCCACACTCGCGACCGAGGCCGAGCGGTCAGCGGCCGACATCGTCGTCTGCCGGGCGCTCTACCGGACGCGCCAGGCCACCTCCGGGCGTGTGATCGACGGTCTCGACCGCCGCGAGCTCGTCTCGTCCGAGCGGGCGCTCGAGCGGATGGCCGCGGGGGAGCTGCACGGCTTCCTCTGGAACAAGCTCTTCCGTCGCCGGATCCTGCAGAACGAGCTGTTCCCGCGGCTCACCTCGCAGTCCGACTTCGTCGGGGTGCTGCGCGCGGTGCAGGAGGCGGAGCGGGTCCTGTTCATCCCGGACATCCTCTACTCCTACGTCTACACCGCCTCCTCCATCACCCGGCGGCGCGATCCGAATCTGGGCAACCTCCTGGTGTGCGCCGAGGCGATGCGCGCGGCGCTCGAGCGGACGTTCGACGAGGTACCGGTCGCTCTCTCCGACTGGTTCACCACCTGGTTCTACGCCGTGCCGGTCGCCCTCACGCCGATCCGGCAGAACGCCGATCCCGCCCTGGTCCGCACCGGTATCGGCTTGGGCTCGGCCGCGCTGAAGGACGTGCACGTGCTGCGCTCGGCGCGGCGCCCGCGCATGCTGGTACTCGCGCTCGTGCTCAAGCACGTCCCGGCCGCGTTCGCGCTGATCAGCCGCGTCCTCTACTCCGTGCACGACACCCACCGCCGCCTCTCCGACCGAAGGAGCACCCCCCGATGAACGGCGTGACCGTCTGCATCACCGCCCGGAACGCGGAGGGCACGATCGCCGGCTCCGTCCGGAGCGCACTCCGCGCTCTCCCGCCGTCGGGACGCGTGCTCGTCCGCGACGACGGGAGCACCGACGGAACAGCGGCCGCGGTGGCGCGCATCGGCGACCGCCGGCTGCGGATCCTCGACGACGCGTCACCGCAGGGCATCCCCGCGTCGCGCAACGCCCTGCTGGAGCAGGTCGAGACGCCGTTCGTGGCGATCCTCGACGGTGACGACCGGGCGTTCCCGTGGCGCTTCAGCCGCCAGGCGAGGCTTCTCGCAGGAGGCGCCGATCTGGCCTTCTCGACGGTCATCGTGCGCAAGCCCCCGATCCCGCTCCTCAAGCCGCAGCTGCTCCCGTTCCTCTCGAGCGAGGGCATCGCGCTCGCGCTCCTGCTCGAGAATCCGCTGATGCACCCGACTCTGACGGGCCGCACGAGCGTGATGAGGGCTCTCGACGGCTACCGCTCGGTGGCGGCGGAGGACTTCGACCTCTACCTCCGCGCGAGCCTCGAGGGACACCGGCTGGTGCGCGACACCGTGCCGACCGTCCTCTACCTGCGCCATGCGCACCAGACGACGATCGATCCCGACTGGATCCGCTCCAAGACCGCCAGCACGCTCGTCGAGGAGGCGTTTGACGACCTCGGCCGTCGGCTCCTCGGCTTCGCGCCCGGCTGGTTCTCGTGGCGTCGCGCCGGCTTCCCCCGCGGCGGTGCTCCGGAGGGCCTCGAGACCGAGCTGCGAGCTCTGCTCGACGCGGCCGCCGGACTCCGCCCGAGCGAGCAGCGGCACCTCGCCGGCCTCGTCTCGTTCTTCCGGGGGAAGGCGGCGGCATGACCTCCTACATCACCGGCCGCATCGAGCGGATGCCCGCCAGCATCACCTCGCTCGAGGAG
The DNA here is from genome assembly GCF_001634385.1 of Rathayibacter tanaceti. Taxonomy (GTDB): domain Bacteria; phylum Actinomycetota; class Actinomycetes; order Actinomycetales; family Microbacteriaceae; genus Rathayibacter; species Rathayibacter tanaceti. The sequence goes on along the minus strand of NZ_LIIN01000053.1, from coordinate 8,069 downwards.
GCACGCAGGCCGTCCTCGATCTCGCCACGAGCGGGCGGGACGAGCTCGTGGTCACCCCCAACACCGATCACTTCGTGCGCTGGAAGCAGTCCGGCGAGTTCCGCCGCTACTACGGACGCGCCTCCCTCGTCGTGCTCGACGGCACCCCCCTGGTCTGGATCGCGCGCTGGTACGGCCACCGCACGGCGAGCCGCGTGACGGGAATCGACCTGTTCACCGAGGTCTGCCGACGCGCCGCCCTCGAGGATCTTCCCGTGGCGATCGTCGGCGGTCGGCCCGGTGTCGCCGATCGCGCCGCCGCCGAGTTGATGCGCCGCTTCCCCGGACTCCGGGTGCCGATCTCGGTCGCACCCGAACCCGCGGACCTCGCCGACGACCAGTACCTCGCCTCGCTCTCGTCGACGCTGCGCGAGGCCGATGTCCGGATCGTCGCGCTCTGCCTGGGATCGCCCAAGCAGGAAGAGGTGCGCGAGCGCCTCCTCACGGTCGGCGGCACAGGCGCCGTCTGCCTGGGCGTCGGCGCCGCCGTCGACTTCCTCGCCGGCGAGGTGTCGCGAGCGCCCCTGTTCCTCCAGCGCCTCGGACTCGAGTGGGTCCACCGCCTCACCCGCGAGCCCGGGCGCCTCTGGCGCCGCTACCTCGTGGATGCCGTCCATGTCCTGCCGAGTGTCGTCGCGGCACTGCGGCACCGGGTGCGCCATGCCTCCCGCTGAGTCGCCCGGGGCTTCCGAGCGCCCGCTCGTGCTCGTGTGGAAGCGTGCCTGGCTCCAAGACTCCGAGACCTTCGTCCGTAACCAGATGCGCGGACTGCACCGCTGGCGCGCTCTCGGGGCGGGCCTCGAGCACACCGGCTCCGGGGTCCTGCGCGAGGAGAGCGACCGAGTGCTCTACGACCCGATCTCGTCCTGGCAGCGCCGGGCCCTGCTGCTGCGCTGGTTCGGAGTCTCGCGCGGCCTCGACGCCCTGATCGCCGAGCAGCGGCCCGAGCTGATCCACGCGCACTTCCTCACCGATGCCGCCTACATCGCCCGCTACGCGCGGCGGCGGCGCATCCCGCTGGTGGTCACCGGCCACGGCTACGACGTGACCAGCTGGCCGCGTGCGACCGGTGCTCCGCGGTCGCTGCGCCCCCTCGCGCGCCTGCAGCGTGCGCTCACGGCGCGCGCCGTCTTCCGTCACGCTTATGCGGTCGTCGGAGTCTCGCGCTTCATCGCCGACGGTCTCGTCCGGCTCGGCGCCGACCCCAATCGCACCGAGGTCCGCTACATCGGCATCCCGACAGTGGCGGACGCGCCCTCCCAAGACGCTTCCCGCGAAGGCGTCGTCTTCGTCGGGCGGCTCTCGGACAAGAAGGGGGTCGCCGATCTGCTCGACGCGATGGCCGCGCTACCGCTGCCGCTGCGCGACGTCCCGCTGACGATCGTCGGCGACGGCCATCTCCGTGCGGCTCTCGGCGAGCAGGCGGCGCGGCTGGGCCTTACCCGAGCGACGTTCGTCGGCTCCCGCCCGCCCGCCGAGGTGGCCGAGATCCTCCGGACCGCCGCGGTGTTCTGCGCCCCGTCGCTGACCGCGTCGAACGGGGACGCAGAGGGCTTCGGGATGGTGTTCCTCGAGGCGGCACTCGCCGGTGCTCCGGTAGTCTCCTATGCTCACGGCGGCGTCCCGGAGGCGGTCGAGGACGGAGTCACCGGAATGCTCGTTCCCGAGGCCGACGTCACCGCCCTCTCGACGGCTCTCGCCGCACTGCTGGGCGACCCGGCCCGTGCGGAGACCATGGGACGGGCGGGCCGGGAGCGGGTCCTCGCCTCCTTCGACCTCTCCGATCGCATCCGCGATCTGGAGGACCTCTACGACCGCGCAGCCGGTCGCGCACGATCGACGACGACGAACGGAGAGCGACGATGAACGGCGCGAGGCACACGATGGAGCACCGTCAGCGTCCCGGTGCGGGGCGCACGACGACCACGGCTCAGCGCGGCCGCCCGGTGTCGTCCGGACAGGCGCTCGGCGGGCGTCTCGGGCGCCTGGCGACCGGCCCGGACGCGGTCTCGGCCGCCGTGCTCGAGAAGCGCGACGACAAGCGGCGCCGGATCCACTTCGCGATCGTTCTGCTGGTCACCTTCATCATGACCTCGGGGGGCAAGATCGTCGACCTCTTCCTGGCAGGTCGCGCCGCCTCCGACGGCTACTCCACCGGCGCCGTGAACCCGAGCAACCTCGGCGCGACGGTCGACGCGGTGGCTCCGGCTCTGTTCCTCGTGGGCGTCGCCGTCATCTTCTTCCTCAACCTCGGCCGCAAGCGCGCAAACCTGATCGGGCTCGCGGGTGCAGCCGTCTACCTCGTCACCGCCCAGGTGACCAACACGCTGGCCGTGGGCGGCGTGAATCCGACGCCGAAGTACTGGGTGATCATCGCCCTCGTCCTCGCGCTGTGGTCGATCGCCCCGCGCTGGGACGACCTGCGGGTCATCGGCATCGCGATCGTCCTGATCGGTCTTGCGAGCCTCCTGACCGGTCTGACGGACCAGGGCTGGATGCGTGAGGACGCTCTCCTCGCGGGGGAGACGAAGGCCCTCATCGGGACGCGCCTGCTCGCCGGGATCTTCCCGCAGATGAATGTCCTCGGGATGACGATGGCCCTGGGCCTGCCGTTCGTCCTGCTCCTGCGCCGACGGGCCGCCCGGTACGCCGGTCTGGCGATCGTCCTGGCCAACCTTGTGCTGAGCGCCTCGCGCACCTCGCTGATCGCGGCCGGCATCACGATCCTCGTCGCGGTGGTCCTGCGCCTCATCCGTCACGAGCGCACTCGCCGTGCGGTGGCGATCAGCGCGGTGACGCTCACGGCGACGGCGATGGTGCTCCTGCCCATCCTCGTGAACGACCGCTCGGCCCTCACCAGCCGCGGCGCGATCTGGATGTCCTCGATGAGCGTGATCCCCGATCACTTCCTCGTCGGCCTCTCGACCAACGCCTTCACCAAGGAGGGCATCATGCCCCGGCTGATCGGGCACACGCCCTGGCACGGGCACAACCTCTTCGTCTCGACGATGGTGTGGGGCGGGATCATCCTCATCGCCGCTCTGCTGGTGTTCCTCGTCAGTGTCCTCGTCCGCTCGCTGACCTACTTCGACCGCTCCATGGTCAGCTATCTGTTCGTGCTGACGCTGCTGGCCTGCTCGCTCGCCGAGATGCCGCTGCGCATCGACGACTTCGACGGAGTGTCGTGGCTGACCTGGGTCGCCGTGCTCGCGGTGATGATGGTGCCCGGCCCGCCCGCACCCGCGGAGCAGGTCTGGCGCCGCCGCCCCGTGCTCACCGAGGATGCCTCCTCCACGAGCGGACCGCGCGCGTTCAGCGCTCGGGGAGCCCGGTGAGCCTGCGCCGGACCACCGTTGATGCGACGACCTGGACGGCGATCTCCTTCGCCGTCGCGCTCGCGGTGCAGCTCGGGCAGTTCGCGCTGCTCGCGCGGCTGCTCGATGCGTCGCAGATGGGCCTCATCGCGATCGTCGGCCTGCTCAACGCGTTCGTCGACATCTTCCTCGGCATGGGAGTCGCGCAGGCGATCATCCAGCGGCGTCGGGCGACCAGCTTCGAGCTCTCGTCGGTCTTCTGGCTGAACCTGAGCGTCGGCGTCCTCGTCACGGCGGTCGTCTTCCTCGCGGCGGGACCGATCGCCGTGCTGCTCGGTTCCGCTGCCGCCGCTCCCGTCCTCGCCGTGGCCTCGCTGGTCTTCGTGGGCAGCGCCGCCGGCCAGGTGCCGCGGGCCGTGCTCGAGAAGGGCATCCGCTTCCGCGCGGTCGCCATCTCCGAGACCGTCTCGATCGCCGGCGGCTTCGCCGTGACCGTCGCTCTCGCCTTCGCGGGAGCGGGAGCCGTCTCGTACGCCTGGGGCCTCGTCGCGACCGCGCTGCTGCGCTCCGCGCTCGCCTTCGTGCAGGCACGTCGGTGGTTCCGTCTCCGCTGGCGCTTCCGGCCGCGTGAGACAGGGCGCTTCCTCTCGTTCGGCGTCTTCCAGACCCTCGATGGAGTCGTGAACTATCTGGGTTCCAACGCGAGCTCCCTCGCCATCGGCCGTCTGCTCGGCCCGGCCCAGCTCGGCGGCTACACGCTCGCCTACAATCTGGCCGTCAACCTCCCCGCCCGCGTCAACCCGATCGTGACCCGGGTGATGTTCCCGGTCTTCTCGTCCATCCAGCACGACCGGGACCGGGTCGCCAAGAACTACCTCAGCGTCACGGCGGTGCTCGGTATGGCGAGCATCCCGCCCCTCGTCTTCGTCGCCCTGCGCTCCGAGGAGGTCGTCCGCGTGTTCTACGGGCCGGACTGGGGCTGGATCGCCGGGATGACCACGGCGCTGACCTTCGTCGGCGCGGTGCGCGCCATCGGCAATCCCGTCGGCTTCGTGCTGATGGCGATGAACCGTGTCCGCTTCGGCCTGGTCGTGAACGTCCTCAAGACGGCCGTCACCATCCCGATGATCGTCGGCGGCGGCGTGCTCTTCGGGCTCGACGGCCTCATCGGCGGTCTGCTGCTCTCCAGCGTCCTGGGATTCGTGGTCACCTACGTCGTCCTCCGGGTCATCCTCGGCATCCGCATCTCGGCCTTCCTGCGCGCCTGCAGCGGTGGACCACTCCTCGCGCTGCCCATGGCGGTCCTCCTGATGGCGCTGTCGGCCTTGCCCGAGGGCTCCTTCCTCCGGCTGTTCCCGGTCGAGATCGTGCTCGCCGGTCTCGTGCTGGGGGCGACCGCGCTCCTGGCTCCGGGCCGCGATCTCGCTGAGGCCCGCTCGCTCGTGCTGTCGCGGCTCCCGCAGCGCTTCCGTCCGGGCCGGGCGACGCCGCCCGAGGTGGCTGTCGTCCTCGCCGCGGAGGAGCGCTTCGACGGCACCGGGGGAGCAGTCGCGACATGGGTGCGCGAGACCGTCTCGCGCTCGCAGCTGCGGATCACTGTGCACGCCCCCTGGTCGGCTCCGGCCGAGGGCGTTGACGTCCGCCACCACCGCGTGTACGGCGCGGTCTACTCCGTCCAGCGCAGGGTCGCCCTCGTGCTCGCCCGGCGCCGCGATGGCGACCCGGCGGCCGAGCTGCGCCGCCTTTCGCTCGGTGGACGGCCGTGGCTGCTCTGTCTGGCGCCGTCGCTGCGTCGGGTGCCGACCGTCTGGATCCACAACCGGCCGCGCTACGCCGCCAGGTTGCGCCAGCTGGGCTATCGGGGTCGCATCGTCGCCCACATGCACAACGACCTGCTCGACCATCTCCCTCATGCTCTCGAGGAGGCGCGTCCCTACCTCGACGCCGTCGACGAGTGGTTCTTCTGCAGCGAGTTCCTGCGTCGTCGGGCGGTCGATCTGTACCGCCTCGAGGCGACGGCGGTCCTGTACAACGGAGTCGTCCCGGCCCCGCAGAGCGAGCGGTCCCCGCTCGCCGTTCCTGTCGAGGCCGTCTTCGCCGGCCGCCTCGTGCCCGAGAAGGGCGCTCGCGAGGCGGTGGAGATCGTCCAGCGAGTGCAGGCCGAGCAGGGCGTCGATCTCCGACTGGTGATCGCGGGAGCGGCCGGCCTCGGTGCCGACGCGACGCCGACCCCCTACGTCCGCGCCCTCGACGAGGCGATCGCAGCGCAGCCGGCGGCGGCCCGGCGCCTGCCGTTCCTCCCGCACGAGAGACTGCTGGACCTGTTCGCGTCCTCCGCCTTCCTCCTGTACCCGTGCCGGTGGGACGAGCCGTTCGGAATGGTCGTGGTGGAGGCGCTCTCGCGCGGGCTGCCCGTCGTCACCGTCGAGCGGGGCGGGCTCCCCGAGATCCTGCGCACCGGCGACGGTGTCGTGGACGGCTCGATCCTCGTGCGGGCCGGGTCCGAGGAGGAGGTCGCGGCGGCGATGGTCGCCGCTGTGCCGGCCCTCCTGGAGTCCCTCCGCGATCCGGAGCGCCGGGCGCAGATCGCCGAGGCCTCCCGTCGGCGGTCGGCGGAGTTCGGCTGGCCGGGCATCGCCCGTCGCGCCGACCAGCTGCTCGGCGGCGCGCAGCCTCAGCACTGACCAGGAGCGTCAGCCCGCACGCGCCTGACCAGGAGCGTCAGCCCGCACGCGCCGCTCGCCGCACGGACGCGTGTCGTGACGAGTACTCGATGGCTCCCAGTCGGAACTGACGGGGTGCTCAGCGGCGCTCGGCATGCCCTGAGGGGCTCCGCCGGGCCGCTCGGCTGCGTCCTCCGTATCGCGCCACCACGCCGTCTCTCGGCGACTCCACCGCAGTTGTCGAGTTATGCTCGCGCCTCGTGTCACTTACCCGACTTTTCTTCATTGACTACGCCCCCCGTCCGAGCGCCCTGACGCTTCGGACCTCGCTCGATCGGATCCGGTCCGGCGACCCCTCGCTTCCCGCCCGTGCGCGCGCGCACGCACGGCAGGCGCCGCTCGCCGGACACCCGGACACGGCGGCCGGAAATGCCTCTGCGACGAGCGTCGCCGCATATCTGCCCTCCCCGGCAGTGGTGGGTGCACCGTCCAGATCCTCGCGACGTTTCGCGACACTCTCTCGACTCCCTGTCCCCGGGTCGCGGGGCGCCACCCGCCTCTCCGAGGGGGTGCGGTGATGGGTCGGCACGCTGAGGCACTCACCACCCCTGTCCGCACCGCGAGTCCCGCTCCGGCTCGGACAACCCCGACGACCCGCTCGGGAGGACAAGCCTCCTCCCGGCCGATCGCCACAGCCCCCCGGCAGCGCCCTGGCGGCCGGCCCGGACGCGGGAGGGCCGGCCGGCCCGGTCGCACCGAGGTCGTCGACGAGGCGCAGAAGCGGCACGAGCGGACCCTGCTGCTGTTCCTCACGGTGCTGCTGGCGCTGAGTGTCGTGCAGTTCTACACGGTCGGTCCGGTCACGGCGCCCGTCGGCTGGAGCCTCCTGTTCCTCCCGTACCTCGTGACGCGGATGCGCGGCACCCACGTCGACCGCTTCGTCGTCCTGGCCCTGCTCATCTTCGGCGCCACCCTCTTCGCCGTCTCCTACTCCCGCACGCCCTCGGTGGGACTGCGCGAGCTCGTCTCGACCATCTCGTTCCTCTCGCCCTATCTGGCCGTCCGGCAGCTCGGTCCGAGCGCCTGGAGGGTCGTCGGCAGGGCGCTTGTCTGGTCCGCTCCGGTCTTCCTCCTCCAGGTCGTCCTGACGATCGTCTTCCAGGTGGACCCCGTGCAGGAGGCGGCCTATCTCCGCTGGCCGAACGCCGTCCTGTTCTCGGACATCTACGTGCGCGACATCTTCACCACGTCGTTCAACAACGTGCTCCAGGAGAAGTCGGGCGGATTCTTCCTCAACGGCAACATCGCGTCGATGTACATGGCGACCACGGCGGCGCTCTACTTCGCCGCCTGGCGGAAGCAGCGCGGCAAGGTGCTCTTCCTCACGGCCGTCGCCGGACTCGCCGGATCCCTCTTCACCCTGTCCAAGACAGCGATCGTCCTGGCGATCGTGCTGCCCGTCGTGGTCGCGGCCATCCGGGGCCTCAAGGGCAGAAGCCTGGGTCCTGTGGCCTGGATGATCGCCATCCCCTCGAGCATCGCGGCCATCTACAGCGTGGCGGTCTTCTTCCCCCAGCTCGCGAACGCGGGTCTGCTGACCCTCGGCGCGCGTGGCGACTTCATGCGCCTCGCGGCCAGCGCCTTCCCGGAGCACTGGCTCCTCGGTCTCGGCTACGGCGGCTGGGAGGACCTGTGGCTGGCGCGGGCGTCCGAGTTCACACAGCACAGCGAGCCCCGACCACCCCACAACCTGCTGATCAGTGCGTGGTCGAACGGTGGTCTCCTGATCGCTCTGCCCGTCCTGGCGTTCCTCCTCGCCGCGACCGTCGGAGTCCTGCGCCTGCTGCTGCGGGTCGCCAAGACCGAGGCCGTCCTGGTCGGGGCGCTGGCGGTGGGGATCCTCTGGACCTTCCTACACGGCATGGCGGACAACACCAACTGGTTCGGCGACCAGCACTCCCTCGCCGCGCTCGCGATCACCGTCGCTCTCGTGTCGGGGATGCTGGCGGAGCAGAGGGACGTGCCGGTGGCACGGGTCGTCACGCCGCCGCGC
>NZ_LIIN01000052.1 GCF_001634385.1 Rathayibacter tanaceti | reverse complement strand
TCGCGGTAGCGGCCGATGCCGGCTCCGCGCTCCCCGCCGGCCCCACGCGGCCGCGCCCGCCCCAGGCCCCGCGGCCAGCGGCAGCAGAACGGTGGCGAGCCTCCGCCCGGCGCTCTCGGCCTCGGCGAGGGCGTCCTCGCACGAGGTGCAGTCCATCAGGTGGGCGTTCAGACGCAGGCGGTCACGGGCAGGAAGGCGCCCGCGGGTGTGTGCTCCCGCTCGTTCGAGCACCCACTCGCACTCGCCGCTCGCCGCGGAATCGACCACGTGCTCACGGATCCACGCGACGCGCAGGCCCTCCCTGGCCCGGAGGCTCAGCGCGGCGACGCCGTTCGGCCGCAGTCCGAGCAGCGGGGCGGCCTGGGCGGGGGAGAGCCCCTCGACCTCCGTGTACCAGAGCACCTCCTGCCAGCGAGCGGGCAGCGCCTTGAACGCGCGCGCGCCGAGGTCGCGCTCGAGTGCGGCGAGGGCCTGCTCCTCGGGGTCCGGCCCCTCTGCGGCGAGCTCGCGGTCGCCGTCGTCCAGGGGGCGCTCGTGCTGCCCACGACGGGCCCACGAGGTGGCGACGTTGCGGATCGACGTGAAGAAGTAGGGGCGGAATGCACCCTCGGGCCCGCCGCCTCGCTCGACGGCGCCGAGAACGCGGAGGAACGCCTCCGAGACCAGGTCGTCGGGGTCGGCGCTGCTCGACCACGCGCGCGCGACAGTGCGGCCCGCGGCGGCGTGCCGCCGCCAGAGTTCGGCTGTCGCCGCCGTGCGGCCCTCTCGGACCAGGGTGAGCAGCTCAGCGTCATTCGCGTCGTCGATGGAGGCGCCCACCCGCCGCAACCCAGCCATGCCGCTCCCTCCCGAGCCTCACGGTGAACCCCCCCGAGCGATCCTCGCACAGAGATGAGCCGCGGTCGGACTACGCGCAGCCGATCGCGCCACTCGTGGCCCTTGCTAGAGTGACTCCGCCGCGACTGGCGTTCGGATGGGTGACCATCAGGGAGCGGCACCTCCTCCGTGGCGTTGCCGCGGACACTTTTCCCGCCGCACGCCTGGGCTGGAACGGATACCGTAGATCGGGTCGCCCGACCGAGCCGTGTCGCCTCGCCGCGACCCGCCGGGCCCCTTCCGTTTCCCAGCCAAGGAGCGTCCGTGTCCTCTTCCCCCGCCTCCGCCCGCCCGGGCCTCTCCGCCTCGTTCGACGAGCCCGTCTCGGTCGTCGATCCCGAGATCGCCGCCGTCCTCCAGCAGGAGCTCGACCGCCAGCGCGGCTACCTCGAGATGATCGCGAGCGAGAACTTCGTGCCGCGTGCCGTTCTCGAGTCGCAGGGCTCGGTCCTGACCAACAAGTACGCCGAGGGTTACCCCGGTCGCCGGTACTACGGCGGCTGCGAGTTCGTCGATGTCGCCGAGCAGCTGGCGATCGACCGGGCGAAGGCCCTCTTCGGCGCCGAGTTCGCCAACGTGCAGCCCCACTCGGGGGCGACGGCCAACGCGGCGGCGCTCGCCGCACTGGTCCAGCCCGGCGACACCATCCTCGGCCTCGAGCTGGCGCACGGCGGGCACCTCACGCACGGGATGAAGCTGAACTTCTCGGGCAAGCTCTACACCGCCACCGCCTACGGCGTCGACCCGCAGACCTTCCGCATCGACATGGACGTCGTCCGCGAGAAGGCCCTCGAGGTCCGTCCGCAGGTGCTCATCGCCGGCTGGTCGGCCTACCCTCGCCACCTGGACTTCGAAGCGTTCCGCGCCATCGCGGACGAGGTCGGCGCGAAGCTCTGGGTCGACATGGCCCACTTCGCAGGCCTCGTGGCCGCGGGACTGCACCCGTCGCCGGTGCCGCACGCCGACGTCGTCACCTCCACCGTGCACAAGACGCTCGCCGGGCCCCGCTCCGGTCTCATCCTCGCCAAGCAGGAGTACGCCAAGAAGCTCAACTCGGCCGTGTTCCCCGGCCAGCAGGGCGGACCGCTCATGCACGTCATCGCCGCGAAGGCGACCGCGTTCAAGCTCGCAGGTGAGGCCGAGTTCGCCGACCGACAGGCCCGCACCATCCGCGGCGCGCAGATCCTCGCCGAGCGCCTCACGGCCGCTGACGCGAAGGCCGAGGGCATCGACGTGCTCACCGGAGGGACGGACGTGCACCTGGTGCTCGCCGATCTGCGCAACTCGCCGCTCGACGGACAGCAGGCCGAGGACCGACTCCACGAGGTCGGCATCACCGTCAACCGCAATGCCGTCCCGTTCGACCCGCGGCCTCCGATGGTCACCTCCGGCCTGCGCATCGGCACGCCGGCTCTGGCCACGCGGGGGTTCGACGACACGGAGTTCACCGAGGTCGCCGACGTCATCGCCGAGGCCCTCAAGCCCTCGGCCGATCTGGAGGCGCTGCGCACCCGCGTCGCCCGCCTCACCGACGACTTCCCCCTCTACCCCGGCCTGTAACAGCACCACCCGCGCGGCGGAGGGGGCGACCCGCTCCGCCGCGCCCTGAACGAGGAGCCTCCAGATGACGGCACAGGTACTCGACGGAGTCGCCACAGCGGCGTCGGTCAAGGCCGAGATCGCCGTGCGCGTGACCGCACTGCGTGAGCAGGGCGTCGTGCCCGGCCTCGGCACGCTGCTGGTCGGCGACGACCCGGCCTCACGCTCCTACGTCGCGGGCAAGCACCGCGACTGCGCCGAGGTCGGCATCGAGTCGATCCGGGTCGACCTGCCGGCGACGGCATCGGCAGACGACATCCGGGCGGCGATCCGCGGGCTCAATGAGTCGGAGGCGGTGACCGGCTACATCATCCAGCTCCCCTTGCCCCGGGGCATCGACGAGAACGCGATGCTTGAGCTGATGGATCCCGCCAAGGATGCCGACGGGCTGCACCCGACCAACCTCGGTCGTCTCGTGCTCGGTGTCGAGGGGGAGCTCGACAGTCCGCTGCCGTGCACGCCCAACGGCATCGTCGAGATGCTGCAGCGCCACGACATCCCGACCTCCGGCAAGCACGTCGTCGTCGTCGGCCGGGGTCTCACCGTCGGCCGCCCGCTCGGGCTCCTGCTCACCCGCAAGGGCCTCGATGCGACCGTCACTCTCACCCACTCGCGCACCGCCGATCTCGCCGCGGAGGTCCGCCGCGCCGACATCGTGGTCGCGGCCGTCGGCGTCCCCGGTCTGATCGCCGCCGACTGGGTGAAGCCCGGTGCGGCCGTGCTCGACGTGGGCATCACCCGGGTCGAGAACGCCGACTCCGGCCGTGCGAAGCTCACCGGTGACGTCGCTCCCGGTGTGGCCGAGGTCGCCGGCTGGCTCTCGCCCGTCCCCGGGGGAGTCGGTCCGATGACCCGCGCGATGCTCATCCACAATGTGGTGACGGCGGCGGAGCGCGCGCTGCGCTGACGGCGGCCGGGAGACTCCCAGGCGCGCCCGCGTAGCGTGGTCCGGCGCTCTCGCGTCCCCCACCTCCGTCGGACACGTCCTCGGAGCGCGCAACGCCCCACGAGGAGAAACCATGCTCACCGTCACCGCCTACGCAGCCCCGTCCGCGACCGAGCCGCTCGTCCCCACCACGATCGAGCGCCGTGACGTCGGACCGCACGACGTCCTGATCGAGATCGTCTACTCCGGCATCTGCCACTCCGACATCCACACCGTGCGCGGCGACTGGGGTCCGGTGCAGTACCCCCTCACCGTCGGCCACGAGATCGTCGGCGTCGTCGCCGAGGTCGGCTCCGAGGTCAGCAAGCACTCCGTCGGCGACCGCGTCGCGTCGGCTGCATGGTCAACTCGTGCCGCGAGTGCGAGAACTGCCTGGCCGGCGAGGAGCAGTACTGCCTCAAGGGCAACATCGGCACCTACGCTTCCGTCGATCGCGACGGCACCGTCACCCAGGGCGGCTACTCCACGCACGTCGTGGTCGTCGAGGACTTCGTCCTCCGCGTCCCTGAGTCGATCCCCTTCGAGGCTGCGGCACCGCTGCTCTGTGCGGGCATCACCACCTACTCGCCGCTGTCGCACTGGGAGGCGGGCCCCGGCAAGCGGGTCGCCGTCGTCGGCCTCGGCGGGCTCGGCCACATGGCGGTCAAGTTCGCGCACGCGATGGGAGCCGAGGTCACGGTGCTCTCGCAGACGCTGAGCAAGAAGGAGGACGGTCTCCGCCTGGGAGCCGACCACTACTACGCGACCCGCGACGAGGCGACGTTCACCGAGCTCGCGAGCAGCTTCGACCTCATCGTCAACACGGTGAGCGCGCCGCTCGACCTCGACGCCTACCTCGGCCTCCTGCGGCGCAACGGCACGATGGTGAATGTCGGTGCGCCGGCCGAGGCTCTGCCGCTGCACGTCTTCACGCTGTTCGGCGGACGCCGCTCCTTCGCCGGGTCCGGCATCGGCGGTATCCGCGAGACCCAGGAGATGCTCGATTTCTGTGCCGAGAAGGGCATCGCGAGCGAAGTCGAGGTGGTGTCCGCGTCGCAGATCAACGAGGCGTACGAGCGCGTGCTCGCGTCGGACGTGCGCTACCGCTTCGTGATCGACGCGTCGACCTTCGAGAGCTGAGCCGCGTCGGGGAGCCCGGCTCCGCGATGTGAGCCACCGGAGTCCTCGCCGATCCCTCTCCACACGGCGGCATTCGCGCCGCATCGACGACCGCGGCGCGCGGCGTCGCGGTCGGGCAGGTCGCCGGTGTTCCTCCAACGGTGGCCGCCGCTCGTGCTGATGAGCGGCGGCCACCCCGTCGGCACCGTGCGGCTCGGGGAGGCCGGTGGCCGGGTCTCCCCGGGCTCGACGGCTGCGGAGAGCCGCGACCGGGAAGGCCGCCCGCGCAGTCGTGTCCGTGGGCCATCCGCATCCGCTGCCGACCGTGGTGGACACGGCCTGTGCCGTCGGCGATCGGAGCGCGCGGCCTCCGGGGTGGTGATCAGAGCACGCGGCCGGCACCGTCGGCGGCGGTGACGAGGAACAGCTCGGGCGTCGCGAAGCCCTTCTCTGCGAAGGCGGCGAGGACCGCCGCGCGGACCTCCTCCTCCTTCTCGACAGGCGTCAGCGCGATCGCGGAGCCTCCGAAGCCACCGCCGGTCATCCGCGCGCCGAGAGCACCAGCGCTGCGCGAGGCCTCCACGGCGGTGTCGAGTTCGGGGACCGAGATCTCGAAGTCGTCACGGAGGGAGGCGTGTCCTGCGTCGAGCAGTCCGCCGATCGAGCGGGGGCCGTGCTCGCGGAGGGTACGCACGGTCTCGAGCACGCGCGCGTCCTCGGTGACGACGTGCTTCACGCGGCGGAAGGTCACCTCGTCGAGGAGCTCCTCGGCCCGGGGCAGGTCGTCGGTCGAGAGCTCCCGGAGCGAGTCGACTCCGAGAGTGGAGGCTCCGAGCTCGCAGGAGGTTCGGCGTTCGGCGTACCCGCCGGTGGCGTGGGCGTGCTCGACTCGGGTGTCGATCACGAGCATGACCAGCCCCGCCTCTTCGAAGCGAGGGGGATCACCTCGGTGTCCAGGCTGCGGCAGTCGAGGAACACCGCGGCGTCGCGCTCGCCGAAGAGGGAGGCCGACTCGTCCATGATCCCGGTCGGGGCGCCCACGGCGACGTTCTCGGCGCGTCGGCCGACCCTGGCCAGGGTCGCGCGGTCGAGGCCGAGACTCCAGAGTTCGTCGAGGGCGACCGCCATCGCGCACATCAGCGCGGCCGAGCTCGAGAGTCCGGCACCGACCGGCACATCCGAGTCCACGAACGCATCGAAGCCCGAGCGCACGCCGAGGTCGACGCCGTGCTCCGTGAGTGCCCAGACGACGCCGAGGGGGTACGCCGACCACCCTGACAGCGTCCCTGGGACGAGTCCGTCGAGTGAGACCTCGACGACCTCGGTGGCGAACGCGCTGCTGATGCGGATCGTGCGGTCCTCACGCGGAGCCACGGCGATGGCCGTGGCGCGGTCGATCGCGAACGGGAAGACGAAGCCGTCGTTGTAATCGGTGTGCTCGCCGATGAGGTTCACTCTGCCCGGGCCGGCCCAGACCCCTGCGGCCGTGCGGCCGTACACGCGTGCGAAGCCCGACGACGCCCGCTCGGCGACGGCGGTCGGGAGGGCTGGAGTGGCGGTCATCGGTTCTCCTCGACGATCTCGGCGGCAGTCGTGGCGGGTGTCGTGGCGCCGTCGGGCAGGACGCTGCCCGAGTGGTCGCTGCTCGGGAGGGCGGCGCCGGGGGAGTCGCGGCGCCTCCGCTGGCAGGGTGACCGCGTCGGCCCGTTCGATCGCCGCGCGCAGGGCGGCGGCGGTCGTCTCGGGAGCGATGTCGCCGATCCAGGCGCCCATCGCGGCCTCGCTGCCCGCCAAATACTTGAGCTTCGTCTCGGCTCGCCGCGGCGACGTGATCTGCAGCATCAGCCTCACCTCGTCGCGGCGCTCGTGCACCGGCGCCTGGTGCCACGCGGCGATGTAGGGGGTGGGGCTGTCGTAGAGCGCGTCGACGCCCCGGAGCAGGCGCTGGTACAGGCGCGCGAGCTCGTCGCGCTCCTCCGGCGTGGTCTCGGCCAGGTCCGGGATGTGGCGGTGCGGCAGGAGATGGACCTCGACCGGCCAGCGCGCGGCGAACGGCACGAACGCCGTGAAGTGCTCCCCGCGGATCAACACACGCTCGCCCGCCTGCTCGAACGCCAGGACGTCGGCGAACATCGAGGGGCCGTAGGCGTCAAGCGAGGCCAGGAGCCGAGTCGTGCGGGGCGTGACGTACGGATAGGAGTAGATCTGCCCGTGCGGGTGGTGCAGCGTGACGCCGATCGCCTCGCCGCGGTTCTCGAACGGGAACACCTGCTGCACGCCGGGGAGCGCCGAGAGGGCGCCCACCCGGTCGGCCCACGCCTCCACCACGGTGCGGGCTCGCGATGCGCTCAGCGTCGCGAAGGAACCCTCGTGCTCGGGGCTGAAGCAGACGACCTCGCAGCGCCCGACGCTCGTCAGCGTGCGGCCGAGGCCGAGCGTGCGCAGGTCGTCGAGGGAGGCGGGCGCGTCCGCATCCTCGAGGAGCGGCCCGAAGGAGGGGGAGCGGTTCTCGAAGACTGCGACATCGTAGGGGCTGGGCACCTCTGACGGGTTGGTGGGGGAGGCGGGGGCGAGCGGATCGAGCTCGGCCGGAGGCAGGAACACCCGGTTCTGCCGCGAGGCGGCGATCGACACCCATTCACCGGTGAGGACGTCCTGGCGCATCCGGGCCGTGGCGGGCCGCGGATCGAGGGCTCGGGCGTCGACGGCGCGCTCCGGGGGGAGCGCCGTGTCGGCGTCGTCGAAGTAGAGGAGTTCGCGGCCGTCGGCCAGCGTGTGCGGGCGCTTGACGACGCCGGCGGAGAGGGGGATCGCTTCGTTCATGACAGGGGCCAGACTAGAACGTGATCTTCGAAAAGGAAAGTCTGCTTGCGCTTTGACAAGCAGCGCTCGGCGCGGCACGATGGAGCGATGAGGAACGACGGCGAGCCCGAGGCGCACTCCGCGCTCGAGCGCCGCGTACGGATGAGGCTCCTCGCCGAGCGCTCGGGTTTCGTCGCGGTCACCGATCTCGCCGACCACCTCGGAGTCTCCGCGGTCACGGTGCGCTCCGACCTCGCCGTGCTCGCGAGCGAGGGAGCACTCCAACGGGTGCGCGGCGGAGCGATCCCCACCGCGGTGCGCTCCGTCGAGCGCTCGCTCGAGGAGGGCCTGAGCGCAGCCTCCGACGAGAAGGCCGCGATCGGCCGCGCGGCTGCCGCCTCGGTCACGTCCGGCCAGAGCGTCATCCTCGATGTCGGCACCACTCCGCTCGCCATCGCGCACGCCCTCGTCGAGCGAGAGGAACTGCGCGATATCACGGTGATCACCAACGGCCTCTCGACCGCTTTCGCGCTCGAGCCCGCGATCCCGCGCTTCAGCGTGATCGTCACGGGAGGCACGCTCCGCCCGCTGCAGCACTCGCTGGTCGAGCCTCTCGCCTCCGAGATGCTCGAGCGGCTGCGGGCCGATGTCGCCTTCATCGGCTGCACCGGCGTCCACTCCGAGGCAGGCGTCACCAATGTCAACCTCCCCGAGGCCGCCCTGAAGCGGCGGATGCTGCACGCCGCAGCACGAAGGATCGTCGTCGCCGACTCCTCCAAGCTCGGCGTCGTCGACCTCGGGAGGGTCGCGGCCGCGGAGGAGTTCGACCGTCTGCTCACCGGGGCAGCCGCCGCGGATGAGATCGTGGCCGGCCTCGAAGAGGCGGGCCTGGCCGTCACCCGCTGCAGCGCTCTGCGCGATCGCGTCAGTCCGTAGGATTCAGGAATGGCCGACTTCACCCCCGCTCCCGCCACCGGGCGCCAGTTCTCCCTCGACCTCACCGCCGAGGGCAGGACGCTCCACGCCGTCGTGACGGAGGTGGCAGCAGCGCTGCGCCACCTCTCCGTCGACGGCGTCGAGATCACCGCGTCCTACCCCGCGAGCGTTGTCCCGCCGTTCGGGTCGGGCATCGTGCTGATGCCCTGGCCGAACCGCGTCAAGGACGGCCGCTGGCACCATCGCGGCCAGACCCTCCAGCTCGCGATCACCGAGCCCAAGTACCACAACGCCATCCATGGCCTCCTGGTCAGCACGCCCTACCGGCTCGTCGACCAGGGCCCCGCGTTCGTCGAACTCGCCGCGCCGGTGGTCCCGCAGGCCGGCTACCCGTTCCACCTCGAGACGACTGTCCGCTACGAACTGCAGGCGGACGGCCTGACGGTCGTGCACCACGTCGTCAACGTCGGAGCCGACGAGGCGCCGGTCGCGATCGGCACCCATCCCTTCCTCGCCATCGGCGACGTCCCCACCGACGAGCTCGAGATCACCGTCGACGCCGCCGTGCACATCGAGGTCGACGACCGCCTCAACCCCACGGTCCAGAGCCCGGTCGAGGGCACCGAGTGGGACCTGCGCGGGGGGCGCCGTGTCGGCGAGCTCGAACTCGACGACGCATGGGCCGACGTCCGCATCGTCGACGGCGAGAGTGTGCACGGACTCCGCGCGGAGGACGGGCGTCGTGTGCTGCTCTGGGCCGACGCCTCCCACAACTTCGTCCAGGTCTTCATCACCCGGATCTTCCCCGACGGCGACGACGTCACCACGGCGATCGCGGTCGAGCCGATGACCGCTCCGGCCGAGGCCTTGAACACCGGCCAGGGCCTGCGCTGGCTCGAGCCGGGTGAGGAGTGGACCGTGGCCTGGGGCATCCGCCACGAGGGGTTCCCCGTCTCGTCATGACCGCCCCTGCCGCCGTCGGGCGCGACGACGAGGCCAAGCGCGCCGCCCTCGTCCGGATGAAGCGGCTCGCCACGGGCCTCCTGGTCGCGATGGCCGTCGTCTTCGCATTCTCCTTCGCTCTGCAGGACCGCTACCCCTGGCTCCAATGGGTGCGTGCGGCGAGCGAGGGCGGGATGGTCGGAGCGCTCGCCGACTGGTTCGCGGTGACGGCGCTGTTCCGCAGGCCGCTGGGCCTGCCCATCCCGCACACCGCGATCATCCCCACCAAGAAGGACGAGATCGGAGCGAGCCTTGCGCAGTTCGTCGAGGAGAACTTCCTCCGCGGCGCGATCGTCCGCGAGAAGCTCGACTCCTTCGGCATCGCCCGACGCGCGGGGCTCTGGCTTGCCGAGCCCGAGAACGCCCGTCGCGTCGGCGGCGAGAGCGCCGCGGCCGTCCGTTCGGCGATCGCCCTGCTCGACGATTCCGATGTGCAGAGGGTCATCGAGGCGCTCGCGCGACGCCACCTCCTCGATCCGCAGTGGGGGCCGCCGCTGGGCTCCCTCGTCGGCAGCGTGGTCGACGCCGGCCACCACCGGCGCCTGGTCGACACCCTGGTCGAGCAGGCGGAGGCGTGGCTCGCCGCGAATCCGCAGAGCTTCACCAGGATGGTCAGCGGGCGCCTGCCGAGCTGGCTGCCCTCGGCGGTCAGCCGCGCTGTCGACGAGCGGCTCTACCGCGAGGCACTCGTGTTCGTCGCCGCCGTGCGCGTCGATCAGGAGCACCCGTTCCGCCTCGCGATCGACGGCTATCTCGCCACCCTCGCACAGGATCTCGGCACGGACCCCGATCTGATCGCCCGGGTCGAGGAGATCAAGAACCGCGCCTTCGACAGCCCGCGGGTGCGCGAGCTGGCCGGCGACGCCTGGGAGGCGACGAAGGCCTCGCTCCTGGGCGCGATGGACGATCCCGCCAGCCCGCTCCGTGGGAGCATCGAGTCGATCGTCGTCGACCTCGGCAGGCGCCTCTCGACCGATGCGGGCCTCGCCTCGACCGTCGACTCCTGGATCGGCTCGGTCGCCGCCAACCTCGTGGACCGCTACCGCACCGACATCGCCAGCATCATCGGCGACACGATCCACCGTTGGGACCCGCGAGAGACCTCCGAGAAGCTCGAGCTCCAGGTCGGCAAGGACCTCCAGTTCATCCGGATCAACGGCACGGTGGTCGGATCGCTGGCGGGTCTGGTGATCTTCACCGTCGCGCACGCTCTGCTCGGCTCGTGAGGCGGGTCGCGGGGCGCCGCTCCGCAAGCCCTCGCCGATGTCGGTGGTCGGGCGTAGCGTCGCAGCATGAGCGATGACAACACGACCGATCCCGACGTCAAGACCGAGGGCGATGTCCTCGCGCCCGTGCCGATGACGGCAGCGACACCAGCGCCAGCAAGGACCCGTCCGACTGGGTCACCGGCGACGAGCCGATGACCGGCCCGCAGCGCAGCTACCTCGACACGCTCGCCCGCGAGGCTGGCGAGACCCTCCCGGCCGATCTCACCAAGGCGCAGGCCTCCGAGCACATCGACCGCCTGCAGTCCTCCACCGGTCGCGGCGACGGCAGCAACGGGCACGACTGAGCCCGTCCCTCGTCCGCGGCCCAGAGCGGCTGAGCATCAGTTCCGGTGCTCGCCCCCTTCCGGGGCGCGCGCCGCAGCGTTCGTCTGCCTAGGGTTCGGTCATGGCGATCTCGCGCACGGTCTACACCGCCCTCGACCTCATCGAGGCCGTCCGGGTCCCGGGCCGGATCAACCCCCGGCTGGCCCGTCAGGTGACCCTCTCCCTCCGCCAGCTCCTCGAAGCCGGTGCCCTCGGCCCCAGCGAGCGCCTGATGCGCCGTCGCGCGCGGAGGTTCCGCTTCCGCTCCCGCGACGCCGTCGCCTTCCGCTCCTCCCGCACCGCCCGCGTCGCGCCAACGAGCATCGACCTGCCGCCGGTCTCCATCCGACGCTGAACGCCATCCGTCGGGGGTGATCGCGCTGGGACAGACATCGGCCGTCCAGCCGTCTAGAGTTCGAGACATCAGGTCCGCCGGATGCCCGTCACTCCGACTCCCGGCCGGTCGACAACGGCGTCGTCCCGGTGCGGGTCCTGCGCCCGTCCGCCCACACTGCGCCCGTCGCTCGGCGCTGCTCCTGTAGTCGAGAAGGAGGTCCCGATGTCGACCCGGCTCCGGCACACCGCCACCACCGTCCGCCTGGTCCGCTGGTACCGGATCGATTCGGACTGGCTCTCCGAGGTGGTCGCCGGGCGCCTCCTCGAGCATCAGGCCGGCCGCTGGCGCCTGATCGTCGGCGGCAGCGTCCGCGACTACCCCGACGCGGACTGGTCGCTCTGCCACGAGTGACCCCGCCCATCGCGCGCGCCGCGGCGGAGCGGCCGACGCTGGGGCCTCATCCCTCTGTACGGTGATCCCGGGAACGCTGGCGGGGCGCGTGCGTCAGACCCGTGCAGGGAGCCGTCGACCCGGGACCCGCGGCGGTGACCAGGACGGAGTGGATCGTGGACGACGACCAGGAGTTGGAGCTGCCCGGCGGAGGCACGACGAGGGTGGTCCGCGTCGGGGATACCGTGCGACGCCCCTTTCGCGCGTGGAGTCCCGCGGTTCACCGCCTCCTCGAGACGGTGTCCGCCCGTGGCTTCGGCGGCGCCCCGGTGCCGCTCGGCATCGACGGTCACGGAAGGGAGATCCTCTCGTTCCTCCCGGGAGAGGTCGGGAACTACCCGCTCTCGGCCGAGATGCGGAGCCGCACGGCGCTCGTGAGCGCCGCGCAACTGCTGCGGCGCTACCACGATGCGACCGTGGACCTCGCCGCCGATCGCACCACCGGCTTCCGCCTCGAACCGTTGGAGCCGGTCGAGGTCGTCTGCCACAGCGACTTCGCTCCGTACAACGTCGTCTTCCGAGGCGGGACCGCCGTCGCTGTGATCGACTTCGACTATGCGCGACCGGGTCCGAGGGCCTGGGACCTGGCGTACGCGCTGTACCGGTTCGCCCCGCTGTCCGTCGCGTTCGGCGCAGAGGACGAGTTCTCGGCCCTGGGGTCGCAGGTGCGCCGCCTTCGAGCGTTCCTGGACGCCTACGGCTGCGATCGGCGTGAGCGGCGCGCGGCGCTTGACCTGGTCGTCCCGCGGCTGCGGGCGCTGATCGCCCTGATGACCGGGGCGGCGGCCGACGGAGACGAGAACTTCGCGCGCCATATCGAGGACGGCCATGTCGGCATCTACGTCCGGGACATCGCGTACATCCGCGAGAACGAACGCGTGTGGCTCGGTGCGGTGGGCTAACGGTGTGCGGCTTGGAAGCGCAGCTCCTCACCGCCGCCGAGCGCAACGGATGGGACATCGTCGGCTGGTACGAGGACGACGGCGTGTCCGGCAAGACCACCGACCGCCCCGGCCTCCAGTCAGCCCTCGCTACCCTCCGCTCTCGGAAGGCGCGGGTGGCGGACGGACTCGTCGCCGCCAAGCTCGACCGGGTGTCGCGGTCGGTGGGCGACTTCGGAGACCTGCTCGACCTGTCACACCGGCAACGGTGGGCCATCGCCGTCCTGGACTTCGACCTCGACACCAGCACCGCGACGGGTCGGCTGATCGCGGGCATGGTCGTGCAGATTGCCCAGTGGGAGAGGGAGATGATCGGCGAGCGGACCAAGGCCGCTCTCGCTGTGAAGCGCGCCGAGGGTGTCCAGCTCGGGAAGCCTTCGACCATCCCCTCCGACGTCTGCGCGCTCATCCTTCACCGCAAGGCCGCAGGGCTCAGCCTCAACGCCATCGCCCGCAGCCTCGACGCGGACGGCGTCCCCACTCCCAGCGGCACCGGCCAGTGGCGACACGCAGTTGTCGGCCGCGTCGTGGACCGCGCCGACCGGGCGGAGGCCGTCTGATCGCGAACGTTCGACAGGTGCAGCGGAAGACCGGCGCTGCCTACGAGGTGCGTTGGCGCGACGGCAACGGGTCCTTCAAGCAACGCACCTTCTCTGCGAAGCGTGAGGCGGAGCGGTTCGGTATGACGGCGGAGTCCGAGCTGGAGCGCGGGGCCAGCACCGAGCCTCTGGTGAAGAACTCGAAGACGGTGGCAGAGGTGGTCGCTGCATCCTTGGCGGCGAGCAAGCCGGAGCTGAAGCCGCGCACGTACCGGTCGGCCGAGCTGCTGTACTCGGGCCGGGTGCTGCCGCTCTTCGGCAAGCGACGCATCGCCACACTGACCCGTGCGGAGGTGCAGGCGTTGGTGGGGGAGTTGCACGCGGAGGGGCTGGCGCCGATGACGGTGCACCACTGCTACGTCGCGCTGCGCAAGGTGTGCAAGCACGCCCTCCATGATCGGCTGATCTCGTTCAACCCCTGTGACGGCGTCAAGTTGCCGAAGAACCACAACGCAGGCCAATTCACGCCGAGCTTCCTCACCGCCGCGCAGGTTGAGGCGCTTGCCGCGCAGCTGTCCAAGGCGGCGCCCTACGACCTGCTGGTGCGTTTCGCCGCATATACCGGGCTGCGGGCTGGAGAGCTCGCGGGGCTCCGAGTCCAGGACGTCGACCTGGCCCGGGGCCACGTGCAGGTGCGCCAGACTATGCAGCACGTTGCCGGGGAGTGGATGGCCGGCACGCCCAAGTCCAAGCGTTCGACCCGCGACGTCCCACTCATGCACAGTGGGCTCATCCGCGACCTCCGCCGGTACCTCCTCCAACACCCGCACTCGGGCAACCCGGCGGCGTTGTTCTGGCCGGGCCGAGCGGTCGGCGGGAAGCACTCGCTCGACTACTCGCGGGTGATGGACAATGCGAGCTTCCGCCGGAACTACTTCCGCCCGGCGCTCGCTGCCGCGAAGCTCCCGGACATGCGCGTCCACGACCTCCGCCATACCGCTGCGTCGCTCTGGCTGGCCGCCGGGTTCCAGCCCTACGAGGTGAGCCGGTGGCTCGGGCACTCGAACGTGACCACGACGGACACGATCTACGCGCACCTTTACGCCACCGACTACACCTCGCACGTCGCGAAGTTCGACGCCTTCGTGGTCAAGAGTGCGGTCTAAGCGCAGCATGCGACACGGGTAGCGGAACAACGAGGTGTGGGTAGAGTTCGGGCATGAGCAGCGATGAAGGTCAGCCGTCCGATTCGGATACAACGCCAGCGCACGCGTTGCCAGATCCCATCGCGCGAGTGATGCCAGAGAACGAACGCGAACTCGCAGATGTGCTCGCGACCGCACTTTCGGCAGAGCACAACGCCCTTCCCTACCTGTTCGTCGGTAGCGGCGTGTCGCGGCGATACCTCGGTTTGCCCGATTGGGAGGGACTGCTTCGGCTTTTCGCTGAGGACGTCGGTGAGAATTTCAACTATCACCTGGCCTCGGCGGATGGTGACTACCCGAAGGCTGCGTCTTCGGTGGCGGCAGCTTTTCATCCGCACTGGTGGAAGGAAGCCAAGTACGCCGACCAGGTCGACGCTCATCAAGACGAAGCGAAGCTTCACAAGGACGGAGCGATCAAGGTTGCGATTGCTCAATACGTAATCGATCACCAGGATCTAATTTCTGGTCGACCGGGAGTGGATGATGCAGCGTTGGCTGCAGAAGTTGAACTACTTCAGGATGTCGTCGTTGATGGCGTGATTACCACAAATTACGACTCCCTCACAGACCAACTTTTCCCAGGTTTCACCGCCTATGTAGGGCAAGAAGAATTGATGTTTAGCGATGCTCAGTTCATCGCGGAAACATATAAGATTCATGGCAGTGCAACTCGACCGCAGTCACTCATCCTTACAGCCGACGACTATCAAGAATTCTCAGATCGAAACCACTACCTTGCCGCGAAGCTGCTGACTATATTCGCGGAGCACCCGGTGATCTTCGTGGGGTACAGCCTGAATGACCTTTATCTGGGTGAGATTCTCGGGAATATTGCCACCGCGGTCGGGCCAGAGAGGCTAGCAGCCCTCGGTTCCCGTATTTACTTTGTCGAATGGAACAACGACTCCAGCTTTGTTCCGACGATCGAGACCGCCAATCTCGAGCGTGGCGGACATCGACTGCCAATCACTAGGCTTGAAACTCACTCGTTTTCATGGATCTGGACAGCTCTACGACAGCTCGAGCGACCATTTCCCGCTGGGGTGCTTCGCGAACTACGCAAGCATGTGTTCGATCTTGTGACCCATCCGGACCCAGGCGATAGCCGAGAAATTGTACGAGCCATACCTATAGATGCGGAGGATGCAGCTGGAGTTCGAGTAGTCTTCGGTGTTGGTCATTTTTCCGAAAAAGATCTTGAAGACCTTTCAAGCATCAGTGCTCGATCGTTGACTCGAAGTGATCTCGAAAGGGATGTTCTCGGCATAAGGGAGAGAATGCTAGATGCGGAGAGTGTTCTCACTTACGGTATCCCAGACCAAATTCGCCCATCTTCCACATCGATCCTCCCTGTACATAAGTATTTGTTTGAGGCCGGGCGGATGGCAAGCGTGGACGGGCCAGTCAATTACGGCGGTCTCTCGCCGGTGGTGCAACAGTTGGCCGAGCGGCCTTTGAACGTCGCGGAGGAACGCTTCCAGCGCGAGATGCAGGGTAGATACGCCACCCCACGTGCCGTGATGGACTCGGGTTTCACGCTATATTTCAGACTGGAATGTCTTGTTCTCTTGGAAGAAGAAGGGCTCGACCTAGACGAGTTTCGAGATGTTCTGATCGAGTTTTACGGCTCCGAGCACTTCGCAAAGCATGTGTCTTACTTTCGCAAGGCCCTTTCTCGTTACGACCGTTTGCGGGCGCGAGCAAATCTTTTCTCGTCCACTGCTGGCGACGCTTGAATCAGATGGCTGCCGTCGGAAGGCTGCAAACCATTTCCCTCAGTTCAGAACTGTGTTCTCGCGAAGATGGCCCATAACCTCGTGCCGACGCGTGGACAGCAAGCATCTCGTGCAGAGCTCGAGTGAACTTGCATGCCTCCCGGGCTCAGCGGGACGTGTCGAGGGGTTCTGGCGGGGTTTGTGCCGTCGGGAGTTGAGGCCAGGGCCACTACTTCCGCGCCGTTCCTGGTGGGCCCCGTCGGGCTCGAACCGACGACCCGCGGATTAAAAGTCCGCTGCTCTGCCAACTGAGCTAGAGGCCCGCGCGCTCCAGGGTAGCGCCCCGCCCGCCGCCCGCCGGGCATACGCGTGCAGGCGCGCGCGTACCCTCCTCGAACCCCCATCGATGCGCGAGCGCACGACCGCGGAAGGCGGCCCCATGACAGACGGCTTCCACAAGCCGACCAAGTTCCCCTCCCACGTCTTCGAGGCGTTCCAGGGAGGAGAGGACCCGGCGCAGATCACCCGGGTCGCGCACGAGACCGCGATCGCCCTCCTCAGCCGGGTCCGCGACGACCCCGATCCGGTGGTCATCGATCGGCTGGTCGCGTACACCGACCACCACGGCATCGACGCGCTCGCGGAGCTGTGGGCTCGCTCGAGCGCCACCAGCCTCCCCGGCGCGCTCTGGCGGCTCTACCTGCTCCGGCTGGTCATCCGGCAGGACCCGGACAGCACGAGCTTCCTGTATCAGCGTGGAGTCGAGCTCTCGGCCACGATCGATCCGGTGGTCGCCGGTGCAGGCGCGCCGACCGGCCCGGCTGAGGTCACCGAGCTCGCCGATCGGATCCTGCGCGGCGTCTTCGACGGCGACTTCGCGGTCGCGCTCGACAGGGCGGCCGCGTTCTGCCGGGTGAGCGCCTCCGGAGCCGCCTCGGTGGCCGACGACGTCGAGCTGGTCGACGCCGACCGGGCGAGCGAGCTGACCACCCGAGCCCTCCGCCTGTCGACCACGGCGGCCGAGCTCGTGAGCTGCGCGCGGCTCTGGCGCAGCGACTCGCTCGAGTAGGGACACGCAACCCGCGTTCACCGAACGCGAACGCCGCTCGCGGTGACGGGGGAGCCCTTTGTTACACTCGACGAGGCCGGACCGCAGTAACCCCGGGCTCCACTTATAGCCGCTTCGAGCGGCCTCGCGCCGAGAGGCGTTCCTGCGGTCCGGCCCCTTCTCTGCTCGCATCTTTGCACCGGTGCGCGGGGCGAGGGCCCCAGGAGGAGTCGATCCTCGCCAGAGTCCCCACAGACAGGCGCACCGGAATGAAGAACATCAGAGCGTTCCGGATCGCGGCGCGCGTGTGGGCCGGCGCGGGCCTGATCGTCGTCGCTGTCCTCTACCTCCTCGCCGCGGGCAGCGTCGACTCGGCCGCGGGGGCGCAGTTCGCCGCGGGGATGACCGTGGCACAGGGAGCCGTCCTGCGCGTCTTGGCCGTCCTCGACATCATCGCCGGAGCATGGGTGCTGATCCGTCCCCGCAGCTACCCGGGCCTCACCGCGGCGGCCGTCGCCGTGATCGCTCTCTGGCTGGCGCCCCGGCTCGGTGCACCCGCGCTCGTCGACCTCGGATCCTTCGCGCTGGATGTGCGATTCGTGACGCATCCGATCGAGGTGTCGGTCGTCGTCGCGGGCCTCGCCGTGACAGCCTTCTGGATGACGCGAAATCTTTCTGCCCGGGCGCGGGCGAGGCGGGGTTCATGACCGACGACACCACAGCGGATGCCGCAGCGCTGCTCGGGCGCATCGCCCAGGGCGAGCAGGCCGCCTTCTCTGAGCTGTACGACCAGATGGCCGGACGAGTGCTCGGGCTGATCACCCGCGTTCTCGTCGACCGATCGCAGTCAGAGGAAGTGGCGCAGGAAGTATTCCTCGAGATCTGGCAAACCGCCGGACGCTTCGCTCCGAATAAAGGAAGCGCGACGACCTGGATCCTCACGATGGCACACCGCAGGGCTATCGACAGGGTCCGCGCGGCCCAAGCGGGTCGCGACAGGGACATGCGCATCGGTATACGAGACCTGGGTCGCGACTACGACCAGGTCTCCGAGCAGGCGGAGGTGTCCCTCGAGCACGAGAAGGTCGCGGCCGCCATGGGCCGCTTGACGGAGCTGCAGCGGCAGGCGCTGCAGTTGGCCTACTACGGCGGTTACTCGCACAGCGAGATCGCGGGGATCCTGCAGTGTCCCGTGGGTACCGTCAAGACGCGCCTGCGTGACGGAATGATCAGACTTCGAGAAGAGATGGGGGTGGCCCTGTGAACGATGTGCGACTCCCCAACGGGATGGACGACCCGCGAGACCTCGCAGCGGGGCACGCGCTGGGCATCCTGACGCCCGACGAGCAGGCGCGGTATGCGCGCTTCCTCACCGAGCATCCTGAGGCGCGCAGCGAGGCCGATGCGTTCACGGAGGTGGCGGAGGCGCTCGTCGCCGATGCGCCGGTCGTGATGCCCTCGCCGGCGGTGAAAGCCGACCTGATGGCGCTCATCGCCACCACTCCGCAGCTGCCGCTGACTGAGCCGGAGGAGGAGCACGGTACACCCGGCGCCGCTCCTCTCGACTCGCCCGCGATGCAGACGAGCCCGGTGGCGCGCGACAGACGCGGCAGCGCCGAGAACCGCGCGCAGAGCCGGTGGTTCACCCGACCGGCGGTCTACCTGTCCGCGGCAGCGGCCGCTGCGGTGCTCGTAGTCGGTGGGGTGACCCTCCCGCCGCTGCTCTCGCCTGATGCACGCCAGACCCAGCAGCAGACGGCGCTCGAGCAGATCCGCAGCGCTCCCGACGCACAAGAGACCGCGGGCACGGTCGCGACGGGGGAGTCCGCCACCCTGGTCTGGTCGAACTCGCTCGGCCGCTCCGCCCTCGTGGTGGACGATCTGTCGCCGCTCCCGGCCGACAAGACCTACGAGCTCTGGTACATCGGCTCGTCGGGTCCGGTCGCGGCCGGAACGTTCGACGGCGGGGACGGCAGCACCGTCGCACCGCTCGAGGGCACCCTCGCCGAGGGCGCCGTGGTCGCCGTGACGGTCGAGGAGGCCGGCGGATCGCCGACTCCGACGACCGAGCCGATACTGGCCATCGCGACGGCCTGAGCCGTCCGGACACGACGAGAAGAGCCGCATCCCCTCAGCGGGAGGTGCGGCTCTTCTCGTTCCCGGGGCCGGCGACTCAGCCGAAGCGGCCGGAGACGTAGTCCTCGGTCGCCTGGACCGACGGGCGCGAGAACATCGTCGCGGTGTCGTCGTACTCGATGAGCTTGCCCGGCTTGCCGGTGCCCGCGATGTTGAAGAAGGCCGTGCGGTCGGAGACGCGCGAGGCCTGCTGCATGTTGTGGGTCACGATCACGATCGTGTAGTCGTTCTTGAGCTCCTCGATCAGGTCCTCGATGGCGAGGGTCGAGATCGGGTCGAGTGCCGAGCACGGCTCGTCCATCAGCAGCACGTCGGGAGAGACGGCGATCGCGCGCGCGATGCACAAGCGCTGCTGCTGCCCGCCTGACAGACCGGAGCCGGGCTTGTCGAGGCGGTCCTTGACCTCGTTCCAGAGGTTCGCACCCTGGAGCGAGCGCTCGACGAGCGCCTCCGCGTCCGACTTCGAGATCCGGCGGTTGTTGAGCTTGACCCCGGCGAGGACGTTGTCGCGGATCGACATCGTCGGGAACGGGTTGGGGCGCTGGAACACCATGCCCACCTGGCGGCGGACCTGCACGGGGTCGACGCCGGGCGCGTAGAGGTTGTTGCCGTCGATCAGCACCTCGCCCTGCACGTGCGCGCCGGGGATGACCTCGTGCATGCGGTTCAGGGTCCGCAGGAAGGTCGACTTGCCGCAGCCGGAGGGGCCGATGAAAGCGGTGACGGTGCGGGGTTCGATGGCGAGAGAGACGCCCTCCACGGCGAGGAACTGGCTGTAGTAGACGTTGAGGTCGTTGACCTCGATGCGCTTGGACATTGCTTCCTTCGGGGAGTTCGGCCGGAGCCGAGGGTGGGTGTCAGCGGCCGAGCTTGGGCGCGAAGATCTTCGCGATGAGGCG
>NZ_LIIN01000051.1 GCF_001634385.1 Rathayibacter tanaceti | reverse complement strand
GCTGGACGCCGCTCGCGCGACGTCGAGGGCGGGCGGAGGCAGGGCGGCCGTCGGCCGCGCGGGCGAGGTGGTGGAGGTGCATCCGCTCGGTCTCGTCGAGGCGCAGCGCCCGCGAGAGCGCCTCGAGGACGCCGGCGGACGCTCCCGCGATGTCGCCGCGCTCGAGCTTCGCGTAGTACTCGACGCTGACGTCGGCCAGCATCGCCACTCGGCCCGGCGCAGGCCCGCGACGCGGCGGTTCCCGCCCGTCGGGAGGCCGACGTCGGCGGGGGAGACGCGTGCCCGTCGTGACAGGAGGAACTCGCGGACCTCGGTTCGGTTGTCCATGGCGTCCACGGTAGGTCGCTCCTCCGTGGTGAGGGGTGTACCGGCGGTACGCCCTTCGGCAGAGACTCCCGGGGCGATGTCGGCGCGGCTTGACTGCGACCATGCTGAACCGACGACACGTCCTGCCGGCGCTTGTCGCCGTGCTCGCGCTGACGGGGTGCGCCACGGCCGAGCGGGCCGTCACGAGCGGGAGCACCCCGACCGCTGCGCCCCCGTCGCCGTCGAGCACCGTGCCCTCACTCTCGGATCTCGCGAATGGAGACGTCGTGCCCGACACCGACGGAACACCCCTGACCCTGACGGTCGGCGACCGCGTCGTCACCGCCCGACTGAACGACACTCCGGCCGCCCGCGCCCTGGCCGAGCAGCTGCCGCTGACGCTCGCCTTCGACGATCTGAACGCAGTCGAGAAGACCGCTCCGCTCGCCTCCCCGCCGTCGATGGCGGGCATGCCCTCGGGCGACGACCCCGAGGTCGGCGACATCGGTCTCTGGGCGCCGTCGGGCGACCTGGTGCTCTATTACGGCGACGTCGGCTACTGGGACGGCATCGCCCGGCTCGGGACCTTCGATGACGTCGAGGCGATCGCCTCCCTCACCGGCCCGTTCACCGGGACCCTCGCCCTCGGCTGAGGGGCGGCCGCCGTGACCCCGTCGAGCTCCGCCGCTGACGACCTCGCGCTCGCGGTCCGCGCAGCGCACCACCTCGCCGATCTGACCGCGCAGATGTACATCGACGCTCTCTGGCGTGCGAAGAACGACCCCGACGAGACGCGCTGGATGCTCAACCGGCTCGCCGCCGAGCTGCGGTCGGCCCGCACCGTCCTCGCCGCCACGCAGGATACGGACTGGTGGGAGTCGGCGTCGGTCGACGCCATCGCGCACGCGTGCCAGCTCGCGCGCACGTGGGGCCGCGCCCATCCCGACATCGCCGGGTGGGAGCGGCAGCTCCTCGCGACGATCGAGGGCAGGACGCGCGCCGCTCCGCTCTCCGCGTGACTCCCCTCGTCGCCGACGTCGCCGTCCGCCTCTTCGACGACCGCGGCATCACCGGCATCGCGGGAGTCGGGGTAGATACTCTTGCCCTCGCCGATTGTCACTTTCGCGCGGGTGGCCAAGGGTAATTCGAGCGATGGCTGGGGGCTTCCGGATCCAACTGTGTGGTCGTTCTGCTTCTGTGACTCGAGTCGGGCCGGCTTCGACGCTCACGTGGGCGACGAACGAGCTCCCGGTCAGAGCGCAGCCGGGAGATGTTCAATCTCGTTGCGTCGCTACTCGCCATCGTTTCGGTGATCATCTGCGTCGTCCACGTCTCGCGCATATCGGACGTCGATGTGGGTTGGGGCTGGATAATCTGGTCGGCAGGGATCATGTTCTCCCTTGGCGTCGTCCGTTTCGCGTGGGAGCTTACTCTCCGCACCCCCGACGAGGACGCGGATGAGTGAACCATGCCGCTGACGTCGCGGCGGCGACGGTTCTGCAGCGGTTCCCTCGAACCGCTGGACGTTGGCGATGCTCATGAGACGCTATCGACGGATGTTCAGAGACATACGAAGAGCCCCAGCCGCATTGGGTCGGGGCTCTTCGTCTGGTGCATGAAGTCAGCAGCGTGACGGGGCTGTCAGTCCTGTCACGCTGAGGAGAGTGACCGGGTCGGTTGGGGCGCCGTTGATGTAGATGCCGAGGTGCACGTGGTCTCAGGTGGCTGTGCCGATCTGCCGGCGACTCCGACGAAGTCACCCTTCTGCACGATCTGGCCGACGGTGAGGGCCGACAGAGGGCGGAGGTGTCCGAGAAGCGACACGACTCCGTTGCCGTCATTGATCCTGTAGCCGTACGTGTCGCCGAGGGTCCGACGGCTCTCGACGACGGTTCGCCCGCTGACCGCGTACTGCCCATGCGCCCTCGATCCTCCGGTGCAGCGGTCGGTGCCCTTGTGCCCGCTCGCGTGGACGGTGATGTCATTCGTCTGACCGAAGTAGAACGTCGTCAGGTCACCGGTGTGGCCGGGCACTGCCACTAATCAACCAACACTGGAATAGCCGCGGTTGGCCGCTATCAGAGGCTGGTGCGCGCCGCGTTCGTCATCTCCAGGAACCCGTCGTTGGTCAGACCTACCAGGGATCTAGGTCCAAGATCGCATTGCGAAAAGACGGTCTGGACGAAATTCCCAAACAAAACTGAGTGGGTGCAAGAAGTCCTGTAAGGCCTACTAGGCCCCAATCGGGTAGCGCCGGCCGCCTAATATTATGTCTCTTCTTGAAACCAGACACATCATCCGGGCTAATCAGCTGCAAGAGGGTTTTGTCGATCTCGCCATTCCCTGCCTTGATCTCGCCGAGCCCTTTTGTCGAGAGCACTCCCTTACGAGGCACAACCGCGAGGTATAAGCCCCTACTCCGTAGTAATGCAGCTACTTCTCGCCAACCCGGATCCCAATCTAACAGATCTCGTTTAGCAGGAAAGGTTGACATGCCACCCTGTACTAGATCCATTGCGAGGCTAGCCGCATATCTCGTACTGTGAATCTTCTGGTAAGCAGCCTTCCGACTGTTGAGCGCTGCCTCAGCAACGCCCTTGCCTAATAGGCTAAGGGGGGCAGTGAACCGCCGAAGTGCATGCATATCTGCCCACCTCCAGTGGAAATCGTCGAACATGATCGATGCGGCATCACTACCCGCCGGCGACCACCGCACGATCCATGATTCGAGCATCCCCTGCGCATCACCTCGGGTAAGCGCGTACTCCATTTCCAGCTGACCATCACGTATTGGTTCTACCCACCATGTGAAGCTGAAGAGGTCTGAAGCTTCGCCTGCGTCTAAACTTGGGATATGATGCGGGCCACGAATATACGATCCCTTCATATCCCCGGACGTAACATATCCTACGCGCTCGTTCGCCGACTCTTCAGGACCAATTTTCTCAATCAAGGCCTCCATCGGGACCCTCCGTGATAGATGTGCAAGTTACGCAAGTTATTGCTACCGGGATTCAAATTACCAGTACGAGAGTAGCCGGTATTCGACGTCCACTGGTAGCCACCACCGAGACGCTGTGGAAGCGGTTTGAACTGCGGAGACCGCCACTGACGAAGTCCATCTCGAGAAGTGTAGTTGTAACCACGACCGTTATTTGAAACGGATCGACGAGTAGCACCGGTGTAAACCCGGCCACCGACTCTTGAACCAACGCGCCCGAGGAATCCACTGGCCCGCACTCCTGTGCGAATTAGAGCATTCGCCGCTGCTCCTCCCCTCTCGACCATCGCCGCTGCTTTATACACCCGCACCGCGATTACAGCAACACGCGCCACAGCCGCTGCTGCACCCAGTCCGGGAACGAACATCAACACAGTCAATCCGATATCAATTGCCAGACCCCAATTGAAGGCGCGCCCGTCAAGGTCGAACATGTTGATCGGGTCCACCGGGTATACATAGTCGTTTTGAACCCCGCCTTCTTCAGGGTCGACCTCGAGGAATCTGCCAATTGCAGCCACATATTGACGCGCACCCATTTCAATTGTGCTGATACTTCCGATGTGCTCCGACAACTTCTGGTGCTGCCCAAGCCAGCCGTAGTCAGCATCAGTACGGGACTGGGTATTCGGAATCGAGTCATCCGCAGCCACGGTGCCGATCAACTTTGTCGTTGGATCCACGACCTGACCATAAGGATCGTAAAGAGCGGCCGGCAGCAGCGCGCCCGCAGAGTTTTTCGCTCTTACCCCTGCACCGTCGGCCGTGACGATGATGTCACCGTGCAAGTTGGGGTATGCCCATATTTCTGATCCGCTCACTGGAATAGTAGCGACAACTCCACCGGGGAGGGAAACAATCTCTTCCATCAAATTATTCGATGAATCGAGTATGAAGTCCGGCGTATCAGACCCACCTTCGAATCCGTATCGAACTTCGGAACTGTTTCCAGCGATGGTCTGATTTCGGGACACAATTCGATCGAAGGCATCGCGCTGGTAGGTAGCCGCGCCAGTAGGTGTGACGGTGGAAAGGTGTCGGTCTGCGGCATCATAGGTCATTGCTTCATCACCGAGCGTGACAGTGTTTCCGCCCTCGTCGTACTTGACCTCCGAGCTACTCAGTCCGTCGGCCACCGCGTTCGCACCAGTTGCAGCTACGCCACTAGAAATTGTCGAGCCCAGAAGCCGATCGGCGGAGTCGTAGCAGTACGCAGTTGTGGTCGTTGCCGTCCCTGTGGGGAGCGTGGCGACGTCGGTGTAGCTTGTGCGGTTTCCGTTCTTTCCAGCGCGGACAATAGCGCCTGGATAGCTGGCCGTATTGCAGGACGAGTCACCGTATCCGTAAGTAAGATTATGGTTCGGAATTATCGCCTTAATCAGGCGTCCTGCCGCGTCGAAGTTGTAGTTCGCCTGAGATAGGTTACCTGCATCTGTAATCGTATCTTGAACAATACGTCCAGATTGAGAACGCAACACAGTGTCAGTCAAATTCGAGGTTCTTCCTGCCGGGAAATTCCACGTAAGGCCCACTTGTGCTCCCGTCCGATTGCTCCGAACGATACTACCTAGATTGGTACCGTTTCCGGCACTAGCTGCTGGGTAGCTCACCGCGGTGACTTGGCCGCGGTCCAGCAGTGAGGCGGCGTCTGCGGGTCCGTAGGTGACGGTGGCAAGGTCGGCACCACCGCGCTTGACCCTCGTGACGCGACTATCAAGGTCATACTCGAAAGTTTGTACGGAGACGATGGACGATATTTTCTTAGTTTGGGTCTGAATGACATTGCCGACGAGATCGTAGGTGGTTGCCGTAGTTAGACCCCAAACGTCGGCATAGCTGACGGCTCGGCCGAGAAGGTCGGTCGTGGTCGTGACCTTCCCAGCGGTTGGTGACGCGGCTATCGACGAGTCCGTCACCGCTGTTGTGCGCGGGTCTCCCGATGACGTCCCATCACTAGTGTAACTTGTAGTAACCGTTCGAGCAGCGATCGTTCCGGTTTTCGGGTAAGCGACGGCGGCATTGCGCCCGCGGGCATCATAGGTAGTGCAGGTCCACGCGCTGTCGCCCGACTGCTTTGCGCCCACGACGCGCCCCATGATGTCGTATATGTACTGAGTGCTGACGGAATTTGCAGATCCACCATATTTCGCATTAGTGGTCTGCTTCAGCATGCCGAACTGAGGGGTGGTCAGTGCAAGACCGCAGACCGCGGACGTAGTACCGAGAGCGGGGCCGTAAGTGTCCTTATCGCCGTAATAGGCGAAAGTCGTTCCGGCGCTGGCGGCGGTTGCTCCGGCTGACGTGGCCGCAGGGAGGGTTTTCCCGGTGCGGCGGTTATAGCCGTCGGTCTCGTAATCAGTCTTGGTGCTGAGGGCAAGCCCGGCTGGGTCGACCGTGCTTGAGGTGGAGAGCCCGAGCCACGGCTCGCTTCCGTAGTTTGTAGACACCGTCGACGAGCTCACCGCGGACGTTGATGCAGCGACGCCGTTCGGTGCGCTGGTTCCATCGCTCATGGTATTTGAAACCGAGAATTTGTCATCGGTGGTCGTTGAAGTGGTGAGGCCGTAGTCAGGTTTCATCTGTGCGCCGGGAACCCAGGTGAAGTCGGTGTTCGGGGACTGTGACCAGTTGAGTTCGAGGTGTGCGTCTCCACCGTTGTCGAGGTAGTCGAGGCGGATGGGGAGGACGGTGTTGTCGGCGTCGGTGTGGATGCGGCCTGGGACCGACCAGTGCTGCGACTGCGAAACCCAATCGTCGATCTTGAGACGTTGTCGATCCAGAGGCGCGTGCCGTCGTCGGCGATGGTTTTGAAATACCAGTCGCCGGCGGTGGGAATGGTGATGCTGCCGGTGTATCGGGCGGAGAACTGGTCGCTACTGATTCCGGCCGGCGCTCCGGCTCCCCAATCCACGGCAATCTTTCCGGTGCTTTCCTGACCAAGGCCGTAACCGACGGGCACGCCGGAGAGTTGGTTGTTGCCGTAGTAACTCGCCGACAGTCCGTTGAGGTCACCGTCGTAAGTCGTCGTGGAGTGCCCAGTGCCCGAGCAGCTGGAGGTGGGCTTATTGCCGGCGAAGCAGGCGGTCGGCGCGGGTCCGTAATTGTCGTACGGACGGTTGGCGTAGTCGTAGAAGACGGTCGACTTGAGACCTTGCGGGTTTGTCGACGACAGCTGAAGGTCGCTACTCGTCCATTCGGTGAGGCTTTCCAGGCCGGAGGCCGTTTTCGAACTGAGCGTTCGGTAGGCCGAGTCGTACTTGACGGTGACCGCGTGGCCGTTCGATGTGCCCGAGTTGGGGACGGTGAGTCCGGCGACATCGACGGTGGTCGTGTCACCTCCCGCTGCTGGCCAGTTGTAGGTCTTGCTCGGGCGCGTCGACTGCGTGACTCCATCAGGTGCAGGGAGCGTGACAGTTACGGGGCGCCCGGCGCTGTCGTACGAGATCTCCGTGCGAGTGGTGGCGAGCCCGCTGCTTCCGGGAGAGACGTTGGTGATCCAGTCGTTGGAGAGGCTGTCGCGCACTGCGGTCACGCGTCCGCTGCCGTCGTAGACGAAGGTAGTGACTTCGTTGCCGGGGTCGTTGATGCGGACGAGGTTGCCGGAGGCGTCGTAGAGCAGCGCGGTGTCGTTGATGAACGAGTTCGCGGTGTGGTTCGGGTAGAGGATGCGGCAGAGCATCCCGGTCGGCGCCGCCACATAGGCCGAAGTCGAGCTCGAATCCGTTGGGCAGAGGTTCTGAGTGCCGGGCCAGTTCTCGCCGGTGTCGAGGCCGAGGCTGGCGGCAGTGTCGCCCTGATAGATGAAGCGGACGCTGCGGGCATAGGTGGTAGTGGAGCCGCTGGTGCTGCCGGAGAGCCGGTCCGAGATGCGATCCACGAGACCGTCGGCCCGATACGAGACGACGGGCGCGGTGGGCTTCTTGGTGTCGTCGGGGCTGGTCACGGCGGAGACCGCGCCGTCTCTGTTGAAGACCGTGACGACGCCGGCGCCGTCGGCAAGAGAGGCTGCTCCGTTGGCGTCGATCGCGGCGACGCCGGACTCGCCAGCAGGTGCGGAGTATCCACCGGCAGACTTCTTCGTGTAGGTGTGGGTGTCGCCGTCGATGTCGGTGAAGACGATGGACCCTTCCTTCACCTCGGCCTTCGCGTAGGTCTGCAGGTCTCCGACGAGGGGTGTCGAGCCGCTCCACCCGCCGGGGAGGACAGACCGGGTCGCTGTGACCCAGTCGGCGGGGATGAGCGATGCGCTGGTCGTTCCGACCTTGCGGATGTAGAGCTTGAGGCTGGCGTCGGTCGCCTGCTCGAAGTACTTTACGTCGATCGGGACCGCACCAGTGATGGTGGCGCTTGCGCCTCCCCACACGGGATCTTGATGAGCTGCGTCCCACCGGTCGACCACCTTGGTTCCGGCGCCGCCGTTCGCGGTTCCGACCGTGACGATGACACCGTCATCGCGGCTGGTCGCGAACTCCCACGGGCCGGCGTCAGGGACACGGAGGAAACCGCTCCAGCGAGCCATGAAGTTGTCGCTGTTCACGCCGTCACCGGGCGAGCCTCCTCCCCAGTCGAAGTTCAGCTGGGAGTCGGTGCGCTGGAGGATCTGCTTGATGTTCGTGCCGGAGAAGTCGGACGGCGGGACTCCTGTGCCGGTGTAGTTGTAGTACCGGCCGGTGAGGCCGTTGTTCACGGTCTTCTTCGAGTTGTAAGTGAAGCTCATACCGATGTCACCACCGATGGTCGCGACCGTCGGGGAACTGAAGCCCATGCTGACATTGCCGTTCGCAAGATTCACCGTGGCGGGGCCGGCGGAGTCGGTCGGGGCAGGACCGGAGTTAGTGATGCGCTGGTTGACGGTCAGTCGGTTGACCCAGAAGGGTCCCCACTCGTTGTTCGACTTGTCTCGAGTCAGCACGGTCCACGTGTACGTAGAGCCGTCCTGCAGGATCGAGGGCGGCACATCCCACCACGGATCGGTCCGCCAGCCGGAGGTCGCGACCTGTCCGGTCGTCGCGTCGGCGCCCGTGGCGATCCGGAAGGCGTACTCCTTCAGGTTCGCGTTCCCAATCGCGCCGACCTGCAGTCGCGGCGTCGTGGACACGATGACCGACTTGTCCGAGGGACTTGTCGTGCTCTGCTGGGGAACAGGGGGGTCGGTGGTCTTGAAACTCCAGGTCTGACTCACTGCGACCGTAGACGTACCGTAATAGCCATCGGCATTGTCCTTCACAAAGGTATGCCAGTAGTACCAGGTGTTCGGATTGAGGTAGCCCGCAGGAATTTTCTGGTCAGCTCCCGCTCCCCAGCCGGTGTCGTAAATGGGACTGATTTCTGGGTTCGGGTTGGTGCTCACGCGGTAGAGATGATCCAGACCACTCGTGGTGGGATCGTACTCGGCGTCCGCGTGAAGCGTCGGGGTCAGGGTCTGATTCTCCAGCTTGTCGGCCGGAAGCGGGTTCCACCCCGCGCGCGGGAAGTCCTTCGTCTCGAGCCACAGGTGCACGTCGATCCAGCGGTAGGAGTACACCCCTCCGCGCTCATCACCGCCAATGAGCAGATTGCCCCCGGATACACCGTTGCGAGCCCACTCGGCGAGCTTGGACCCAAGCCTGCCGTCCCAGCCCGTCTCACCACCCCGCTCCGAGATCGACAGGGACGCGAGCTGGACACCAGCGCCGTTGAAGCCATACGAGGTGACGTCGTGGACGCCCCCTGCGTAGGTTCCGGTCGTCCCGTCGACGATGTTCGTCACGCCGATGTTCGCGCCCACGACCTGCTTGCCTGCGACGACCGACTCGTAGTTGAAGTGCGCGATCGACCGCCAGACTCCATTCGAATTGGTGTTACCGACCTGCGTCATTCCACTGTTGGTCTGCCCATTCGACTTGAAAGCCGCGACGTCCTTGATGGTCGTCTCCGTCGTGGGATCCACGTACACGGGATAGACGCGCTTGGGGTCGTGCAGCCACGCCTGCGACGCGCTGATCGTCAGCAGGGTCTTCGAACCCTCCTGCACGAGGGCGACGGCCCCTTCAGCGTCCGCATCGGCCTTCTTCTCGGTACCCGACGAGTCCCAGAGAATCGGAGCGGGCATAGCGAAGACTGTGGCACCGGACTGATCCGAGAAGACGATGTTCCCCAGATCATCCTTTGCGGCAGCGAGTCCGGGAGCATCGACCTCCCACGTCCATGACGCCTTACCCGCCTCAGGGGCACTCTCCAGGCGCAGATTCTCCTTCACGTTCGACGTCTCGACGTCGTAGACCAGGTCGACGCCCTTGAAGACGTCCTTGTACTCGAGGTGACTCTTTGCCGAGCTGTCCGCCCACGGAGAAAGATCACGCTCGAGAACGCTGTGGTCGGCTCCGCGAAGAGTGAAACCGATCGAGTGGCCGCCCCTGTTCATCGACAGAACAGGCGCATCATCGGCGTGCTCAGCAAAGGACGGCTCGAGCGGGTGCACGTCCACCTCGGCACCGCCCTGCCCCAACCACGAAGCCGGACCAGTCGTCTCGAGCTCCGTCTCAACGGGAACCCACTCGCCCTTGCTCGTCTCCACCGCGGACGGCGTCAGTGAGACATCCGTGACCTGCTGGCTGTTACCGAACGCATATGTGGTCGTGAACTCGTCCCGATCAACGACCGTCGCCGTCGACGCGTCGAAGTCGTCGACATCACCCGGGGACGCTCCCTCGGTCGGCACGGCCGTGGACGTCGCTGTCGGCTCCTCCGTCGGCTGAGCAGTGGCATCCCCGACCGGAACGTCGCCGTCCTCCGGCACGAGCGCAGAGAGCGCCGGGGGCGCGGCAGGATCGGACGCTTCCAGCGGCACCTCATCGAGGTCAGCCGTTCCCGAGGATTCCGCCGCTGCGGCCTGCTCAGCACTGAGCTCCGCAGAGATCTGCGTCATCGCCGTCGCGGACGCCGCATCGACGCTCGTGACGGTCAGAACAGCGCTTAGTAGTCCTGCCAGAACAGGAACAACCAGCAAGCGGACGCGACGACGAGCCACACGACCCCCAGAGACATGAAGCAGCCTCACCCTGAGGAGCAGCCCAACACTGGCAGGAAAATGGCCGAGAGAATGTCGCAGACCGGTCACAGACGGCGAGCCTGAGCGGACTCTCATCCATCGAGATCCGACGGCGCCCTCAACAAGCATCCTCGTCCGCGAGCGACCGCCGTCGTGCACGACCGACGTTGACGTCACGGCTGGGTGAAACCCACCTTCTGCACGATGGCGCGCCCGTCGAACGTCGTCGTCGTGATGCGCATGCTGTAGGAGCCGGCGGGAGCGACGGTGCCGTTCGTCAGGCGTCCGTCCCAGGCGAGCACCTGCCGGCCCGCGAGGTAGCGGACCGACGTCGTGAGCTGCTTCGCCACCGAGCCCCCGGCGGTGAGCACCGCGACGCTGGTCGTCGCGCCGTCGCCGGTCATCCAGTCGAGCGAGGTCGAGCCGCCGGAGCGGGTCACCCCCGGTGCCGAGGCGACGAACGTCGGCGTGCGGCCGAGGCCCGCCGTCGCATGAGCGTCCGCGACAGCGAGTGGCGTGCGGCCCGCGGCGGTCCTCACCGAGGCCGCCGCTCCCGACACCTGCACTGAGGCGCTGGCGGGAGCCGCGGTGAAGAGCGCCTGCACCGTCTCGGTCGGCGTCTGGAACACCGTGCCGTGCACGTTCACCCCGTAGTCGGCCGTCACGTCGTCGATCGTGACCGAGCCGGAGGTGACTCCCGACATCGACGTGTAGACGAAGGTGTCGACCAGCGTGACCGGGTAGTCCCAGACTCCATCGTTGTCGCCGCCGGAGTGCGTGTAGTTGGGGTTCAGCCCGTCCGAGAAGAGGGTCATCCTCTGCCAGGCCGAGCCGCCGACGTTGCCCACGAGGCCCTGGAAGGTCTCTCCGGTGGCGTCCTTGAGCTTGAGGTACACCGGACTGGTGCTCGCGTCTCCGCGCACCTGCACCGAGACCGCTGTGGGCGAGCCGGGCAGGGTGCGCGACGAGTGGATCTGCGCCCCCTTCGACGAGCCGGAGAAGTCGTAGGTCAGCGTCAGCGCGCCGGCACCGGAGTAGCCGGCCGAGGTGGCGGCGAGCGAGGCGCTGCCGCCGCCGATCGGCGCGACGACGTATCCGCTCGTCGAGGCGAGGTCGTCGACCAGCACCGAGGAGGCGGAGGCGGTCGCACCGGCCCGGCCGACAGCGGTGCCCGCCGCGAGGATGGCTCCCACCTCCTTCAGCGCCGTGTACGAGGGCTTCAGCCTCCCGGAGCGCTCGGTCACCGAGAAGGTGTCGAGCGGCTCCTGCGGGTTGCTGCCCCCGACGAGGTTGTACCAGGCGATGCCCTTGATCCCGCGGGCGGCCGCGTCGAGGTAGGAGCGGGAGAGGTAGGACGCCTGGTCCGCTTCGCTCGTCGCTCCGACGCAGGTGGTGCAGGTCGCCCAGCTCACCTCGGTGATCCACAGGCTCCGTCCCGGTGCGCTGCGGTCGAGGAACGACTGCGCCGCGTCGAGGTAGGTGGGGATCGCTCCGGTCTCGGGGGCGCCGTCGACGGTGTAGGTGTGCACGGCGAGCCCGTCGAAGGAGTCGCCCGCCCCGGCCGAGAGCACGCCTCGCATGAACGGGTCGCTGAACTGGTCCAGCCCGCCCACCAGCACCGTCGCGGTCGGATCCACGGCCTTGATCGCCGTGTGGGCGGCCTTCAACAGCTCGCCGTACTGGGCGGCCGTGGCTCCTCCACGCCAGTAGTAGTCGGTGTTGGGCTCGTTCCACACCTCCCAGACGTGCACGCGGTCCTTGTACCGGGCGACGGTCGCCGCAGCGTACGACGCGAAGTCGGCGGTGCTGCGCGGCGGGTAGTACTGCGCGTCCTCGGCGGGCGTTCCCGCTGGAGCCGAGGAGGCCCACGGCGCCGAGTAGACCAGCTTGCCGATCATGTCGACGTTGCGCGCCTGGCTGACCGCGACCGCCTGGTCGAACTTGGCCCAGTCGTAGTAGCCCTTCCGCGGCTCGACGCGCTTCCACTCGAACTCCTCGCGGGCCCACCGCACCTGCGCGTCCTCGAGCAGCGCCGCCTGCCGGTCGACCTCGACGGGCGAGTCCTGCTCGGTGAGGAAGCTGTTGATCCCGCTGATCGAGCGCGGCGCCGCCTCGGTGGCGCGGGCGCTCACTCCGGTGAGGTAGGGCCGGGTCGCCGTGGCGGCTCCGGTGAGCGAGCCGTTGGGAGTCGCATCCCAGGTCAGGCGGCCGGCGATGCTTCCGGACATCCCGGCGCCGCGGTCGTCGGTGCCGTCCCAGGCGACGGCGATCTCGCCGGCCGAGGCCGCGGTGCCTCCGAAGGTGCGGGTGCGGCCTGCGCTGTCGCGCAGCACGAGCGCGTAGTCGCCGGGCGTGCCCGCCGTGAAGCGGACGGCGGTGGTCGCCGCGTTCTCGCGCGAGAAGCGGGGCGCGCTCGCGGCCGGCAGAGTCCAGTCCTTATCGAGGACGCGCAGGTTGTCGAGGACGACGGTGCCCGTGGCCGGAGCCGACGGGCCGTTGCGGACCACGTTGATCCGCACCAGCGAGACCGGGTAGTCGAGCACGCCGTCGTCATTGCCCAGGTGCGTGGTCGCGGCCGGCGAGCGGAGGTCGACGGTCGCGGTCGTCCAGCGGCTGAGGCTCATCGCGTCGACCCGGTAGAAGAACATCTCGCCGGTCGCATCGCGCAGCTTCAGGAACACCGTGTTCCAGCTGCTGTCGCCGAGCAGGTCGACCTTGAGCGCCGTGGCCGGCTGCGTCAGCAGCGGCACCGGAGTCGCGCGGGTCTCGATCTCGGCGTCGGCGCTCGTGAGGTCGTAGGCGATCCGCAGCGCCCCCGAGCCCTCGGTGCGGGTCGTCGAGGTCGACGGGGTCGCGCTCCCCGCCGCCTGCATCCAGTCGGTACCGGCCGCATCGAACGACTGCGCGAGACTCGCGTCGGCGTCCACCTCGGCGACGGTCAGCAGCAGCGGGATCCCGCTCCGGGTCGCGTTCGAGGCGAGCGTGCCGTCGTTCACTCCGTCCTGACCGAAGACACCGCTGATGTCGCCGCGCATCCTGGTGCCCGAGTCGTCGGAGCCGTCCCACGGCACCGAGACGGCGCCGGCGGCCGCGGCGCGCCCCGTGATCGTCTTCAGGCGCCCCTCCTTGTCGCGCAGCTCGAGGCGGTAGTCGCCGGGGCCGCCCGCCGTGAACGAGAGCGAGGTGCTCGCCGAGGGGGCAGGGGTGAAGAAGGACGTCGCCGCGGTCGGCAGCGACCAGCCGGACGCGAGTGTGCGCAGGTTGTCGAGCACGACGGTGCCGGTGGCCGGCTGGCTCCCATTGCGCACGACGATCACGCCGGAGAGCTTCACCGGCATGTCGAGCACGTGGTCGCTGTCGCCGCCCTCGACGAGCGCGGCCGGAGCGGTGAGGTCGACGTCGATCGTCGCCCAGGCCGTCGAGCGCATGGCGTCGAGGCGGTAGGTGAAGGTCTCGCCGGAGGCGTCGCGGAGGCGCGCGTAGACCGTGTTGTAGGTGCCGTCGCCCTTCAAATCGATCCGCAGCGCGCTGGCGGGCTTGGTCAGCATGGTCGCGGGGGTGTTCTGCACGGTCTCGACCAGCCCGGACGAGACGTCGTAGTCGATCCGCTGGGCGTAGGAGCCCTGGGTCTTCTGGGCGCTGGTGCGCGAGATCGTCGCGGAGCCCATCGCGACCCTCCAGGTCGAGGCAGCCGCCTCGAAGCCCTCGACCACGCTGGTCGTCGAGGGCTGCGCCGCGGCGACGGTGAGCAGGGTCGGAGTCGCCGAGCGGGTCCGCGACGCCGAGAACTCGCCGTCGGGCGTGGAGTCCTGGAGGAACATGCTGCGGATCGGCCCGTCCATCTCCTCGCCGTCATCGGCCGTGCCGTCCCACTGCACGGCGTTCTCGCCCGGCGTGGTGAGCGTGCCGGTGACCGTCCGGCTGCGGCCGCTCCCGTCGCGGAGCACGATCATCCAGTCGCCGGCCGACGCCGCCGTGAAGCCGAGGCTCGCGGCGCCGCCCTCGGAGGGCACCAGGAACTCCACGTCGGACTCGGGCATCGTCCACCGGCTGCTCACAGCGCGCAGATTGTCGAGCAGGAACGTCCCGGTCGCGGGCTGCTCGCCGTTGCGGACCACGGAGAAGCCGGAGAGCGTCAGCGGCAGATCGAGCACGGAGTCGGCGTTGCCGCCCTCGGCGAGCACTGGGTCCTGGGTCAGGTCGATCGGCACGGTGGTCCAGGTGGAGTGCCGCATGGCGTCCATCCGGTAGGTGAAGGCCTCGCCGGTCGCGTCGGCGACCCTGAGGTAGACGGTGTTGTAGCTGCCGTCGCCCTTGAGGTCGACCTTCAGGCCCGTGACCGGGCCGGTGGCGACGTCGAGCGGCACGGTACGGGTGATGCCGGCCATCCCCTCCGAGAGGTCGTAGTCGACCGCCAGCGCGTCGGCTCCCTCGGTGCGGATGGCGCCGCCCTTCGCCGCCGGCTCGGTGGCGCGGCGCAGAGTCGCGGAGCCCAGGGCGACGCCCCAGCCCTCGTCGCCGCCGTCGAAGGCCTCGACCAGGGAGGTGGAGTCGGGGTCGTCGGCCTCGGCCAGGGTCAGGAGCAGCGGCACACCGGTGGTCGTGCCGCCGCCGAGCGCGCCGTCTGCGGAGTCGTCCTGGCGCAGCACTGCGCGCACGTCCCCGGCCATCGCAGCGCCCTCGTCGTCGAGTCCGTCCCAGTCGACGGCGATCCCGCCGGCCGCCTCTGCGGTGCCGGTCAGGGTGCGCGAGAGTCCAGCCGGGTCCTCGAGGCGCAGCTCCCAGTCGCCGGGGCCGCCCGCCTCGAACGCAATCCCGGCACTCTCCCCGGCCTGCGGCGAGACGTAGCTCGACACGGCGACGGGCAGGGTCCAGCCGGTGGTGTCCGCACGTAGGTCGTCCAGCGCGAAGGTCCCTGTCGGAGGCTGCTCGCCGTTGCGCACCACGAGCACGCCGGCGAGGGTGAGGGGGGCGTCGAGCACGGCGTTGCCGTCGCCGCCGTCGCGGGCGACGGGCTCGGCCGTGAGGTCGACCTTCAGCGTCTGCCAGTCCGTCGACCGCATCGCGTCGACGCGGTGCACCGACGTCTCGCCGCTGGAGTCGCGGACCCTCAGGTAGACCGTGTTGTAGGTTCCGTCGCCGCGCAGGTCGACGGTGAGCGCCGAGACGGGCGTCGGGATCGCGGGCGCCTGCATCGGGTCGTAGCCGAGCTCGACGAGGCCGCCCGAGACGTCGTACGAGACCTCGAGCGACGAGTCGCCCTCGGTGCTCTCGGCCGAGACCGCCGCGGAGGCGCTCCCCGTCAGAGCCGAGGGCGCCGCGGTTCCGCTCTCGAAGCCGGTCACGAGGACCGTTCCCGGCACGGCGGCGCTCGCTCCGGTGGGGGCGACCAGGATGCCTGCGAGGAGCGCGGCGGTCACGGTGAACGCGGTTCGGGCACGGGACATGGGGGTCACTCCGCAGGGCATCAGAAGCGCTCGCCCGGGGAGGGGCGAACAGGCCGCCAGGCTAGGCGCGGCGCCGCGTCGTGCCTGCGCAGGGGAGGAAGACTCGTTTCGCCTGCACTCGAACAGGGGCCCCGACCCCGCAGGAGCCGCCCCCGAACCCTCGGGGCGGGCACTCCGGGGATCCTGCGCCGCTCCGCTGGGCGCTAGCGTCGAGCGGTGACCTCCTCTCTCGACCGCAGCATCCTGCGGCTGGCGGTCCCGGCGCTGGGCTCGCTGATCGCCGAGCCGCTGTTCCTCCTGACCGACTCCGCCCTCGTCGGCCACCTCGGCGCCGTCCCGCTGGCCGGCCTCGCCCTCGGCGGCGCTGTGTTGCAGACGATCGTCGGGCTGATGGTGTTCCTCGCCTACAGCACGACCCCTCGGGTCGGCCGCGCACTCGGCGAGGGCGACGAGCGGCGTGCGGTGGCCGCGGGCATCGACGGCGGCTGGCTGGCGCTACTGCTCGGTGCGGTCATCGGCGTGGTCGGCGCGCTGACCGCTCCGGGAGTCGTCGCACTGTTCGGAGCCGAGCCCGACGTCGCCGAGGCGGGGGTGCGCTACCTCGCCGTCAGCATGGCAGGGATCCCCGCCATGCTCGGTGTGTTCGCGCTCACCGGCCTGCTCCGCGGCTACCAGGACACCCGCACTCCGCTCGTGATCGCGGCCGGCGGATTCGCTCTCAACGCCGCCCTCAACGCCGTGCTGATCTACCCCGCCGGCCTGGGGATAACCGGCTCGGCACTCGGCACGGTGATCGCCCAGTGGGCGATGTTCGCCGCCTACGCGGCCGTCGCGTTGCGGCTCGCGCGGCGGGTCGGCGCCCCGCTCCGGCCGCACGTCGCGG
Source organism: Rathayibacter tanaceti (assembly GCF_001634385.1). GTDB lineage: Bacteria > Actinomycetota > Actinomycetes > Actinomycetales > Microbacteriaceae > Rathayibacter > Rathayibacter tanaceti. The sequence goes on along the minus strand of NZ_LIIN01000051.1, from coordinate 3,811 downwards.
GCCTCGTCTCGTCGGCGGGTTCGGGCGGCTGGATGCTGCTGCGCACCGCGAGCCTGCGCGCGGCGATCCTGCTCGCGGTGGCGACCGCCACCTCGCTCGGGGCGGAGGAGCTGGGCGCCTTCCAGGTGGCGATGACGCTGTTCTCGACGGTCGCCTTCGCCCTCGACGCCGTGGCGATCGCCGCCCAGGCGCTGCTCGGACGCCTCCTCGGCGCTGGCGACAGGGAGCGTGCGCGCGCGGTGACGAAACGCTGTGTGACCTGGGGAATTGCCACCGGCGTCGTCCTCGGCATCGTGGTAACCGGTCTGAGTGGTGTCCTCCCGTACGTCTTCTCGAGCGATCCGGAGGTGCTGCGCCTGCTGCCCGCGGCGATCGCGGTCGTGGGTCTCACCGCTCCGCTCGGGGGCTTCGTCTTCGTGCTCGACGGCGTGCTGATCGGCGCCGGAGACGGCCGCTACCTCGCCCTGAGCGGACTGGTGAACCTCGCGGTCTTCGCGCCGCTGGCCCTGCTCGCCCCCGCGGCGGCGGAGGAGTGGCGCCTGCTCGCCCTCTGGCTGGCGTTCGCGGTCGGGTACCTCGGCGCCCGCGCTCTCACGCTCGGCCTGCGCGTGCGCAGCGACGTCTGGCTGCGCTGACCGAGCCGAACGGGCTGTGGACAACCCTGGGGAGAATCCGCAGGCTCAGCGGGGCGGCGCGCTCGTGTTGCCGCGGTGGAACGTGGCCCGGAAGCAGACCGTCTCGGCCTCCTCCCCGGCCAGGAGCGCGATCGCCGCTCGCCCCGCCGCGCGGCCCTTCTCGACCGCGGGCTGCGCCATCGTCGTGAGGTCGTACTCGGCGGCGAGGCCCGGTACTTGCACCCCGTCGAAGCCGACGACGGAGACGTCCTGCGGCACGCGCAGCCCCCGCTCCTCCGCGGCCAGGATCACGCCCGCAGCGAGCAGGTCGCTCTGCGCCACGATCGCAGTGGGCGCTCGGGCCGCATCGAGCAGGGCTCGGCCCGCGACAATCCCCTCCTCGACGGTGCTCGCCGCGGCCGCCACGACCCGTCCGTCGGGGAACACGTCCTGCACACCGAGCAGCCGGTCGACCGGGGTGATGCTCGGGCTCGAGCGCCATTCGGCAGGGATGGGGCCGCGACGACGGTCCTTCGCGAACGGGAGGGAGACGACTCCGACCCGCTCGTGGCCGAGCTCGCGCAGATGCTCGGCCACTGTGCGGCTCGCCGCGCGGTTGTCGAGCGAGACGACCGCGCCGCCGAGCACCGAGGCGCCCTCAACGACGACCACGGGCACGCCGCGGCGGCGCAGCAGAGCGACGGAGTCGTCGATCGACGGGCTGCACGCCACCAGGATCGTCGCGTCCACCGGCGCCGTGGCCAGCAGCCCCGAGCCGTCCCCGGTCTCGGTGAGCAGCAGGATCCCCGCGTCGATGCCGCCGAGCACATCGGCGATCCCATCGAGCATCGCGATCTTGATCGGGTCGCGGAACGCGTGCAGCACCCGCTCGTCCACGACGACGCCGACGATCCCCGAGCGGCCGCGGCGGAGCGAGCGCGCCCTCGGGTCGGGGCCGGCGTAGTCGAGCTCGGCAGCGGCCCGCAGCACCCGCTCCTTCGTCGCGTCCGAGACGGGGCCCGCGCCGCTGAAGACCAGGGAGGCGGTCGAGGGCGAGACGCCGGCTCTGCTCGCGACGCGGGCGAGCGTCGGGCGGGGGCTCTTGTGCGGTTCCACGGTCCTCCTCGTCGGGGCTCGGCGCGGTGCTGCGCGGTTGACCGTCCCCGGGGGTTCCGGATAGCTTAGACCGATCCGCCTCGAATCGATTCGACAGCGCTTCTCGATCCTTGGCCGCCGCCCCGGATCCCGCTCTCTCCCAGGAGAACCGCCATGACCGCGACGTCCGCGCTCACCCGCCCGCAACTCGTCGCCTGGCGCAACGCCGTCTTCACGATCTTCGTGCTCAGCGGGATCTCGATCGCCACCTGGGTCTCCCGCACCCCGGCCATCCGCGACGAGCTCGATCTCTCGACCTCCGGAGTGGGCCTGCTGATCCTCTCGATGTCGATCGGAGCGATCACCGGCCTCGCGCTCTCGACCGCGATCATGAGCGCGGTCGGCGCCCGCCGCGGCATGGTGATCGGCCTCACCGTCTGCGCGACGGGGCTGGCCCTGCTCGGCGTCGCCGCGGGCACTCTGGGCGTCCTCCCCCTCGCCTTCGCCGGGATGGCGCTGCTGGGCTTCGGCAACGGAGCGGTCGACGTGATGATGAACGTCGAGGGCGCCGCCAACGAGGCGGCCTTCGGCAAGACCCTGCTGCCCCTGTTCCACGCCTTCTTCAGCCTCGGCACCGTCGCGGGCGCGCTGATCGGCGCCGGCGCCTCGGCCCTCGCCGTGCCCGTGGTGGTCCACCTCGGCGCGATCGCCGTGATCGTCGTGGCGACCGCGCTCGTCGCGATCCGCTTCGTCCCGGTGCGCGACGCGCTCGACACGGCCGGTGCGCTCACCAGCGTCGCACCGCCGATGCGCGAGCGGGTCGCCGCCTCCCTGAGCGTCTGGCGCGACGGACGGCTCGTGCTGATCGGGGTGATCATGCTCGGGATGGCGTTCGCCGAGGGCTCGGCGAACGACTGGCTGACCCTCGCGATGGTCGACGGCCACGGCGCCGACACGACCACCGCCGCCGTGGTCTTCGGCGTCTTCGTCGCCGCGATGACCGTCGGTCGCGTGCTCGGCGGCCCCCTGCTCGACCGGTTCGGTCGCGTGCCGGTGCTGCAGGCCTCCGCCCTGCTCGCGATCGCCGGGCTCCTGCTGTTCATCCTCGCCCCGCTCGACGGGCTCGTGATCGCCGGAGCAGTCGCCTGGGGGCTGGGCTGCTCGCTCGGCTTCCCGGTGGGCATGTCGGCAGCCGCCGAGGGGCCGCACTCGGCCGCGCGCGTCAGTGCGGTCGCGATGCTCGGCTACGTCGCCTTCCTGGTCGGCCCGCCGGTCATCGGCTTCCTCGGCGAGCACGTCGGGCTGCTCACCGCGCTGTTCCTCGTCCTCGCCCTCGTCGTGGTCGCCGGGCTCGCCTCACCCGCCGCACGCAGCCGCCGCGAGATCACCCCGTAGCTCCCGCCGGCACCGGCGGCCCGGCGCGCGCAGACCCTTGGTACGCGCAGACCCTAGAGACACGCAGACCCTAGGCTGCCAGCGGAGAGGGGAGGGGGACGGCATGCGGTACCGGGCGCGCGACGGCTCCCTCCTGCACGTCGACGAGCACGGCGCCGGCCGCCCCCTCGTCGTCGTGCCCGGCGAACCCGATCGGCACCCCTCGTACCTCCGCTGCTTCGACACGGTGGCGGGCACCCGCCGCATCCTCGTGCTGCACCCCCGGGGCCGGGGCGGCTCGGAGGCGGTGCCCGCCGGCTCCGCAGCCACGACCGCCGACGACCTCGAGGATCTGCGCACGCACCTCGGCGTCGACGACCTCGACCTCGTCGCCCACGATTCCGGCTGCCGGGCCGCCCTGCTCGCCGCCGCCCGGGCTCCGGGGAGCGTCGCGCACCTCCTCCTGATCGCCCCCGGCACCGCCTGGCTCGGGATCGACGCCGACCACCCCCGCGCAGGAGCACGACGGGCAGGAGCCACCGGCGCCGCCCGCCGAGGCCGCAGCGCTCCGCGAGGCGCTCGGGCGGCTGACCTGCGCGGCCGTGGTCGTCGGAGGCGGGGACGATCCGCTCACGGACCTGGCAGCCCTCGGCGCCCTCACCGGGCTCCTGCCGCACGGCAGCCTCGCGGTCGTCGAGGCGAGCGGTCACCACCCGTGGGCCGACGCG
>NZ_LIIN01000050.1 GCF_001634385.1 Rathayibacter tanaceti | reverse complement strand
CGCGTCCGGCGCCTTCGGTCCCGGCGGCGAGGAGCCCCCGGCCTCCACCGCAGGCAAGCGCCGCGCCGGTGTGGGAGTCGTCGCCGCGCTCGCGATCGGCGCGGTCGTCGGAGGCGTCGCCGGAGCGGGCGTGTTCGGTCTGTGGTCCGCCTCCAACGGATCCGGGACCCGGGTGGTCTCGTCCGGCGGCTCGCAGACGATCACGGTCAACAACGCCGACGACGCGACCACCGCCACCGCCGTCGCCGCGAAGGCCACACCGAGCGTCGTCACCATCGCCGTCAGCGGCGGTTCCTCCGCGGGCACCGGCTCGGGCATCGTGCTCTCGAAGGACGGCTACGTCCTCACCAACACCCATGTCGTCACGCTCGACGGCGAGGTCTCGAACGGCACCGTCTCAGTCACCACCAGCGACGGACGCATCTTCGACGCGACTGTGGTCGGCACCGACCCCACGCTGGACCTCGCGGTGATCAAGCTGAGCGATGCCACCGACCTCAGCCCGATCACCTTCGCCGACTCCACCAAGATCAACGTCGGAGACACGGCGGTCGCCATCGGCGCACCGCTCGGTCTCTCCGGCACGGTCACCGATGGCATCATCAGCGCCCTCAACCGCAGCATCCAGGTCGCCTCCTCTGCCGCTCCGGAGGAGTCGGGCGACAGCTCGAGCGGCAGCACCGACAGCCCCTTCAACTTCGACATCCCGGGCCAGCAGCAGCCCACGCAGGCCACGAGCACGATCTCGCTCCCGGTCATCCAGACCGACGCGGCGATCAACCCGGGTAACTCCGGCGGTGCCCTGCTCGACAGCGACGGCGAGCTCATCGGCGTCAACGTCGCGATCGCGAGCGCCGGCCAGTCCTCCTCCTCGAGCGGGCAGTCCGGCAACATCGGAGTCGGCTTCGCGATCCCCAGCGCGGTCGCCGAGCGCATCGCGAAGGAGATCATCGCCACCGGGTCCGCCTCGCACGGCCTGCTCGGCGCGAGCGTCTCGGACTCCACCGCCGATGTCCTCGGTGCGCGCATCGAGGAGGTCACCGGCGCAGGCGCGGCGCAGGCCGCCGGTCTTGCCAAGGGCGACATCGTCACGGCGATCGACGGCACGCCGATCACGAGCGCGTCCGACCTCACCGCGCAGGTCCGTGCGCAGGCCGCGAACGCGGAGGTCGAGCTGACCTACGTCCGCAGCGGCCAGACCTACCAGGCGAAGGCGACGCTGGGTCAGATGGCCACCAACTGACCGTCCGTACGCACGCCGGCCCCCGAGCATCCGCCCTCGGGGGCCGGCGTGCGTACGGCCCTCGGGTCCGTGGCACAGCGATCGGCGCGCCCCCGCACGGCGCCGACCAGGACCGGCAGACTCGACCTCCGTGACCCTCGGCACTGTCTCTCTCCGCCCGATGACCGCGGAGGATCTCGCCCTCCTCGACCGCGCACTGCTCTCGCCGGAGGGGACCGGGACCTTCCAGTGGTTCGGCTTCACCTCCGCGGTGCGGTTGCGCTCGAGGCTGGACGAGGACGGGCTCCTCGGTCCCGACGGCGGGATGCTCGCCGTCCACTCGGCGGGCCGGGCCGTGGGGCGGGTGGAGTGGTTCGCGAGCAGCTGGGGGAGGGCCTCCTCATCGTGCTGGAGCATCGCGATCGGGATCGCCGCCGAGCACCGCGGGCGGGGCGTCGGCACGCGGGCCCAGGCGTTGCTGGTCGAGCACCTCTTCGCCTCGACACGGGCCGAGCGCATCCAGGCCTTCACCGATGTCGAGAACGAGGCGGAGCGCCGGGCGCTGCGGCGCGCGGGTTTCGAGGAGGAGGGTGTGCTCCGCCGGGCCCAGTGGCGCGACGGCGGCTGGCACGACCTCGTGCTCGCGTCGGTGCTGCGATCCTGACGCCTGCCGGCCGACGGGTTCGGGCCGGAGGTCTGCCGAGCGACTGCTGCAGCCCACAGGCCCGACCTGCGCTGCCGACTCCCGCGCCCCGAGGCGCCGCGCAGCTCGCTGGTAGGGTGATGGATCCCTGCGCCCGCGCTCCTCCCGCACGAACTGGACCCATGCAGCCCGAGACTCCGACGGACGATCTGTCCGACCTACCCGGCGTCTCCTACGTGATGCCGGTGCTGAACGAGGTCACCCACGTGCGCGCGGCGGTCGATTCGCTGCTGCACCAGGACTACGCCGGGCCCGTCGACATCGTGCTGGCGCTGGCACCGAGCATCGACGGCACCGACGAGCTCGTCGCCGAGCTCAGCGCCGCCGACCCGCGGATCCGCGTCGTGCCCAACGAGGTCGGATCCACCCCCGCGGGCTTGAACGCGGCGATCCGCGCCTCCCGCCATCCCGTCGTTGTGCGCGTCGACGCGCACTCGGTGCTTCCGCCCGAGTACGCGCGCGTCGCCGTCGAGGCACTACAGCGCTCCGGAGCCGCGAATGTCGGCGGGGTGATGGCAGCGGAGGGGCTCACCCCGTTCCAGCGCGCGGTCGCCCGTGCCTACGGCTCGCGCATCGGCCTGGGCGGCACTCCGCACCATGTCGGCGGTCACGAGGGGCCGGCCGACACGGTCTACCTCGGCGTCTTCCGCCGCTCCGCCCTCGAGCGCGCCGGGCTCTTCGACGAGCGCTTCAAGCGCGGCCAGGACTGGGAGCTCAACCGGCGGCTGCGGGAGAGCGGCGAGATCGTCTGGTTCACTCCACGGCTCACCGTCACCTACCGGCCCCGGCCGACCCTGCGCGCCCTGCTGCGGCAGTTCCTCTCGACGGGGATGTGGCGCGGTGAGCTCACACGGATGTTCCCGGCGTCGCGCTCCGTCCGCTACTTCGCGCCGCCGCTGCTCGTGTCGCTGCTCGCGCTGGGCCTGCTCGTCGGACTCGTCGGGATCGTGCAGGCGCTCGTCGGCGCCGCCCCCTGGCTGCTGCTGGGCTTCGCCGTACCGGCCGGCTACCTCCTCCTGGTCGTCGCGGCGACGATCGCCGTCGCGCGGCGGGACGGGGCCCGTGCGATGCTGTGGTTCACCGTGGTCGTCCCCGCGATCCACGTCGCCTGGGGGACCGGCTTCGTGCTCGGAGTCGCCGGTCTGACCAGCAACATCTCCGCTCACCGCCACCAGCCGCGGTCCGATCCGCCGAGGGGCGCATGACCACGACGACGAGACCCCGCTCCCTCGCCGAGCTCCGCGCTGTCGCGCAGCCGCCGGAGGTGCGAGGACGCCGCAACGCCGAGCACTGGACGGCCTCGCTCTATCTCCGGCGCCTATCGCCGTACCTGACCTGGCTGCTCCTGCGCACGTCGATCTCGGCGAACGGCGTCACGGGGCTGATGATCCTGGTCGGCTGGAGTGCCGCCGCCGCGCTGCTGATCCCCGGGATCGCCGGGGCCGCCCTGGCGCTGCTGCTCGGTCAGCTGCAGATGCTCGTCGACTGCTCCGACGGCGAGGTCGCGCGCTGGCGTCGCACCTCCTCACCGGCGGGCGTGTTCCTCGACAAGGTGGGGCACTACACGACCGAGGCGCTCCTCCCCCTCGCGCTCGGGCTCCGGGCAGCGGGTATCCCCTTCGAGACCCCCGGCGACTTCCTCTGGACGAGTGTCGGCCTGGCGCTCGCGCTCGTGATCGTGCTGAACAAGGCGCTCAACGACATGGTGCACGTGGCTCGGGCGCACGCGGGGCTGGCGAAGCTGGCCGACACGAAGGGGGAGGCGGTCCCCTCCTCCTCCGGCCTCGCCCGGCTGCGCCGCGCGGCGCGCTTCGTGCCCTTCCACCGCCTCTACCACTCGGTCGAGCTGACGATGCTGGCGTTCGTGGCCGCCCTGGCGGGTCTCGTCGTCGGAGCCGGCACCGCCGACCGCGTGCTGGTCGGGGCGCTGCTCCCGCTCGCCCTCCTCGCCCTCGTCGGGCACTTCGTCGCGATCATGGCCTCGCAGCGTGTCCGCTCCTGAGCCGCGGGTCGGAGTCGTCGTCCTCACCCAGGGGACCCGCCCCGACGACCTCGCCGCAGGCCTGGCGAGCGTCCTCGCTCAGGAGGGCGTGGTGCTCGACGTCGTCTGCGTCGGCAACGGCTGGGCGCCCGAGGGCCTGCCGGTGGGGGTCCGACCGCTTGCGCTCGCCGAGAACCACGGCATCCCGGCGGGCCGCAACGCCGGAGCCGGCGCGGTCGAGGGCGACTACCTGTTCTTCCTCGACGACGCGCCCGGGTGCCCTCACCGCGCTTCCTCCTCGAGGCGGTCGCCCTGCTCGCCTCGTCCCGCCGGATCGGCCTCGTGCAGCCCCGGGTCGACAGTCTCGACGGCTCGCCGAGCCCACGGCGCTGGACCCCGCGGATCCTCAAGGGCGACCCGCGTCGCTCGGGACCCGTGTTCTCGGTCTGGGAGGGGGCGGTCGTGCTGCGCCGCGACGTGTACGCGTCGACGGGCGGCTGGGCGGCTCCGTTCTTCTACGCCCACGAGGGGATCGAGCTGGCCTGGCGGGTGTGGGACACTGGGCGCATCGCGTGGTACGCAGGGGAGCTCGTGGCGCAGCACCCTGTGATCCAGCCGACCCGGCACGCCGACTACTACCGGCTGAACGCGCGCAACCGGGTCTGGCTCGCGCGGCGCAATCTGCCGGTGCCGTTGGTCCTCGTCTACGTCGCCTCGTGGACCGCGATCCAGTGCCTCCGCTGGCGCCGCGAGGGCCCTGCACTGAGCGCCTGGTTCGCCGGCTGGCGGGAGGGCTGGCGCGTCGATCCGGGCGAGCGGCGGGTGCTCTCGCTGCGCACCGTGCTCCGGATGACGTTCGCCGGGCGTCCGCCGATCGTCTAGCATCGGGGAATCCGCCCCGAAGGGCCCCCGAAAGGACGACGGTGTTCGATTCGACCCAGCTCTCCCCGCTCGAGCCCGCCTCGGAGCAGGCGGCGCCGGACCTCCTCGACGAGGTCAGGGGACGCCTCACCGGCCTCGACGCGGACGCCGAGTTCCGGGGGCGGCTCGACGTCCACCTCCCGCGGCTGGTCGAGCTGCTGGCGTCGGTCTACCGCCGGCGCACCGACCTGGCCGACCAGCTCGTCGCGATCGTCGAGCTCGCAGCGTCCTCGTGGGACGAGCGGCCGGAGGAGCTGCGCGCCCTCGACCGCGCGCGGGAGGCGCATCCGGACTGGTTCCTCTCGAACAAGGCACTCGGTGGCGTCTGCTACGTCGACCGCTTCGCAGGCGACCTCGAGGGCCTGCGCGCCGAGATCCCCTATTTCCGCGAGATCGGGCTGAACTACCTGCACCTGATGCCGCTCTTCGACGCACCGGAGGGGGAGTCCGACGGCGGCTACGCGGTGTCGAGCTACCGGCGGGTGCGCCCCGACCTCGGCGACATGGACCAGTTGCGCCTGCTCGCCTCCGAGCTGCGCGGGCAGGGGATCGCCCTCGTGGTCGACTTCGTCTTCAACCACACCTCGGACGAGCACGACTGGGCGCGGCGGGCACTCGCGGGGGAGCAGCGCTTCGAGGACTACTACTGGATCTCGCCGGACCGCGAGCAGCCCGACGCCTTCGAGCGCACCACCCGCGAGATCTTCCCCGACGACCACCCGGGCTCCTTCGTGCAGCTTGAGGACGGCCGGTGGGTCTGGGCGACGTTCCACCGGTACCAGTGGGACCTCAACTACTCCAACCCCGAGGTGTTCCGCGCGATGGCGGGCGAGATGCTCTTCCTCGCGAACCAGGGCGTCGACGCCCTGCGGATGGACGCGGTCGCCTTCATCTGGAAGGAGCTCGGCACGAGCTGCGAGTCGCAGCCGGAGGCGCATCTCCTGCTGCGCGCCTTCAACGAGGTCTGCCGCCTGGCGGCTCCGGCACTGCTGTTCAAGTCCGAGGCGATCGTGCACCCCGACGAGGTGGTCGAGTACATCGACGTCGAGGAGTGCCAGCTCTCGTACAACCCCCTGCAGATGGCGCTCACGTGGGAGGCGCTCGCCACCCGCGACGTCCGCCTCCTCGCGCAGGCGCTCGAGCGCCGACACGCGCTCCCCGAGGGCACGGCCTGGGTGAACTACGTGCGCGGTCACGACGACATCGGCTGGACCTTCGCCGACGAGGACGCGGCCGAACTCGGGATCGACGCGGCCGGCCACCGGCGCTTCCTCAACGACTTCTACACCGACCGCTTCGAGGGCTCCTTCGCCCGCGGCGTGCCGTTCCAGGAGAACCCGCGCACGGGCGATCGACGCGTCTCGGGTACGACGGCGTCGCTGGCGGGAGTCGAGGCGGGCGACCCCTACGGCATAGACCGGGTGCTCCTCGCGCACTCGATCGCGCTCAGCACGGGCGGACTCCCGCTCCTCTACCTCGGCGACGAGGTGGCCCAGCTCAACGACTACGGCTACCGCGACGACCCGACGACGGCGGGAGACTCGCGCTGGGTCAACCGGCCCCGACGTCCGGTCGGCGGCTACGCCGACCGCGACCTCCCCGGCACCGCCGCGAGCGAGGTCTTCGGCGGGCTCCTGCACCTGATCGCCGTGCGCAAGGCGACTCCGCTCTTCGCCGGCACGGCGCTCACCGTCTTCGACGCGGTGAACCCGCACGTGCTGGGCTACCAGCGGCCCGGAGACGGCGAGGCGGTGCTCGTGCTCGCGAACGTCTCGGACGAAGTGCAGGAGGTGTCCGCCGAGCGGTTCGGCGGATTCGCGCCCGAAGCGGTCGACCTCGTGACCGAGGTCGACGTCGACCTGCGGGAGGGCTTCCGGCTGGGGCCGTTGCAGTTCGTCTGGCTCCGGGTCGCGCCGCACTGAGCCCTTGGCCCTCGGCGAGGAGCCGGCCCCGATCCGAGCGCCTCCGCCGGTAGCCTGGAGGAGATGACTCCTGCCCCCCGCGCCCTCCTCGACCGCCTCCTGACCGATGCGCGACTCGCCCGCAGAGTGGGAGGCGAGCTGCTCGCTTCACGGAGGGCCAGGGGCGCCGTCGCGCGTCTGGTCGCCGAGCGGGGGCCGCTGCCCGAGGGGCGCTTCGAGATCGGCGTCTATTTCGCCGACGGCGACATCAACCTCTACCAGGTGCGGCAGTGGTACCGGCCGCTGGCCGAGCTTGCGCAAAGCCACCCGGTGGTGCTGCTCAGCCGCGCCGCGAGCGCGGCCCAGGTGCTGCTGAGCGAGAGTCCGGTGCCGGTCGCGTACGTCCGCTCGGTCGCCGACCTCGAGAGCACCGTCGAGAGTCAACCGCTGCGCCTGATCCTGTACGTCAACCAGAACGCCCGCAACTTCCAGATGATGCGGTACGGGCGCCGCTGGCATGTCTTCGTCAACCACGGCGAGAGCGACAAGATGTACATGACGACCAACCAGTTCAAGGCCTACGACTACAGCCTGATCGCCGGAGACGCGGCGCTCGCCCGCCTGCAGCGGGTCCTCTGGGACTACGACGTCGACCGGCGGGCTCTGGCGATCGGGCGCCCGCAGGCCGACCACTTCGCCGGACGGACGCCGTTCGAGCCGGACGAGCGCCAGGTCGTGCTGTACGCGCCGACCTGGGAGGGCGATCGGCCGGCCGCCGGCTACGGCTCGATCCGGAGTCACGGCGTCGCGCTCGTGCGATCCCTGCTCGCCGACCGCCGCTTCCGCCTGATCTACCGCCCGCACCCGCGCAGCGGCGCCGTGGACGCCGACTACGGTGCGGCCGACCGCGAGATCATCGCGATGATCGCCTCCGCCAACGCCGCCGACCCGGAGGCCCGCCACGTGCACGACACCGGGCCCGAGCTCGGCTGGCAGCTGGCGGCCGCCGACCTCGCCGTGCTCGATGTGTCCGCGATGGTCTACGACCGGCTCGCGACCGGGCGTCCGCTGCTGGTCACACGGCCGGTCAGCTCGGTGGCCGAGGTGGACGAGTCCGGCTACCTGGGCGATGCCGAGTGGCTGCGGGCCGAGGACGCCTCCGGGATCGTCGGGCGCATCGAGAGCGTCGAGCACGATGCCGAGGCCGTCGAGCGCCTCCAGCGCTGGGTGTTCCACTACTTCGGCGACACGGCGCCCGGCGCGGCCACACGCCGCTTCCACACGGCGATCGAGCACCTCCTCGCCGAGTGGGAGCGCCACGCGGACCTGCACCGCGGTGACGCCGCCGTCGACGAGCACGACCCCGAGGGCTGAGCGCCGGCCACCAGGTCACGGGCGTGGGCACCGGCCGGCGGCCTTCCGCCGCCCCGCTACGCTCGACGCATGATGCTCCCGCGCGCTCTCGCCCGCTCCCGCCGGCGTCGGACGGCTCCCGCTCAGCCCGCGGTCGAGCCCGACCTCGTGGTCTCGACCGACCCGGACAAGCCGGTGTTCACCATCCGCCCGTTCCGGATCGGCCTGTTCGGCGGTCTGGGCGTCCTGGTCGCTCTGGTCCTCGGCGGTCTCGTGGTCGAGCTGGGCACCGTGCTCACCTACATCTTCGTGGCGATGTTCTTCGCCCTGGGCCTGGACCCTCTGGTCTCGTGGCTCGAGAGCAAGCGCCTGCCGCGCCCGCTGGCGATCACGGCGGTCTTCGCCGCCGTGGTGCTGATCTTCGCCGGCCTGCTGATCTACATCATCCCGATCCTCGTCGAGCAGCTCACGCTGTTCGTCACCAGCGCCCCGCAGATCGTGAACGACATCGCCTCGCAGAAGTGGGTGCTCGATCTCGAGCAGCAGCTGCGCGGAGTCGTCGACGTCGACGAGCTGATCCAGAGCGTGCAGAGCTTCATCGGCGACCCGAACAACCTGCTTTCGCTCGGCGGCGGCCTGATCGCGGTCGGCACGGGCATCGCGAGCGGCGTCACCGGCGCGATCATCGTGCTGATCCTGACCCTCTACTTCCTCGCATCGCTGCGCTCGATGAAGGCGGTCGCCTACCGCTTCGCCCCTGCCTCGCACCGTGCCAAGGCGCACGAGGTCGGCGACGAGATCACCGGAGCGGTGGGACGCTACGTGGTCGGGCAGGTGTCGCTCGCGGGCGTCAACGGCGTGCTCTCGTTCGTGCTCCTGCTGATCATCGGCGGACCGGTTCCGGCCCTGCTGGCGTGCGTGGCGTTCCTCGGCTCGCTCATCCCGCTCGTCGGCACGATCTCGGCCGCCGTGATCATCTCGCTCGCCTGCCTGCTCGCCTCGCCGCTCACAGCGCTGGTGGCCGCGATCTACTACCTCGTCTACATGCAGGTCGAGGCGTACGTCCTCAGCCCGCGGATCATGAACAAGGCCGTCTCGGTGCCGGGCGCGGTCGTCGTCATCGCGGCGGTCGCGGGCGGCACCATCGCGGGTGTGCTCGGCGCGCTCGTCGCGATCCCGGTCGCCGCCTCCGTGATCATCGTCGTGCAGAAGGTCGTCTTCCCACGCCAAGACGCGAAGTAACGCTCAGGAGAAGGGTGGCACGGAGCCGTCCACCGCAGCGGCGAAGCGCGCGACGGAGTCCGGCAGCGCGGGCCCCCGCTCCTCCGCGGGCACCGGCGGCAGCGTGCGGGTGACCAGCGGCACCACTCCCGCCCAGACGCCCTCCTCCGCCTCGTCTCCGGCTCCTGCCGCCCGCACCTTCACACTCGCCTCGGTGAGCGGAAGGCGCAGCACGAGCGTCGCCGCGACCTCGCGGGCCGTGGTCGGCCGCACCTCCTCGGCGCGTCCGGGCAGGAGGCGCGCGACGAGCAGATCGAGCGCCCGAGCCTTCTCGTCGCCCTCCAGCGCCTCCGCACGGCCGACGATCATCGCCGAGCGGTAGTTCATCGAGCTGTCGAAGGTGGATCGGGCGACCACCAGGCCGTCCACGAGCGTGACGGAGGCGGTGAGGAGGGATCCGCGGGCCGCCTCGCGCAGCAGGCCGCCTCCGCTCGACCCGTGCAGCAGCAGGCTGTCGCCGTCGCGCGCGGCCAGGATCGGCAGCACGATCGCGACGCCGTCGCGGACCACGGCGACGTGCGCGATCAGCGCCTCGTCCAGGATCGCGTGCAGCGCGGCGGGATCGGTGTGCTGGCGGTCGCGGAGTCGGGTGAGGCGAGTGCGGTCAGTGAGGGGGAGCGTATCCATGTCAGCGATCCTCCCGCACCGCTGGATCTGTCAGGATGCCACTGGACCACGATTCGAATGGTCCAGAATGGAGCGACCGATGGCGTCCGGCGATCTCGAGGTCCCCCTGCTGCTCGGCCCCGCGCCGCGCGGATCCGTGCGGGCGGCGCTCGCTGAGGCGCTGCGCCAGGCGGTCCTCGACGGCCGCTACCAGGCGGGTGACCCGATTCCGTCGAGCCGCGTGCTCGCCGAGCGTCTGGGAGTCTCGCGCGGATCGGTCGTCGCCGCCGTCGACCAGCTCGTGGGCGAGGGGTACCTCGTCGCCCAGCCGCGCGCGGCGGTCACGGTCGCCTCCGACGGGCTTCTCTGTCCGGCGCGGCCCGCCCCGCACCGTGGTCGGGACGGCTCCGTCGACACCGGCCGGCACCGACCTGCGCCCCGGACGCCCGGACACCCGCTCGCTGGACACCCCCGGAGTGGCGGGCGGCCTGGCGACGCGCACTCTCGGCGCCTCCGTCCGCCCCCGCCCCGCGGCTCCGGCGACCCGGACCTGCGCGGGCAGATCGCGGAGCAGCTGCGCCGGTCCCGCGGTGTCGACGTGCAGGCGTCCGACGTGGTGGTCACCAGCGGCACCGCCGGGGCGGTCGCGCTCCTCGCGCGCGCGGCCTCCGGCGCGCTCGGACGCGGCGTGCGGATCGCGTCGAGGACCCGGGCTACCCGGCCGTGCGGCGCCGTCTGCGCGCGGACGGGCACGAGGTGGTCGGCGTCCCGGTGCGCGGCGACGGCATCGACCTCGACGCGCTCGCCTCCTCGGGCGCCGACCTGGTCGTCGTGACTCCCTCGCACCAGTACCCGACCGGCGGGCGCCTCGCCCTGGCCGAGCGGCTCGAGCTCGTGCGCCGAGCCTCGGGCGGGCGGCTCCTCGTGGTGGAGGACGACTACGACAGTGAGTTCCGCTACGTCGGCGCTCCGCTGCCGGCGCTCGCCTCGCTCGACTCGGGCGGCGGAGTCGCGCACGTCGGCTCGTTCTCGAAGACGGTCTCGCCCTGGCTCCGGATCGCCTACCTCGCCGTGCCGCCCTCGTCGTGGCTGCACGCTGCGCTGGTCGGGCTCGACGACGAGCGCGACGCGTCCGCGTCGGGGCCGACGCAGGCCGCGCTCGCGCAGTTCATGGCGAGCGGAGCCTTCCGAAGGCACCTGACACGCGCGCGGCGCAGGTATGCGCACCGGCGCGAGCTCGTGCGCACCTTCGCCGACTCGGTGCCCTGGGGAGGGCGAGCGGACTCGACGGCGGGCTGCACGTCGTGCTCTCGCTGCCCGCGCCGCTGGACGCGCACGCCGTCGCGGCTGCGCTGCTCCAGGAGGGTCTGCTGGTCGCCACCCTGCATGAGTACGCCTTCTCGGGCCGCGCCTCGACTGAGGCGCTGGTGCTCGGCTACGGGCACGCCGGAGACCTGGAGCTCTCCTCCGCCCTCGCCCTCGTCGACCGCACCGTCCGTGCGCTGAGCCGTGGTATCCCTGGAGGATGACCCGTGACTCCTCGCTGCACATCACCGACGATCCCGAGGCCGATGCGCTGCTCAGCCGCGATCCGCTCGCCCTGCTCATCGGGATGCTCCTGGACCAGCAGGTCGCGATGGAGACGGCCTTCGCGGGTCCGCGCAGGATCGAGGAACGCCTGGCCCGTGTCGGCACCTCCTTCGACTCGGCCTCGATCGCCGGCGTCGACGAGGACGCGTTCGCGGAGCTCTGCCGCACGCCGCCCGCGATCCACCGGTACCCCGCGAGCATGGCCGGCCGCGTGCAGGTGCTCTGCCGCGCGCTCGTCGACGACTGGGGCGGCGACGCCTCCGCCCTCTGGACCCGCGGTGACCCCGACGGCCGTACGGTCCTCGCCCGCCTCACGGCGCTGCCCGGCTTCGGCGATCAGAAGGCACGGATCTTCCTGGCGCTGCTCGGGAAGCAGCGCGGCTTCTCGGGCGCCGGCTGGCGCGAGGCCGCCGGGGCCTACGGAGACGATGGCTCGTTCCGCTCTGTCGCCGACATCGTCTCGCCGGAGTCGCTGGCGAAGGTCCGCGCGACCAAGCAGGCGGCGAAGGCCGCCGCTCGCGCGGAGAGGTAGCGCGCTGGCCGCGAGGCTGCGCCACCCTCTGCCCGTGTGCACCGCGTCGGGAGGGAGCACCTGAGCACCGCGGCCGGTAGCGTGGTGCGGATGCTCCCCTCCGCGACGGCCCGGCTGCGCTTCCGAGAGATGGCGGCCGCGGACCTCACCCTGATGGCGGAGCTTCTCGGCGACCCGGTGGTGATGCGGTACTACCCGGCGCCGAAGAGTCGCGAGCAGGCGTCCGCCTGGATCGAGTGGAACCGGCGGAACTACCGGGAGCACGGTTTCGGGCTCTGGATCGTCGAGACGGTCGACGGCGCGTTCGTCGGGGACTGCGGTCTGACCTGGCAGAGAGTCGCCGGCGGTCTCGAGCTCGAGGTCGGCTACCATGTGCGACCCGATCTGCACGGCCATGGCTACGCGACCGAGGCGGCTGCCGCCTGCCGCGACCTGGCACTCGCCCACGGACTCGCCGCTCGCCTCGTGGCGATCATCCACCCCGACAACACCGCGTCGAGGCGCGTCGCCGAGAAGATCGGTCTCCGCGTCCTCGGCGAGGACCGCGACGGCGGAGCACTCGTCCGCACCGTGCTCGGGATGCCGCTCGCTGAGACCGAGGTCCATCACAACGAAGGCTGAGCGTCACAATCCGCGCCTCAGCGCTCCGATCCGCCCGCTCAGCCTGTGTTGTGCAGGCCCGGACGGCTAGAGCCGGTCCTCCAGCGCCGCGATCAGTGCCGCGCGGTCCTCGCGGAGGATCGACGCTCCGCCGCCCGGCACCGTGCGAACCTCGACGCCGCGGCTGTCGAGCACCCCCGTGAGCGAGTCGTGACCGAGCCGATCCTCCGGCAGCACCGCGAGCGTCGGCACGGGGAAACCGTCGGGCGCCTCGGCCGCACCGCGCGCGGTGAGACCCGCGGTCGACTCCGGATCCCAGAGCTCGAGCGCCGAGACGTCGAGCTCGATCTGCTCGTCGGTCCAGATCGGGTGGCGGTGGCGGAGGGAGTCGGCGTCGCCCTTCTCGACGTGGGCGACCGATCCTCCGCGGCGCAGGGCGCCCGTGAGGCCGCGAGCATCCGAGTACGCCGGGTCGAGGAGCACCAGCTGGTGCGCCCGGTAGTCGGGCGCGAGCCGTGCTGCGACGACGGCGCCGAGGCCGTGGCCGATGATCAGGTCGGGTGTCAGCCGTACGGAGGCGCGCACATCCCCCGCCCAGCGTTCGGGGGAGTAGACCGGCGACTTCGGTGACCCGCCGTGGCCTGCGAGATCGGGGGCGAGCACGCGGTAGCCGCGCTCCTGGAGCGTCGGCACGAGGGCGTACCAGATGCGGGAGTCGGCGCCGAGTCCGTGCAGGAGGAGCGCAACCCGCTCGCCCGCTCCGCCGTAGTCGCGGACGTAGAGCGGGAGCGGCTCGATCGGCCCCGCGGCCAGCGCCTTCCGCTCAGCGCGGGTCGGCTCCAGCACGAGGGTGTTGCCGAACGCCTGCGGCGCCGGCCCGAACGCGTCGCGTGCGCTCTGCACGACCTTGCGGCCGAGCATGGCGTTCCCGACCCCTCCGAGAGCCGCCCCGATGCCGAAGGGCATCGCCCGGCCGACGAGCCCCGCGCCCTGCTGCGCGAGGAAGTGCTTGGCGAACGACTTCTTCGCCCGATCGGCCAGCTCACCCACGAGGAACGACGGCAGCCCCTTCGTCACCACCGAGCCCCAGTACTGGTTGAGCCCGCTGCCTCCGCCCACCGCCTGCCCTGCCACCTGACGCACCATCTCGCTGCCGGAGGAGCCCATCATCAGGGTGAGGACGAGTGCCCGCGCCCTGTCCGGATCCTCCAGGGGGATGCCGTGCACCTCGGTCACCGACTGGGCGAAGAGGGCGCTGGCTTCGAGGAACCCCGCGGCGCCCGCGCCGGAGAGTGCGACGGAGGCGGCGGTGCCGATGCCGGGGACGACGGCCGTCGCTCCGATCGCCGCGCCGCCCGCGGCGACGCTCGAGAGGTACTGGCGCTCGAGCGAGCTGATGATCTGCTCGGGAGTTGCGCCCGGCCGGCGGCGGCGCAACAGGCGGATGTTCGCGAGCACGGCGGGTCGCTGCACGGCGAGCAGGCGGTCGAGCATCTTCGCGAGCTGCGCATTCTCGGCGGTGCCGAAGTCCTCGGTCTGTTCGATCTCTCGGGACTGCTCGACCCGCGCCCTCTCGGCGGCGCGATCGCGCTTGCGGTCCTTCTGGGCCATGTCGTGCACTCCTGCGTCCTCGGGTGCCGGGTGCGGGAGCGCTCAGTCGCCGGCGACGGGCGCCTCGGCGGGAGACCCCTCGGTGGACGGCGCCGCGCTGCTCCGCGGTGTCGGCGCGTAGTCCTCAGCGTAACGCGCGAGCACCTCCTCGATCGGCGCGTCCAGCACGAGGCGGCCCTTGTCCAGGTAGAGCCCGCGCGTGCAGAAGCGGCGCAGGTCGCGCTCGTTGTGCGAGACGAAGAACAGTGTGCGGCCGGAGGCGAGCAGCTCCTCGATCCGCGCGTAGCACTTCTCGCGGAACGCCCTGTCGCCGACGGCGAGCACCTCGTCGACGAGGATCACCGGCTCCTCGACCCGTGAGACCACCGAGAACGCGATGCGCACCTTCATGCCGCTGGAGAGGTGCTTGTAGGGCGTGTCGAGGAACTCGCCGATCTCGGCGAACCCGATGATCGAGTCGAAGCGGGCGTCCACCTCCCGCTTCGACATCCCGTGCAGTCCGGCCGTGAGGTAGACGTTCTCGCGGACGCTCAGGTCGGCGACGAAGCCGCCGGTGATCTCGATCAGCGGAGCGACGCCGCCGCGCACTTCCACGGTGCCCTCGTCCGGCAGCACCACGCCCGCGACCAGCTTGAGCAGCGTCGACTTGCCCTGTCCGTTCCTGCCGACCACTCCGATCGCCTCGCCCGCCCTCACCTGCACGTCGAGCCCGCGCAGCGCCCAGAACTCGCCCGGACGCGAGCGCCGGGAGCGCCCGGCGAAGAGGTCCTTGAAGGAGCGGCGGCCGCGCCGGTTGCGGCGGAATCGGATCCCGAGGCCGCGGCACTCGATCACCACGGGTGCGTCACCCATCACAGCTCCTTCAGCACGGCGCGCTCGGAGCGGCGGAAGACGATCAGGCCCAGCGCGAACACCAGGCCGAGACGACGGCCGAGGAGAGGATCAGCGGCAGGTCGAGTTCGCTCGGGAAGAAGGCCGAGCGGTAGAGCGCGAAGATCCCGCTGAGCGGGTTGAGCGCCGCGAGCGGCCGGATCTGCTCGGGCAGGTTGGCGGTCGAGTAGATGATCGGCGATGCGTAGAAGAGGAAACGCAGCACGAGCTTGACCGCCCGCTCCAGGTCGCGGAAGAACACCACGAGCGGAGCGACGAGCAGCCCGACCCCGAGAGTCAGCACCGCCTGCAGGAGGATCGCGACCGGGAACAGCAGCACCGCCCAGGTCGTGTGCGCCCCAGCGATCACGGCGAAGAGCACCAGCACCGGCAGGCTCGCCACGAACTCGATGCCCTTCGACAGAACGATCCGCCCCACCCAGATGGTGCGCGGGATCGACGTCGAGCGCACCAGCTTCGCCTCGCGGAGGAACGCACGGGTGGCGTCGGAGGTCGCCTGGTTGAACCACATCCAGGGCAGCAGTCCCGCGAGGAGGAAGACGATGTACGGGTCCTCGCCGACCGTGCGCTCGAAGACGACCGTGAACACGAAGTAGTAGATGCCCGACATCACGAGCGGGTCGAGCACCGACCACACGTAGCCGAGTGCACTCGTGGCGTATCGGACCGTCAGGTCGCGCTTGGTCAGCAGCCAGAGCGAATGCCGGTAGCGCCAACCGCGGGAGCGGCGGTGGCGCAGGGCGGTCTCGGCGGCGAGGACATCGGTGCTCACTGCGCGCGACTCCTCCCGACAGACCCTGGTCGAGCCGGGGGAGGAGCCGGGAGTGTCAGACGAAGAGGTTCGCCCGCTCGAGGTCCTCGGCGAAGTCCACCTCGACGGCGTAGAGGTCGGAGATGTCCATCGGCTCGACGAGCAGGCTGTCCTGCTCGATCGCCAACTCTATGCCACGCTCGAAGTAGTCCTGAGCGTCCACCCGCGCGAGCTGGCGCACCAGCGCGGCCTTGTCGGAGGCGGACACGTAGTTGATCCCGACCGCTTCGCCGAGGCCTCCGCGCACCGTCTTGGAGAGTTCATCGATGAAACCCTCGGCGCTCGTCGTGTACTTGACCTCCTCGTCCGAGACCTTCGCGGTGTTGACCGTGACGAAGGAGACGTCCTTCGCGATCAGGCCGGCCGCGCGGTCGAGATGCGGGGGTCGAACACGACGTCGCCGTTCATCCAGAGCACCCCGCCCTGACCACTGGCCTGGAGCGCGCGCAACAGGCTCTTGGAGGTGTTGGTCTGGTCGTACTGCTCGTTGTAGACGAACGAGGCCGAGGGGAAGGCCTCGATGATGTGCTCGAGCTTGTAGCCGACCACGATGCTGACCGGCACCGACGTGCCGAAAGCGTGGTGGATGTTGTCGAACTGCTGCTGCATGATCGTGCGGCCGTCGCTGAGCGGCGTGAGCGGCTTCGGGAGGGAACGGCCGAGCCGACTGCCCATCCCGGCGGCGAGGATGACGACGGAGGCGGGAACGCCCGCGGACCGGCCCGTCGCCCTCGAGCCTCAGCAGCGATGCCGGGCTCCGTGGAACGGCTGCGACCGGTGAAGCCTCCGCGTCCAGGGGAAACTCTGCGTCCCGGGGAAACTCTGTGCGTCATGTCGTCTTCTCCTCGAATTAACCGCTGCGTCTCGATCTGATTGCTCCTCGGGTCGATCCTTAGTGTACAGTTCCGGCGCGCGCGGGCGGGGGTGGTTGACGTCTCGCCGTGTCGTCGGACGGGCGCGGGCGCCGAGGCGCCGCGAGCGAGTTGGTACCGTAGCCGGATGACGTCCGCCACGAACGCCGAACCCGCCGAGCGTGAGGCCGAGGGCGCCGCGGAGCGTGAGGACGTCGCGCCCGTCGTCTTCGAGTTGCACCAGCTGACCCGCACCTTCGGCCGCACCGTCGCGGTCGACCGACTCGATCTGGCGGTGCGCGCCGGGACCTTCTGCGGGATCATCGGCCCCAACGGCGCAGGCAAGACGACCACCCTCTCGATGATGACGGGCCTGCTGCGGCCCGACACAGGCCGGGTCCTCGTGCACGGCGTCGACGTGTGGAAGGACCCGACGGCCGCGAAGCCGCTGATCGGCGTGCTCCCCGACCGGCTCCGGCTCTTCGACCGGCTCACCGGCGCCCAGTTCCTCGCGTACTCCGCCGCCCTGCGCGGAATCGATCTGCCGACCGCGAAGCAGCGGACCACCGAGCTCGCTGAGGCGCTCGGCCTGACCGATGCGCTCGAACGCCTCATCTCGGACTACTCCGCGGGCATGGCGAAGAAGGTGGCGCTCGCCGCTGCCATGATCCACGCTCCGCGAGTCCTCGTGCTCGACGAGCCGTTCGAATCGGTCGACCCCGTCTCGTCGGCCGCGGTGATCACCGTGCTGCGCCGCTTCGTCGCGGGCGGCGGCACCGTCGTGCTCTCCAGTCACGGCCTGGACTTCATCGAGCGGGTCTGCGACGACGTGGCGGTCATCGTGGGCGGTCGGGTGCTCGCCTCGGGGTCCGTCGCCGAGGTCGCGGGCACCGCCACCCTCGAGGAGCGCTTCCTCGAGCTGGCGGGCGGCAAGCAGATCGCCGAGGGGCTGCAGTGGCTGCACGACTTCTCCGGCTGAGGATCGACGTCCTCCTCGGGGCTTTCCGCTCCGGGCCCGCGCGCTCCGCTGGAGCGGTGGCCGGAGTGCTCGTGGTCGTCGCGGTCACCGTGGGCCTCCTCGCCGTGGTCGGGAGTCTCGGCTCATCACCGGGCGCGGCCTCGGGCGCGGTGGTGACCGGCGGCGGTCTCGTCTCCCTCGGCTTCCTGGTGCTGCCGTTCCTCCTCGGCCCGCTCGACCCGATGGATCCGCGCGCGTTCCGCCTCTTCGGCCTGCCTCCGCTGCGGCTGGCCGGTGCGCTCGCGCTCGCCGGTCTCGTCTCACTGCCGGTCCTCGCGCTGCTGGTCCTCGGGCTGGCGACGGTCCCGCTGTTCCCCGACGCGGGAGCGCTCGCTGTGATCGGTCCGCTGCTCGGCGTCGCGACGACGGCTCTGTTCGCCCGGATCGGGCTCGCCGCTTCCGCCGCTCTCGTCCCGTCCCGCACCGCCCGTGAACTGCTCGCTGTCCTCGGGCTGGTGCTCCTGCTCGGCGGACCTGCCGTGCTCGCGGTCTCGGCTCTGCTCGACGCGGGCGAGACCGCCGTGCTCGAGCGCTGGGGCTCGGTGCTCGGTACCACGCCGTTCGGTGCGGCCTGGGCGGTCGCACCCCGTGCGGGGTCGGGGCAAGCGGTCGAGCCGCTCCTGATCGCGCTGCTCACGCTCGCCGCGGCCGCCGCGATCTGGTGGCTCGTCGTGCGGATCCTCACCGGGCGCCCCGAGCGCACGCACCGCTCGCCGCGGGGTCTACGCCTGGGCTGGTTCGACCTCCTCGGCTCCACTCGCACGGGGGCGATCGCGGCGCGCAGCATCACCTACTGGCTGCGAGACCCGCGCTACCAGGCGTCGCTCGTCGCGGTCCCGCTGCTCCCGATCGTCTCGCTACTGCTGCTCGCCGTCGTCGGCGTGCCGTTCCCGCTCCTCTCGCTGCTGCCGGTCCCCCTGATCGCCCTCTTCCTCGGCTGGTTCCTGCACAACGACGTCGCCTACGACGCTCCGCCTTCTGGCTGCATGTAGCCGCCGGTGTCCGTGGCTGGTCGGATCGACTCGGCCGCGCGTTCCCGACGCTCCTGCTCGGGCTGCCGGTTGTGCTGCTCGGCTCGCTCGTGAGCAGCGCCACCTCCGGTCGGCCGGGTGCCCTGCCCGTGATCCTGGCGGCGAACGCGTGCCTCCTCCTCGTGCCCGCGGGAGTCGCCAGCACCGTCTCAGCCTGGCTCGCCTACCCGGCTCCGCGGCCGGGAGACAGCGCGTTCGCCCAGCCCCAGTCGCCGGGCGCCAGCGGAGCCGGCTCGCAGTCGCTCGCCTTCGGCCTCGGGCTGCTGCTGTCGGCGCCCGCGGTGGCGCTCGCCGTGCGCGCGATCTTCGTCGACCAGGAGGCGACCGGCGCCGCCGTCGCCGTCGGTCTGGGCAGCGCCGTGGTCGTCTTCGCGCTGGGCGTGCTGATCGGCGGACGCCTGTTCGAGCGCCGCGCGACCGAGCTCGTGGCGTTCACGAGCAGGTACTAGCAGCCGGCTGCCGCCCGCCCCGCCCGCTCTCCTGCTCCGCGCGTAGGATCGTCGGCATGATTCCGAGCGTCGAGAACAGCAGCACCGATCCCCTTGAGGGAGGCGGAGGAACCGCCACCCTCGACCGCGAGCTCGAAGAGCTCCTCAACCAGGAGTCGATCGAGCCGGGAGACCACGAGCGCTTCTCCCACTACGTGCCCAAGGACAAGATCCTCGAGAGCGCCATCACGGGCAAGCCGGTGCGCGCTCTGTGCGGCAAGAAGTGGCTCCCTGGCCGCGACCCGGAGAAGTTCCCGGTCTGCCCCGCGTGCAAAGAGATCTACTCGAAGATGACGTGACGTCCCGCCCGCTCACTCGTAGCGGGTCGGGATGACGGGGTCGCCCCGGCCGAGCCGGAGTGCGTCGAGCGGCAGTTCGAGAACCGCATTCGCATGGTGCTCGCGGGCGGTCGCCACTCCTTCGACGCCGAGGTGCTCGGCGCGGATCACGCCCTCCTCGATCAGCGGCACGAGCAGCGCCCGCTCACCCTCGCCCACGGCGCCCTCGGGGCCGGCACCCACGTGCACGATCTCGGCCTCGGCGACACCGTCGTCCGAGAGCCGGCGCCCGGCGGCCTTGCGCCCGCCGATCGACGCCTTCGAGACCGACTTCTTGGCCACGGCGACCCATTCGCCCTCGTCGTCCTCGTGGGCGACCAGCTTGTAGACCATGCCGGCGGTCGGGTGCCCCGAGCCCGTCGCCACCGAGGTGCCGACGCCGTAGGAGTCGACGGGGGAGGCCGCCAGCGCAGCGATCCCGTACTCGTCCAGATCGTTGGTGACCGTGATGCGGGTGCCGGTCGCGCCGAGCGCGTCGAGCTGCTGCCGGACGGCGGCGACCTGCTGCGGGAGGTCGCCGGAGTCGATCCGCACGGCGCCGAGGCCGGTGCCCGCGACGCGGACCGCCAGGTCCACGGCCGCGGTCACGTCGTAGGTGTCGACCAGAAGGGTCGTGCCGGGCCCGAGCGCCGCGACCTGCGTGCGGAACGCCTCCTCCTCGGAGTCGTGCAGGAGGGTGAAGGAGTGGGCCGAGGTGCCCATCGTGGGCACACCGAAGCTGCGCCCCGCCTCCAGGTTCGAGGAGGCGCCGAATCCGACGATGTAGGCCGCGCGGGCCGCGGCAACGGCCGAGCGCTCGCCGGCGCGGCGCGAGCCCATCTCGGCGAGCGGGCGCC
>NZ_LIIN01000049.1 GCF_001634385.1 Rathayibacter tanaceti | reverse complement strand
CCGAGCATCAGCACCGCCAGCAGGATGCCGACGAGCACTCCCGCGATCGCGGCACCGGCGAAGCCCTCCCACGTCTTCTTCGGACTGATCCGCGGAGCCATCGGGTGCTTGCCCCAGGTCAGTCCGCTCGCGTAGGCCCCGGTGTCGACGACGATCACCAGCACGAGGAACGCGAACGCCCAGAGCTGGCCGCCCGGCTCCGCGACGAGCCGGATCGCGAAGGCTCCGAGGAACGTCACGTACCCCTGCACGAAGGCACCCAGCCCGATGTCGAGCAGGAGATCCCGCGGGCTCGAGGACGTCCTCCGGAACAGCTGCTCGCCGAGGCGCCAGAGCCCGACGAAGACGGAGCCGCCGAGCACAGCCGCCCACGCTGCTCCGAGCCCGCCGTAATAAGCGGCGGGCACCGCCACGACCGCGACGATCCCGGTCGGTATCCTCGGTATGTCGCGGCCGGCGTGCCGGAGTGCGTTCGAGAGCTCCAGCGCCGCCAGCAGCACCACCGCTCCCGCCAGCACCATGAACAGCTCTTTGATGAGCAGCAGGCTGACGACCATCGCGCCTGCGCCGATCAGGCCGATCGCCGTCGCCGAGACGAGGTTGCGCCCGGACCGGGCCGTCAGGCGGTCGTTGGTCGCCTCGAGCTGGGCGCGGGTGGCTTCGAGCTGCCGCTCGACATCGGCCCGGCCCTGCTGCGCCCGCGCGCGCAGCGCATCGCGGGTCGCCATCCGCGAACCCCGGGCGCCCGGGACGTGCGGCGACGGTCTCTTCGCACCGCCGTCCGGTCCTTCGGGGATCTCGGCCACGGTCTACACCTCGAGGAGTTCGGATTCCTTGCGCTTGAGCGCCTCGTCGATCGCGTCCACATGCTGCTTGGTCACAGCTTCGAGCTCCTTCTCGCCACGAGCGAGCTCGTCGTCGCCGATGTCGCCCTTCAGCGCGTCCAGGTCGTCCTTGCCCTTGCGGCGGATGTTGCGGACGGCGATCTTCGCATCCTCCGCCTTCGTGCGCACGATCTTCACGAACTCCTTGCGGCGCTCGGCGGTGAGCTCCGGCAGTGTCACGCGGATCAGAGTGCCATCGTTCGTCGGATTGGCGCCGAGGTTCGGCATGTCCCGGATCGCCTGCTCGATGTCGCGAAGCGAGCCCTTGTCGTACGGGGTGATGAGAAGGGTCCGCGCCTCCTGGTTCTGCAGTGAGGCGAGCTGAGACAGGGGCGTCGGAGTGCCGTAGTAACTCACCAGCACCTTCTGGAACATGCCGGGATTCGCGCGCCCCGTGCGGACCGTGGAGAAGTCCTCCTTGGCGACCTCGACGGCCTTGCCCATCTTGGTCTTCGCATCGGCCAGTACATCCGAGATCACAGGGGGCTCCTTAAAAGAGGGAAGTGGTCAGTCTAGTTCGAGACGAGGGTGCCGAGCTCGGCGCCGCGGATGGCCTTGGCGACGTTGCGGCCGGCTCCATCCCGAACACCTGCATGGGCATTCCGTTGTCCATGCAGAGGCTGAAGGCGGTCGAGTCGACGACCTTGAGGCCGCGCTGCAGAGCCTCCTGGTAGGTGAGCGTGTCGAGCTTCGTGGCGTCGGGATTCGTCCGCGGGTCTGCATCGTAGACGCCGTCGACTCCGTTCTTGGCCACCAGCACCACGTCGGCGTGCGTCTCGAGCGCGCGCTGGGCGGCGACGGTGTCGGTCGAGAAGAAGGGCAGCCCGGCACCGGCGCCGAAGATCACGACGCGGCCCTTCTCCATGTGCCGGATCGCTCGACGGGGGATGTACGGCTCGGCGACCTGCGTCATCGCGATCGCCGACTGCACCCGCGTCTCCGCGCCGGCCTGCTCAAGGAAGTCCTGGAGGGCGAGAGCGTTCATCACCGTGCCCAGCATGCCCATGTAGTCGGCGCGGCCGCGATCCATCCCGCGCTGCGAGAGCTCTGCGCCGCGGAAGAAGTTGCCGCCTCCCACCACCACCGAGATCTCCACCTCGGTCGCGGCGTCGGCGATCTCGCGCGCCAGAGCGCTGATCACGTCGGGATTGACGCCGAGAGTCCCGGCCCCGAATGCCTCCCCCGACAGCTTCAGAAGCACCCTGCGGCGCTTGCCTGTCGTCATCGCATCCGATTCCGTCATCGACGTTCCTCCCGTAGACCCGTACAAACCTATCCCGCGCGGAGCAGACCCCGCGACCATGACCGGGCCGCCCCGGGCAGAGCGAAGGGAGCCCGGGTCGACCTCGCGACCCGGACTCCCTCCTGTGTGCTGCTAGGCGCCGACCTTGAAGCGGGCGAAGCCCGACACGGTCAGGCCCGCGTCGCTCAGGACCGTGCTGATGGACAGCTTGTTGTCCTTCGCGTAGTCCTGATCGAGCAGGGCGACCTGCTTGAAGTACGCGTTGACGCGTCCCTCGATGATCTTCGGCAGGGCGGCCTCGGGCTTGCCCTCGCCGCGCGAGATCTCCTCGACGATGCGGCGCTCGTTGTCGACCTCGGCCTGCGGGACGTCGTCGCGCGCGAGGTAGGACGGGTTGGCGAACGAGATGTGCTGCGCGATGGAGCGCGCCGTCTCGGCGTCGTCCCCCGCGTAGCCCACGACCACGCCGACCTGCGGAGGCAGGTCCTTGTTGGTCTTGTGGAGGTAGATCGCGAAGTGCTCGCCCGAGACGGCGGCGACGCGACGCAGCTCGACCTTCTCGCCGAGGATCGCGGCCTCGTCGTTGATGAGGTCGGCGACGGTCTTGTCGCCTGCGGAGGCCGTGAGGGCCTCCTCGACGGAGGTCGAGCCGGCGGCGACGACCGCGGAGAGCACAGCGTCGGCGAGGGCGATGAACTTCGTGCCCTTGGCGACGAAGTCGGTCTCGCACGCGAGCTCGATCAGGGTGGCGACACCACCGTTCTCAGCGGCGGCGACGAGGCCCTCGCTCGTGGAGCGGTCGGCACGCTTCGCGTTACCCTTGGCGCCCTTGAGGCGGAGGATCTCGACCGCCTTGTCCAGGTCGCCGTCGGCCTCGACGAGCGCGTTCTTCGTGTCGACCATGCCGGTACCGAGCTGCTCGCGCAGCGTCTTGACGTCAGCGAGGCTGAAATTTGCCATGGTTCTGCGAACTCCTCTTGGTTCTGAAACTCTGCGGTTCCGACACCCGGCGCGGCGGGGCCTCCGGGAGGAAGCCCAGCGCGCCCAGGTGTCGGCGGTTCTTACTCGTGGTTGACGTGGCGCCCACCGTGACGGGGGCCGGACGACCGCAGGCGCGGCGCGTCCGACCCCCGTCATGGAACGGGGAATCAGGCGGTGGCGGTCTCGTCTGTCGAGGTCTCGACGACCTCGGCCTCGGGAGCCTCGACGGGAGTCTCATCGGCGGCCTCAGCGGTGGCGACGGCCTCATCGGCGGTCGCAGCCTCGGCGTCGGCGACCTTCTCGGTCTCAGCGCCGGCCTGCTCGTTCGACTCCTGGACATCGGCGGCGGGTGCGCCCGTGGCGAGCAGCTCCTGCTCCCACTCGGCCAGGGGCTCGACGGCCGAGACGTTGCCCTCGGCTCGGGCTTCTGGTGGCGCTGGATGAGGCCCTCGGCCGCGGCGTCGGCGACGATGCGGGTGAGCAGGCTCACCGAGCGGATCGCGTCGTCGTTGCCCGGGATCGGGTACTGGACCTCGTCCGGGTCGCAGTTGGTGTCGAGGATACCGATGACCGGAATGCCCAGCTTCTTGGCCTCGTCGATCGCCAGGTGCTCCTTCTTGGTGTCGACGACCCACAGGGCCGACGGCGTCTTCGAAAGGTTGCGGATCCCGCCGAGCGACTTGTGCAGCTTGTCGAGCTCGCGCTTCTTGATGAGGAGCTCCTTCTTGGTGAAGCCGCTCTTCGACGTGTCGTCGAAGTCGAGCTCCTCCAGCTCCTTCATGCGGGCCAGGCGCTTCGAGACCGTCTGGAAGTTGGTCAGGAGGCCGCCGAGCCAGCGCTGGTTCACGTAGGGCTGGCCGACGCGGGTGGCCTGCTCCGAGATCGCGTTCTGTGCCTGCTTCTTGGTGCCGACGAAGAGGATGGTGCCGCCGTGGGCCACCGTCTCCTTGACGAAGTCGTAGGTCTTGTCGATGTAGGCCAGCGACTGCTGGAGGTCGATGATGTAACTGCCCGAGCGCTCGGTCAGGATGAAGCGCTTCATCTTCGGGTTCCAGCGACGGGTCTGGTGGCCGAAATGGACGCCGCTGTCGAGCAGTTGGCGCATGGTGACGACTGCCATGAGTCGTTCTCCTTGTCTCGGGGCGTGGGCGCACCGCGGCGCCGGACTCCCGTTCGGTTGTCTGCGACGGCCGGTCGGCTCGTCGCCCTGGCGCCCGGCGCACTCCCGCCCCGGCACTCTCTCCATGCTCTGCCGCGAGGCGCTGCACTGAGGAGGTACGTGGGGACCGTGGGGAGCGGAGGCCGAATGGGCGCGCGTAGTCACCCCGACGAGCGAGGTGCTCCGTGGAGTCTAGCACCAGGACGGCCGCCTCCCCCGCTGCTGCGGGAGGGCGGCGGTCGGGGCTCGGGAGGGCGGCGCTACTTGCGCGCCGACTTCATCACGGTGCGGATGTGGAGGGTGTCCATCTCTTCGAGCGAGCGGCCCTTCGTCTCGGGCACGAACATGAAGACGAAGACGAACGACATCGCGGCGAACGCCGCGTACAGGCCGTAGGCGAGGGTCAGCGAGACGTCCTGAGAGAGGATCGGGAAGGTCACGGTGATGACGAAGTTCGCGATCCACTGCGCCGAGGCGGCGAGGCCCAGCGCCGCGGCGCGGATCCGGTTCGGGAAGATCTCGCCGAGGAGGACCCACACCAGCGGGCCCCAGGTGGCGCCGAAGAAGACGACGAAGGCATTGGCCGAGACCAGAGCGATCGGACCCCACGCACCGGGCAGCGAGACGTCGTCGCCGCTGATGGTCGACTGGCTGAAGGCGATGGCCATCAGCGCGAGCGAGATCGCCATGCCCGCGGAGCCGACGAGCAGCAGCGGCTTCCGGCCGACCTTGTCGACCAGGAAGATCGCCACGAAGGTGACGACCACGTTCACGACCGAGGTGAAGACCGAGATCGCGAACGAGTTCGACTCGTCGAAGCCGACCGCGCTCCAGAGCGAGGTGGAGTAGTAGAAGATCACGTTGATGCCCACGAACTGCTGGAACACCGAGAGCAGGATGCCGACCCAGACCACCGGGAGCAGGCCGAGCGCCGGACCGCGGAGGCTGGAGCGCTTGGCGTTCTCGGCGTCCTCATCGATCTTCTTCTGGATGTCCGCCAGGGCCTCGTCGACCTCGTCGCGCGGAGTGACGGTCGCGAGGACCTTCCGGGCCTCTGCCGACCGGCCGCGGGTAGCGAGGTAACGCGGTGACTCCGGGAGCGTCAGCGCGAGCAGACCGTAGACCACGGCAGGCACGGCGCAGGCGATGAACATCCAGCGCCACGCCGCGACGCCGAACCAGAAAGGCTCGGAGGCACCGCTCGCGCCGTTCGCGATCAGGGTGTCCGAGAGCAGAGCCGCGAAGATGCCGAGTGTGATCGCGAGCTGCTGCAGAGAGGCGAGCGCGCCGCGGATCGCCTTGGGCGCGATCTCCGAGATGTAGGTCGGCGCGATCACCGAGGCGATGCCGATGCCCAGGCCGCCGACGACGCGCCAGAGCACGAGGTCCCAGACGGCGAAAGCGGACCCGGCACCGATCGAGGAGATGAAGAACAGACCCGCCCCGAGCAGCATCACCCGGATCCGGCCCCAGCGGTCGGCCAGACGCCCGGCGAGATAGGCACCGAGCGCGCAACCGAGCAGAGCGGAGGCGACGGCGAAGCCGATCAGAGCGGCCGAGAGGTCGAACTCGCCCTGCACCGCCTCGACGGCGCCGTTGACCACCGAGGAGTCGAAGCCGAAGAGGAAGCCCCCGACCGCCGCCGCGATGGCGAGGCCGATCACCTTCCTCTTGAGTGTCGCCGCCGAGGGGTTGGGGATCTCCGCTTTCCCGTTGGTGGTGTCAGATCGTCCGCTGGTCATGGTCGTCTCCGATTCTCGCCGCCGGCGGGTGCGCTGGTGCCGCTCCCGAGCCGGATCACCGGCACGTTACTCCTGCCTGCCGCGGTGCCGTGACGGGTTGCGCTCGGTCGGATTGGGTGGCCGCTCCTCCCCAGGCGGGGCATCCGCCGCTTCTCCCCCGATCACGGCGTCGGCCGCCCACTCTGCCCGCAGACCCGCGAGGGTGGCCTCATGATCCGCTCCCTCCTCGCCCGCCCGGGCGTGTTCCTCCTGCTCGCCCTGCTCGCTCCGGCGCCCTGGGTCGCACCCGTCCAGGGCTTCTCCGTCGTCGCTCCATGGGCGGCCCCGGCCCATCGCTACGCCGCGGGCCACCGCGGGATCGACCTCGCGGCGACCCCCGGGCAGCCGGTGGTCGCCGTCGCCGCCGGCACCGTGTCGTTCGCCGGGCGGGTGGTCGACCGATCGGTGGTGAGCATCCGCCATACGGACGGACTCGTGTCGACGCTCGAGCCCGTCGACGCGTCGGTGACGGAGGGTCAGATCGTCGCGGCGGGTGCGCCCATCGGAGTCGTGGGCGGGGGCGGGCACTGCGATGGTCGCTGCGTGCACCTCGGCGTGCGCGAGCGGGGCGAGTACGTGTCGCCGATGCGCTTCTTCGGCGGGATCCCCCGGGCCGTGCTGCTGCCGATGGAGGGGATCACCTCGGTGGATCGATCAGGCCCTCGGGTGCGCGAGCCGGTACGCGTCGCGGATCCGCTCGGTCGACACGTGCGTGTAGATCTGGGTGGTGCCGAGACTCGCGTGCCCGAGCAGCTCCTGCACCGCGCGCAGATCCGCTCCTCCATCGAGCAGGTGGGTGGCCGCCGTGTGGCGCAGTGTGTGCGGCCCCGAGGGTCCGGAGCCCTGCCCACCGTCGAGGAGGCGGGCGACGATGCTGTACACCGTCCTCGGAGTCAGTCTCGCACCGCGTCGGCCGAGCAGGAGGGCGCGGCAGCCGTCTCCGGTGGCGAGCAGAGGGCGGGCGGTCTCAAGATAGGCGACGAGCGCTTCCTTCGCAGGAACGCCGAACGGGACGACCCGCTGCTTCGCTCCCTTGCCGGTGACGAGGACGGTGAGGCGGCTCAGGTCGACGTCGCCCAGGTCGACGGCGACGAGCTCCGAGACGCGGATCCCGGAGGCGTAGAGCAGTTCGACGATCGCGAGGTCGCGTACCGCCACCGGATCGTCAGTCGCGCCACGCACGGCGACGCTCTCGAGCAGCTGCTCGGTCTGCGGTCGGGTGAGCACCCGCGGGAGCGTGCGTCCGGCCCTGGGCGTCTTGAGGCGGGCGGCGACGTCGATCGACAGGCGCTCCGTCCTTTGCGCCCACGAGGAGAAGGAGCGGACGGCGGCCGTGCGCCGCGCGAGCGTCGCCCGGGCGATACCCGACTCCGACTCGCGCCACAGCCAGTCGCGCAGCAACTCGAGGTCGAGCTCGGCCGTCCGGGTGCGGTCGCGGTCCTCGGCGTGGGCGACGAGGCGAGCGAGGTCCGAGCGGTAGCCCTTCGCGGTAGCGGGTGAGAGCGAGCGCTCGTCGAGCACGTAGCGCAGGAAGTGCTCGATGGAGGTCGCGAGAGTCTCCTCGGTCATGAGTCCTCCGGCATCCGCGACCAGAGGTCGATGCGGCCCTGCTCGTCAAGCGCTTCGAGGCTCTCGAGCAGGTCGGAACCGAACCGCGTCGCGATCGGTGCCCGGCGGGTCGGTACGAACGAGGTAGCGACCGTCTCGGGATGCACGTGGACCAGCGAGACGCTCTGGGCACCGTCGATCCCGGAAAGCTCGTGCTCGGGCGCCCCGAGATCCATGGTGTAGCTGATGGCGCCTGCGACGAAGACGGGGACTCCGGCGAACATGGCCGCCGTCGGATAGTGCAGGTGCCCGCCGAGGATCGCGCGGACGTCCGTGCCGCGAACCACCTCCTCGAACCGGTCCATCCCCCGCAGCTCGAGTACGGTCATCGCTCCCAGCGGAGTCGGCAGGGGCGGGTGGTGCAGGGCGAGGAGCGTTCCGAGCGGCGCGGGCGTCGCGAGCTCGTCGGCCAGCCATTTCAGCTGAGCGTCGGCGAGGGCCCCGTGGTGGAAGCCTGGAACCGCGCTGTCGAGTGCGATCAGCCGAAGGCCGCCGAGGTCGACGACCTGGTCGACCGGAGCGCTCTCCGCGCCGCTGACGTCGACGGCACGCCTCCCGCCGGGCGACGCCGCGTCCGCACCGCTCGGATCGAGCAGCACCCGGCGGAATGCACGGCGCTCGTCGTGGTTGCCCATCACCCACACGATCGGGCAGCCGAACCGCTCCCCCAGCGGATCGAGCTGAGCGCGCACCCGGAGATAGGCGTCCTCCTCGCCGCGGTCGGCGACGTCGCCGGTGACGACGATCGCGTCGAGCCGCCCACCGTGCTCGATGAGCCGCTCCACCGCCTGCGCGAGCCGCGCCGACGTGTCGACCGTCTCGTACAGCGGAGCGCCGTCGGCCAGGAGATGGGTGTCGCTGAGGTGGGCGACCACCCGTTCCGCCGCCCGGAAGTGCCCGAGCTGCGGGCGCCGCGTGCCGTCGACTTCTGCGCCGCCTGCTCCTGCCGTGCCGTCCATGCTGCTCCCCTCGCCGATGCCTCTTCAGCGTAGGGCTGACCGCCGACACCGGATGTCATGCGGAGTCCTGCGGCGACGCGGAAGCGCGCCGCCTTTGCCGAGGGGGCGCCGACCAGGTGCCCTCGGCGGAGCGGATGACGGAGCCCTCCGCGAGGAGTTCGCCGAGCGTCGCGAGCACCTCGCTGAGGGACAACCCGGCGGCTCGCGCGATGTCCGCCGTCTCGTGGCTCCCGCGCCCCCGCACGGCATCAGCGACCCGCACAGACGCGCCGGTGGAGGCCGTTGAGCCGATCGGAGGCGCTGCGGCGCCGGCGGACGCGCCGATCCCCAGCAGCTCGAGCACGTCCGACGCCGAGGTCACGCACGTCGCCGCGTACTCGCGGAGGAGGCGGTGGCAGCCGGCCGAGGAGGCGCTCGTCACCGGGCCGGGAATCGTGCCGAGGGGTCTGCCCAGAGCAGCGGCATGACCGGCCGTGTTCAGGGAGCCGGAGCGGGCGCCCGCCTCGACGACGACCGTCGCGGCGGTCGAGGCGGCGATGAGTCTGTTGCGCTGGAGGAACCGCCAGCGAGTGGGGGTCGTGCCCGGCGGCACCTCCGTGGCGACGGCGCAGCCCGGGGTGGCGATGATGCGCTGGAGCAGGTCGGAGTGGGCGGTCGGGTAAAGACGGTCAGCGCCCCCGGCGAGGAAGGCGACGGTGCGCCCCCCGGAGCCCAACGCGGCCCGATGGGCGACGGCGTCGATCCCGAAGGCTCCACCCGACACGATGACGACTCCGCGTTCGGCCGCGCCTGCTGAGAGATCGGCAGCGACGTGCTCGCCGTAGCCGGTCGCGGCGCGAGCACCGACCAACGCGAGGCGGTGCTGCGCGTCGAAGGCGGTGGCGTCACCGCGGAGCCAAAGCAGTAGCGGGGCGTGCGCTCCGAGGTCGTCCAGCGAGTCCGGCCAGCCCGGAGCTCCCGGGAGGAGCAGGCGGACATCGAGGCGCTGCGCGATCGAGAGGCGACGGGCGAGCAGAGCTCGGTCGAGACGCGGACGCCATCGGGCGAGTCCGGACGCCAGAGCGGCGATGTCGGCGTCGAGAGCACGGACCCGCGGCTCCGGGAATTCCGCACGCTCAGCGGAATCCGTCTGCGCCGAAGCCGCCGCGAGGATCTCGGCAGCGGTCGAGGACGAGACGACCAGGGCGAACGCCTCCGCCGCGCCGAGGCGCTCGATCAGCAGGGCGGCGACGGAGTCGCCGGGCTCGGTCAGCGAGCTCCACGCGGTGCGCGCGATCGCCTCGACCGACGCATGCTCGTCGGCCGGGGGAAGGAGTCGGCGGACGGCGGAGAGCTCGACCCGGTCGAAGAGCCGCGAGACGGCGATCACGCGGCACCTCCGCGGAGGACGAGGGCACGGGCGAGGTGCGCAGCGGTCGGGCGGTCCGCTCCGTCGAGATCCGCGAGCGTCCAGCCGAGTCTCAGCACCCGGTCGTAGCCGCGCATGGTGACGAGGCCGCGCTCGAGGGCCCGGTCGAGCGAGCGCGACTCGGTGACGGTCGGCCGGTGCGCGTCGGAGCGGAGCCAGGCGCCCGCGACCTCGCCGTTCAGGGTCCATGGCGTGTCCGCGAGCCGCAAGGCGGCTCTCCGCCGCGCGGCGACGACCCGGGCCCGGGCCTGCGCACTCGACAGGCCGGATGATTCTCGCCGGGAGGCGAGTTGCGCCGCCCCGACTCGGCGGACGGTCAGGCGGATGTCGACTCTGTCGAGCAGAGGTCCGCTGAGGCGCGCGAGGTAGCGCCGGCGGAGCGCGGGCGCGCACGTGCAGGTCTCGCCCGGGATGCCGAACCTGCCGCACGGGCACGGGTTCGCCGCCAGCACGAGCTGCACCCTCGCCGGGAACTCCGCGACCGCGTTCGCGCGATGGATGCGGATCACGCCGGATTCGAGAGGCTGACGCAGCGCATCGAGCGCGACCGCCGAGAACTCGGGGGCCTCGTCGAGGAAGAGCACCCCACGTGTCGCACGCGCGACGGCCCCTGGACGGATGCGTCCGCTGCCGCCGCCGACGATGGCGGCAGGCGATGCGGAATGGTGCGGACTCTCGAAGGGCGGCCGTCGCACCAGCGCTCCACCGGTGGAGGCGCCGACGAGCGATTGCATGCAGGTCGCCTCGAGCGCGGCCTCGTCGTCGAGATCCGGCAAGATGCCCGGCAGACGGGATGCGAGCATCGTCTTGCCCGCGCCGGGCGGGCCGAGGAGGAAGACGTGGTGGCCTCCCGCCGCCGCGATGACCATCGCCTCGGCGGCCTCCTCGTTCCCGACGACGTCGGAGAGGTCCACTCGCGGCTCCGCCTTGAGGCCGACGGCCGGAGGAGGCGTATGTTCCGGCAGCAGCGGAACCTCCCACTCCGCGCCGTGCCAGACCGCGGCTGCCGCGAGCGACGAGACGGCGATCACCTCGAGCCGATCCTCGAGCGGCACCATCACCCGCCGGCTGCCCTCGCGAGCGGCTGCCAGCACCGCGGGCAGCACGCCCGGAACCGAGCGCAGGCGGCCGTCGAGGCCGAGTTCGCCGATGTGCACGACGGAGGCCACGGACTCGGCGTTCACCTCGTGCAGAGCGGCGAGAGCGGCGAGGCCGATCGCGAGGTCGAAGGCGGAGCCGTGCTTGGGCATAGCGGCGGGCGAGAGGTTCACCGTGATCTTGTACTCGGCGATCAGGCTGCCCGAGTTGATCGCCGCCGACCGCACGCGCTCTTTCGCCTGCGACAGAGCGGCATCCGGGAGGCCGATGATGACCATGCCCGGAGTCCCGTCGGCCGAGTGCGCCTCGACTCCGACGACGGCGCCGGCGAAGCGACGAGGCCCACCGCGGTGGTTCTGCCCAGGCCCATCACGCCACCGCCCTGAGGTGGCGGACCTGCGTGGGGACTCCCCCGGGTGCGATGATCCCGACCGCGTCGATCCGCAAGTGCCGTGAGCGCTCGCCGTGCTCGTGCGCCCAGGCGTACGCGAGCCGCCGGAGCCGCTGCGCCTTGGCCCGCGTGATCGCCTCGACCGGGAGCCCGAAACGCGTCGACGAGCGGGTCTTGACCTCGACCACCACCAGTGAGGCTCCCTCGCGGGCGACGATGTCGAGTTCGCCATCGCGCACCCGCCAGTTGCGGTCGAGGATCTCGAATCCATGTGCTCTCAGATGCGCCGCCGCGATCTCCTCGCCGCGCCGCCCCAGTTCGTCCTTGTCCATGCGTCCTCCTGCCGGAACCCTCCCGCAGGAGACGACCCCCGCGAGGCCCGCGAGCGCGATCGGTGGACGATTCCGTGGATCAGCAGCTGGGGAGGAGCCTCCGGCGACACCGCCGGGAGGCGAGCGGACCTGGGGCTACGGCAGCGCGTCCCGGAGCACGAAAGAGATGGGGCCCGAGGAGATCAGGAAGGCGACGGCGGTGGCCGCCGTCCGAGCGCCGCGACACAGCCGCGGAGCCGCCCGATCGCCGAGCGACGCCCGAGCGCCACGACTGTCAGGACGACGACCAGCTCGGCGGTCGCGGGGGGGTGACCCGTGTCGCGAGGCCGAGGAGGGAGAAATCGGAGGCGTCCTGCCGTCCGCCACACACCGCGACCGACATCTGCTCAGAGGGCGCCGCGATGAAGAGGGCGCCGCCGACGAGCATCAGAAGGACGCCGAGCACCACCGACCTCCCGGTGTCCCGACCCGTGCTCGACGCGATTCGTCAGCCGCGAACGGCTCGTCGACATCGCGCTCGAAAACGTGGCCCTCACCGGGCTGCACGGAGGCCGCCCACGACCGAGACGGCAGGCACGAGCTGCCCCTCCGCAACGACCCTGGTCGCGCCTACTCGTCGAGCGCCAGCTCCTTGGGCAGTTCGAACTCCTTGCGCGAGAGCTCCTCGACGTTGACGTCCTTGAAGGTCAGCACGCGCACCGACTTCACGAAGCGGTCCGAGCGGTAGACGTCCCAGACCCACACGTCGCGCATGGTCAACTCGAAGTAGAAGTCGTGCTCGGTGTCACGGCGGACCAGCTCGACCTCGTTGGCGAGGTAGAAGCGCCGCTCGGTCTCGACGACGTACGAGAACTGCGAGACGACGTCGCGGTACTCCCGGTACAGTGCCAGCTCGACCTCACGGTCGTAGTCCTCGAATTCGTCCTCATCCATCGTTGGACAATCCTACGCCGGTGGACGAGCGCAGCACGCCGGCACCCGAGGTCTCACGCCTCCACGGTCTCGCGCGACCTCGACAGCCAGCTGACCCGGTGCAGCGGCGAGGGCCCGACTCGGCGGATGCCCGCCCAGTGCGCCGCGCTGCCGTAGCCCTTGTTGCTGTTCCACGCGTAGTCGACGAATTCGTCGTGATGGCGCACCATCTGCCCGTCCCGGCCGACCTTCGCCAGCACGGAGGCGGCCGACACCGAGGCGCAGTCGCGGTCGGCCTTCACCCGGGTGACGACGGTCAGCTCGGCCGCCCGCGCTCCGAGTGCCGGTGTCAACCAGTCGTGGGCGCCATCGAGCAGGACCACCGACGCGGCGAGGTCGACGCCCTCGTCGACGAGTCGCTCGATCCCGCGGGAGGCGGCACGGCCGAGGCCGGCGATGATCCCGGCCTCGTCGATCTCGTCGGCGGAGGATTCGCCGATCGCCCAGCCGGACACCCAGGAGGCGACACCGGGCACCAGAGCCTCGCGGCGAGCGGGCGAGAGCATCTTCGAATCGCGCAGCCCCTCCGGGAAGCGCCCGCAGCGGCTCCCGATCGAGACGACGCCGACCGAGACCGGGCCGGCGATCGCACCGCGGCCGACCTCGTCACAGCCGATGATCGTGTCGTAGCCCTGACGGAACAGGCGACGCTCCTGGGTCAGCGTCGGCTCGGCGACGACCACCTAGCCCTGCCCCGTCTGTGCGCCGCCCGTGTCCTCCTCGGCGGCCTCGGTCTCGACCCCGCGGAACACCGATGGGTAGTCGTCGAGCCAGGCCCACTGCTGCACCGGCCAGGTGACGAGCACCGCGCGACCGACGACATTGTCGATCGGGACGAAGCCGCCGCCGGGCTTGTCCGTGTTGTAGCGGGAGTCGGCGGAGTTGTAGCGGTTGTCGCCCATCACCCAGAGCGACCCCTCGGGCACCACGACGTCGAACGGAGTCGCCGAGACCGCCTGCACTCCGTCAGGGAGCTTCACGTAGGGCTCGTCGATCGGGTTGCCGTTGATCTCGACCTGGCCGAGCGGGGAGCAGCACGTGACATGGTCACCGGGGAGGCCGATGACGCGCTTGATCAGGTGGTCGTTGCTGTCGGGAGCGGTCAGGCCCACGAGCGCCAGCGCCGAGTCGACCGCGGCTTGGAAGGGCGGGACCTCCGGCTCGGTGCTTGGCGAGAGCCAGCCGCCCGGATCGCGGAAGACGACGACGTCGCCACGCGAGAGGGGAACGACTCCGGGTACGAGCTCGTTGACGAGGATGCGGTCGTTCTCGACCAGGGTCTGCTCCATCGACGAGGACGGGATGTAGAACGAGCGGATGAGGAAGGTCTTCACGAGGAAGGAGACCAGCACCGCCACGACGAAGATGATCAGCACGTCGCGGAGGAAGAGCAGGACGCCTCGTCGTCGGCGCGGCCGGCGACCGCCGGAGGGTTCCGTCGAGTGGCGGGCGTGATCGTCGTCTCCCGGGAGGCGGACCGGGGCCGTGCTGTCTGTCATCGCTCGCCGTCGCCCCTACTGTGCATCACCGGATGGACTCCCCGGTCGGGCCCCTCGCGGAAAAGGCGGAACCCCGATCCATCATAGGTGGACCGGGGTTCCCGGGAAGCCGTGCGGACGCCGCTCAGGCGTCGCGCTTCTCCTTGATCTTGGCCTTCTTACCGCGCAGGTTGCGGAGGTAGTAGAGCTTCGCGCGACGCACGTCGCCGCGGGTGACGAGCTCGATGTGGTCGATGACCGGCGAGTGCACAGGGAACGTGCGCTCGACGCCGACCTGGAAGCTCACCTTGCGGACGGTGAAGGTCTCGCGGACGCCCTCGCCGGAGCGGCCGATGACGACGCCCTGGAAGACCTGGATGCGGGAGCGGTTTCCCTCGACGATGTTCACGTGGACCTTGACGGTGTCGCCGGCGCGGAACTCCGGGACATCGCTGCGGAGGGACGCCGCATCGACGGAATCGAGGATGTGCATGCTGTATCGCTCTCCGTGCCCGCCACAGGTCGAACACCGTTTCGTTGATGGGAGTCGGTCGCGTGCCCACGTCGTCGCGGCTCCCCTGTGGCAGAGCCTGCGCGAGGCACAAGCGCTCATTCTGCCATGCCGCGTCGACGCGCGTCAAAGCGACCACGGCTTCACGAGGGAGCCCCCGATACTCGAGGGAACCCGATGTCCGCGGCTCCCCGACGGTTCAGGGTTCCCTCGGTCCCGGTCGAGGCTCGGAGGGACGCTTCAGAGGACGAGCGTCTGGCCGTCCTGCGGACGCTCGGGATCGAAGCCCTCGCCGGAGACGGGATGGGGCCGGGGCGGCGTGGTGGACGTCTCGGCGAAGGCGAGCAGGGTGGCCCTGGCATCGCCGAGGAAGCGCCACGTCGAGTGCCAGAAGGCGGCGACTCCGAGCACGACAGACAGCAGCCCGATCACCCAGGCCCCCGGCGGGAAGAAGCCGAGCGCGATCAACGACAGATGCCAGGCGCCCACGACGGCCACATCCGCCCACGCCGGGGTGCGCGTCGGCCGCACAGTGACCCGGAATGCCACGATGCTCGCCACGACGGCCAGCGCGACCGCCAGAATGGGGAGGGCGATCACGAGACCGAGGACGGTCTATCCGCTCGATCCCCCGAAGAGTCCGTATCCCAGGAGGATCCAGAGGGGCAGCACGATCGCTGCCGGATACTGCCAGGAACCGAATGCCCGTCGCGTGCGCATGCACACGACCGTACCCACCACCGCTGAGCAACGGCTCAGCGGACCCCGAGAGGATCAGGATGATCGAGCTACGCACGCCCGCCGAGATCGAAGAGATGCGCCCGGCCGGACGCTTCGTGGGCGAGGTGCTGAAGGCGACGAGCGCTGCGGCCGCGGTCGGCGTGAACCTCCTCGAGCTCGACCGCCTCGCGCACGACATGATCCGCTCGGCCGGAGCCGAGTCGTGCTACATCGACTACCACCCCTCCTTCGGCGCCAGCCCGTTCGGCAAGGTGCTGTGCACCTCCGTCAACGACGCGGTGCTCCACGGCCTGCCCTTCGACTACCGTCTGCGGGACGGCGACCTGCTGACCCTCGACTTCGCCGCCTCCGTCAACGGCTGGGTCGCGGACTCGGCGATCAGCGTGGTGGTGGGCACCCCCCGCCCCGGGGACCTCGCCCTGATCGACACCACGACGCGCGCCCTTGAGGCGGGCATCGCCGCTGCGCAGCCCGGCAAGCGGATCGGCGACATCTCGGCGGCCATCGCCGCGGTCGCCCGCGCCGACGGACTGAGCATCAACACCGACTTCGGCGGACACGGCGTCGGTCGGACGATGCACGGCGACCCGCACATCGCCAACGACGGGCGTGCGGGGCGGGGCTATCCCCTCCGCCCGGGTCTGGTGATCGCGATCGAGCCGTGGTTCCTGCAGACGACGGATGAGATCTACACCGACAAGGACGGCTGGACCCTCCGCAGCCGTGACGGATCGCGCGGGGCGCACATGGAACACACCATCGCGATCACCGGGACGGGGAACATCGTCCTCTCGGCACGCGACTGAGCCGTCGGAGGCGGGCGTGAGCGAGGACAGGACGACCGGCACTCGCGGCCGGGGGTGGACCCCGCTGGGAGTGGTGTACCTCGTGCTCGCCATCGCCGGGCTGCTGGGGACGTGGAGCTGGAACGCGCGCGCGGTGCTCGAGGGCGCGGAGTTCGTCGGGGGCCTGGCTGCCGGCGGTCCGTGGGTGTCGTCGATCACGACCGATCTGCTCATCGTGGCGATCAGCGCCGTGGGCTTCATGGTGGTCGAGGGGCGGCGCGTCGGGATGCGTCGCGTCTGGATCCTGGTTCTGCTCGCTCCGCTGGTCGCCCTGGCGTTTGCGTTCCCGCTCTTCCTCGCACTGCGCGAGAGGCACCTCGCGCTGACCGACCGCTGACCGCCTCCGAGAGACGCCCCGCGACGACGGGCGCGCCGACGGGAGGCGCCGCCTGTATCGGGCGGGAGGCACCTCTTCCGCGGCGCGGGGACCGTCAGGGCAGCAGCTCGGGACGGACGCGGCGAGTGCGCTCGACGCTCTGCTCGTGGCGCCAGGCCGCGATAGCTCCGTGGTTGCCGCTGAGAAGGACCGGAGGGACCTCGTGTCCGCGCCAGGAAGCGGGCTTGGTGTAGCTGGGGTACTCGAGCAGTCCGTCGGAATGGCTCTCCTCGACGAGGCTCGCCGGATTCCCGACGACGCCGGGGACGAGACGTCCGACGGCCTCGATCATCGCCATCACGGCGACCTCTCCCCCGTTGAGTACGTAGTCGCCGAGGCTGATCATCCGCACCCTCGCGCGCTCTGCGGTGTGGTCGACGACACGCTGGTCGATGCCCTCGTACCGACCGCAGCCGAAGACGAGCGACGACTCCTCGGCGAGCTCCCGGGCCGTGGCCTGGGTGAACACCTCGCCCGCAGGTGACGGGAAGACGACGAGCGGATCCGCGGCGGGCTGGAGGATCGCGTCGAGCGCCTCGCCCCACGGCTCCGGCCGCATCACCATGCCCGCGCCACCCCCGTAGGGGGTGTCGTCGACCGTGCGGTGACGGTCGTGGGTGAAGTCGCGCAGATCGTGCACGCCGAGCTCGATCAGCCCGCTCTGGCGCGCGCGGCCGAGCAGGCTGATGTCAAGCACGCCGAAGAACTCCGGGAAGATCGTGACGATGTCGATCCTCACGACCGGGGGTCCTCCTCGGGGCCGCCAGCGCCGTCGGAGGCGGGGTCCTGCCGCTCCTCCGCGTCGACGGGCGGAGCGTCGGGCTCAGGGGCGTCGACGGCGGGAGCGCTCAGCGCCGGGTCGGTCAGATCGACTCCGCTGAGGTCGACCTCTGCGGGCTCCTCCTCGGGAGCCTCCTCGAAGAGGCCCATCGGAGGCGTGACGGTGACGATCCCCGCGACGGGGTCGACCGACGGGACGATCGCCGTGACGAAGGGCACCATCACCTCGCCCGCGGGAGTGGCGACGATGAGCAGGTCCTGCGCCGGGAAATGGTCGACGCGGCGGACGGTGCCGACCTCGACACCCTCGCGAACGACCTTCATGCCGACGAGCTGGTAGTCGTACCAGGAGTCGTCTTCGCCCGACTGCGTCTGCACCTCCTCGTCGATCCAGAGGATCGCCTTGAGAAGGGTCTCGGCGGTGTCACGGTCGGTGACCCCCGCGAAGAACGCGACCGGGTGGCTGTTGTACCAGCGCAGCTCGGCGAGCTCGAGCTTCTTGCCGTGCCACTCGGAGGTGCGGGGCACCTGCAGGGTGAACGTGGATCCGGGGGTGAAGCGCTTGTCGGGCTCGTCGGTGTACAGCTCGAGCTTGATCGCGCCCTTGAGCCCGTGGGCCTTGGTGAGTCGGGCGACGCGGAGCTGCGTCGTACCCGGTCCGGTGACCGACACCTCTACTTGTCGGTGTCGACGACGTCGACCCGCACGCGACGCCCGTCTGCGAGGGCCGCGACCAGGGTGCGGACGGCCTTGGCGGTGCGGCCGGAGCGTCCGATCACGCGGCCGAGGTCCTCGGGGTGCACACGCACCTCGAGGACCTCTCCGCGCGGAGAGCTCGTGGCCACGACACTGACCTCGTCGGGGTTCTCGACGATCCCCTTCACGAGGTGTTCGACGGCGGGAGCGAGCACGAACTACGCCTCGGTGGAGGTCTCGTCGGCGGCGGCCTCAGGCGCCGGTGCTTGGCGGGAGCCTCGGCCTTCGGCTTGAGGACGGGCTTCTTCTTGGCGTCGATGACGAACGGAGCCTTGGGCTCCTTCACCTGGACGGTGCTGACGGCGTCGGCGTCGCCCTGGAAGCGGCCCCAGTCTCCGGTCAGCTTGAGGATGGCGGCGACCTGCTCGGTCGGCTGCGCGCCGACTCCGAGCCAGTACTGCGCGCGCTCCGAGTCG
This sequence comes from Rathayibacter tanaceti, assembly GCF_001634385.1. Taxonomy (GTDB): domain Bacteria; phylum Actinomycetota; class Actinomycetes; order Actinomycetales; family Microbacteriaceae; genus Rathayibacter; species Rathayibacter tanaceti. Next base: position 2,230 of record NZ_LIIN01000049.1, on the reverse strand, counting down.
ACCTGGATGAACGAGGGCTGCTCGGTGGGGTGGTACTTACCGATCTCCTCGATCACGCGGCCGTCGCGCTTGGTGCGCGAGTCGGCGACGACGATGCGGTAGTAGGGCGCCCGGATCTTGCCGAGGCGCTTCAGACGAATCTTGACAGCCACAATTCTCCTGTGTGGTCGTTGACCGGTATCCGGTCGATGATGGATGAACTGAGCCGTGAGCGTGGGGGCACACCCGGCCGAAAGCTCGAGGGGGTTTCGTCGGCGGTGAGTAGAGGGTCGACCGCCTCGGACCCGACGGATCATTCTGCCAGAAAAACCCCGACGCCGCGGGCCCGGCACGCCGCCAGTGGCCGAGGGCCGCCTCCGACCGGCCCGACCGAGCCTGAGAGAGGCCCAGCTGAGCCCGGAGGTCGACCCCGTCGCCAGGTGGGAAGATGGCGGGGTGCGTCCCGATCAGGCGGGCGCCCCGGATCCGATGAGGACCACGCCATGGAGATCAGCTTCGCTTCATCCGACCGCTCCACCCTCGGGATCGAGTGGGAGGTCGCGATCGTCGACCGGCAGACGGGCGACCTCGCCAATGTCGCCGATGTGGTGCTGGAGGCGCTCCGTGGCGACGATGGAGCCCCGCACCCGCAGATCACCGGCGAACTGCTCCGCAACACGGTCGAACTGGTCTCGGGCGTGCACACGTCCGTGCGCGACGCGGTCGCCGACCTGCAGGACCAGCTGCGACAGGTGCGCGAGATCACCGACCCGATGGGGCTCGACCTCATCTGCTCGGGCACACATCCGTTCGCGCAGTGGTTCGACCAGGCCATCACCGACAAGGAGCGCTACCACCGCCTCATCGACCGGACCCAGTGGTGGGGCCGGAACATGATGATCTGGGGCATCCACGTGCACGTCGGCATCGAGAACCGCGACAAGGTCCTGCCGATCCTCAACTCGCTGCTCGACTACTACCCGCACCTCCAGGCCCTCTCCGCCTCCAGCCCGTTCTGGGGCGGAGTCGACACGGGCTACGCCTCGAACCGCGCACTGATGTTCCAGCAGCTGCCGACCGCGGGACTGCCGCCCCAGTTCGGCGCCTGGGCGAACTACGAGGAGTACGTCGACGACATGACGCGCACCGGAGTCATCGACGATCACACGGAGGTCCGCTGGGACATCCGTCCCTCGCCGCAGTGGGGGACGCTCGAGATGCGCGCGTGCGACGGTCTCTCCTCCGCCGAGGAGATCGGCGCGGTCGCCGCGCTCATCCAGTGCCTCGTGGAGCACCTCTCGTCCCGGCTGGACGCGGGCGAGGATCTCCCGACCATGCAGCCCTGGTATGTCAGGGAGAACAAGTGGCGGGCGGCGCGCTACGGCCTCGATGCCGAGATCATCCTCGATGCGGCGGGAGCGGAACGGCTCGTCACGGACGACATCCGGGATCTGCTGGTCACCCTCGCTCCGGTCGCCGAGAGGCTCGGCTGCACGCAGGAGCTGGCCGACGTCGAGCTGATCCTGGTCGCCGGCGCGAGCTATGAGCGCCAGCTGCGCACCGCGGCCGCGAACGACGGCGACCTCACGGCCGTCGTCCGGGCGCTCGCGGTCGAGCTGCGCGACGGACTCCGGGAGGCCCGCGCATGACCCGCCGTCTCCTCGCCGGCGCGGCCCTGCTCGCCGCCCTCGCACTCGCCGGCTGCTCGAGTTCGGCGACCGTCTCCGAGGCCGGCACGACGACGCCCACCCCCCTGCCCGCGGTCACGGCCGATCCGCTGCCCCTCTCGATCGGCGGCTCGCTCCCCGCCGGCTCGCGCGTCACGGTGGTGGGCGACAGCATCGTCCGCGGCCTCGGCGTCGAGCCCGGGGAGGCGTGGCCCGAGCTGGTCGGCGACGACCTGGGCTGGTCGGTCACCAATCTCGGCTGCGACGGGGCCGGCTTCATCGAGCCGGGCGACTGCGGCCTCGCGATCGGCGAACGCGCGGAGGAGATCGCCGACACTCGGCCCGACGCGATCATCCTGGTCGCGAGCAGCAACGACCTGGGCTGGGCCCCGGAGGATGTGGCCGCCGCGATCCCGCCCGCGGTCGACGCGATCGCGGCCGCCTCGCCCTCGGCGCGGCTCATCGCCCTGGACTCGGTGTGGGGCCCGGACCCGCGCCCGACCGACCTCGACGGCTACGACGCCGCGCTGATCGCCGCGGTGACGGCCGACGGCGGCGGCGCACTGGAGTACCCCGACCCGCCT
>NZ_LIIN01000048.1 GCF_001634385.1 Rathayibacter tanaceti | reverse complement strand
TCTCCTCCTCCTTCGCCCTGGCCCTCGCCCGGGCCCGCGCGGCCGACCCGGCGGCGGGCGAGGGCGAGCTCGTCGCCCGCGCCGACCGCGCCCTCGCCCTGGAGGTGCTCGCGTGACCGGGCGGATCCGCGACGCCTCGCTGTGGAACCAGGGTCAGGCCAAGATCGACTGGGCCGCGCGGTTCATGCCCGTGACCAGGGGAGTCTCGGCGCAGCTGCGCGAGAGCGGATCGATCGCAGGGCTGCGCATCGGCCTCGTGCTGGTGCTCGAGCCCAAGACCGCCACGCTCGCGCTGGAGCTCGCGGCGGCCGGCGCCGACGTCAGTGTGATGTGCGGCGCCTCCACACGCACGACGACACGGCGGCGGCTCTCGAGCACGCCGGGGTCGCGGTGTTCGCCCGCTCGGACGCGACGACGGCCGACGACCACGCCTTCGCGCTCGCGCTGCTGGACCGCCGTCCCGACATCCTCGTCGACGACGGCTCCTCGGTCACTCGCCTCGCCCACGCCGAGCGGCCGGTGGCGTTCGAGACGCTGCGCGGGGCGACGGAGGAGACGACGAGTGGGCTCCGTCCGCTGCGGGTGATGGAGCGCGAGGGAGCGCTGCGGATCCCGGTGCTCGCCGTGAACGATGCGCGCTGCAAGACGCTCTTCGACAACCGGCACGGGACGGGGCAGTCGACGCTCCTCACGATGCTCGACCTGCTCGCCACTCCGCTCGACCGCGCGCACGTCGTCATCGCCGGCTTCGGGCCGGTCGGCCGCGGAGTCGCCCAGCACGCCCGCGCGCTCGGAGCGCGGGTGAGCGTGGCCGAGGTCGATCCGGTGCGCGCGCTGGAGGCGGTCTTCGCCGGCTACGACGTCGCTCCGCTCGAGGACGCCGCCCGCACCGCCGACCTGCTCGTCTCGGCGACCGGCATCGCGCACACCATCGACGTCGAGCACCTGCTCGCGCTGCCCGAGGGAGCTGCGGTCGCTGTCTCGGGAGGCGTCGCGCAGGAGATCGCGATCGACGAGGCCGTCGAGGCCGGCGCCGTCCGCGAGAGCATCGGCCACGCGCTCGAACGCTTCGTGCTGCCCACCGGCCGCTCGATCGTCGTCCTCGACGACGGCGGCTGCATCAACTGCACGGCGGGAGAGGGCAATCCGATCGAGATCATGGACCTCTCCTTCGGCGTGCAGGCCGCGGCGATCGACCTGCTCGCTCGGGAGGCGGAGAGCCTCGCGCCGGCGGTCCACCTGCTCCCTCCCGAGGTCGACGACCGGGTCGCGCGCGCCAAGCTCGCGGCCCTCGGCCTCTCGATCGACCGCGCCAGCCCCGCTCAGCGGGACTTCCTCGGCAGCTGGACCTCGACCGGGCGCCGCGCCGCGCCGCTCCGTGATGGAGCCCGCTCGTGACCGCGCTGCTCCGCCTGGAGGGTGTCGGCGTCACCTACCGCAGCGCCGAGCTGCCCGCGCTCGTCGAGGCGTCGTTCGAGGTGTCGAGCGGCGAGGTTGTGCTCGTCGCCGGGCCCTCCGGGTGCGGCAAGAGCACGCTGCTCCGAGTGCTCAACGGTCTCGTGCCCCGCTCGTACCGGGCGGAGGTGACCGGCCGGATCGAGGTGGAGGGTCGCGAGGCGGGACCGCTCGCCCTGCGCGACATCTCGGAGGTCGTCGGCACGCTCCTCCAGGACCCGGCGAAGCAGGTCGTCGGGCACAGTGTGCTCGCCGAGATCGCCTTCGGGCTCGAGAACCGCGGGACACCGCCGCGCGAGATCCGCGAGCGCGCGCACCGCGTCGCCGAGCGGCTCGGGCTCACCGCGCTGCTCGCGACTGCGCCGCACGAGCTCTCAGGCGGTCAGCTCCAGCTCGTCGCGTTCGCCGGGATCCTCGTGCTCGAGCCGAAGATCATCGTGATCGACGAACCGTTGGCGAACCTCGACCCGGATGCGGCCGACGTGCTACTCGCCGCGGTCCGCTCGTACGTCGACGGAGGCGGGGCGGCCGTGATCGTCGAGCACCGTGTCGACGAGGTGCTCGCGCTCGATCCCGACCGGGTGGTCTACCTCGAGGAGGGGCGTGTGGTGTACTCGGGCGGCGTCGCCGGGTTCCTCGAGGTCGCGTCGCCGGAGTCGGTGACGCTGCCGTTCTCGGCGTTGCTCGCGAGCGCGTCGGGCGAGGAGGAGGCGGTGCCCGCCGCGCCTCCGATCGCCCCGGGGGCCGCGGCCCGCCTGCACTTCGAGGGAGCCGAGCTCGGCTACGGCACACGGACCATCCTGGCCGTCGAGCGCCGCTTCGAGGCGGGGGAGCGGGTGGCCGTCCTCGGCCGCAACGGCGCGGGCAAGTCGACCCTGATGCGCGCCGCCGTCGGACTTGTCGCTCCGACCCGCGGCCGGGTACTGCTCGACGCGCGGCCCGTGCACGAGCTGAGCGCGGCCGAGCTGGTCTCGACCTGCGGCTACCTCTTCCAGAACCCCGGGCAGGCCCTGTTCAGCGAGAACGTGGCGGCCGAGCTCGCCTTCGGGCCCCGCAATCTCGGGGTTCCGGAGGAGGAGATCCCCGCGATCGCCGACGCGGCACTGCGCGCAGTCGCTCTGCACGATGTGCCGGGAATCCTTCAGCGCCCGCCGCGGACGCTCTCGTTCGGGCAGCAGCGCCGGCTCGCGGTGGCGCTGGCCCTGACCCTCCGCCCGCGCACGCTGATCCTCGACGAGCCGACCGCGGGCCAGGATCAGCGCTCGTCCCGCCACTTCCTCGACGCGGTCTGGGCGATCGAGGGCATCGACAGCGTCTACTTCATCACCCACGACATCGACATGGCGCTCTCGCGGGCCGACCGGATCGTGGTCGTCGACGGCGGCGGGATCGTGGCCGACGCGACTCCTGCCGAGATCGTGCACGACCACGGGCTGTGGCACGCGCCCGGCACCCCGGCCCACGAGCGGGCCGTGCTCCGCGAGACCGACTTCGTGCGGGCCGCGCGCAGCCACGGACCCGCGGCCGGCCGCCTCCCGCCCCCTCGATCTGGCCCGGCGCTGCGCCGGGCCGAGAACACTGCTCCCCACCCCCTCGAAAGGACACACCCGTGACCACCACCGCGACCTCCGCACGGACCGGTCCCTGGACCGTCTCGTCCCGCACGATCGTGTTCGGCGCCGTCGGCGCCGCGCTCTACGGGGCCCTCGGTGCCCTGAGCTTCGTGCTGCCCGGCACCATGATCTCGATCCGACCGGCGATCGCGATCATCCCCTTCGTGGGTCTGCGGTTCGGCCCGATCGCCGGGTTCTTCACCGGTGCCGTCGGCAACGCGATCGTCGACCAGATCCTGGGCTACGGGTTCCTGACCTACTGGAACTGGAGCATCGCGAACGGACTCGTCGGCCTGCTCGCGGGACTCATCGGCTACTACGCGAAGGAGCCGCGCACGACCGGCCGCCAGGTCGTCTGGTCCGCCGCCATCGCGGTCGCCGCGGTCGTCGTCGGCCTGCTCTTCACCGTGACCGACCTGCTGCTGGGCGTCACCGTCGAGTACTGGTTCTTCGGCTCCTACCTGCTCGCGATCGTCGCCACGGGCATCACCGCGGTGATCCTCGTGCCCGTGCTCGACCGGGTCTGGAAGCCGCTCCAGAACCTCGCCGGGCGCTGACGGGCGCGCGAGATGGAGGTATCGCCTCGGTATCTCGGCGGCGACTCCTTCCTCGGTCGTCGGGACCCTCGGGTGCTCATCGTCGTCCCGGTGATGCTCGTCGTGACCGCGACGCAGGTGAAGGACCTGCGCTGGATGGCGGTGCTCACCGCGGTGGCCTTCGCCTACTACCTCAGCGCGCGGATCCCGTTCAGGGAGGTGCGCTCGAACTGGGCCGTCGTGGCCGTGTTCGTCGTCGTGTTCGCGGGCATCAACGGGATCATCGTCGGCGCGACGAGCTCGGGGGAGTCGGCGACGGGCACGACTCTGCTCACGGTGCCGCTGATCGGGCTGCCGATCACGGAGGGGGCGGTGTCGTACGCCGTCACCATGCTGCTGCGCTTCCTCGCACTGGTCGCCGTCGGCTTCCCGCTGGCCTTCGCGATCCGCCCCGGCGATCTGGCGGTCGCCTTCGCTCGCCTCGGAGTGCCGGCGCGCTTCGCCTACGGGATCGACCTGACGTTCATGTTCCTCCCGAGCGCGGCGGCCAACCTGCGGGAGACGGCGGCGGCGCAGCGGTTGCGCGGCTACGAGCGCGCCGACACCCGCAACCCGGTGCGGCGGCTGCGCGAGATCGCTCCGCTGATGGTGCCGGTGACCATCACCTCGTTCGTCGACGCGGAGGACACGGTCGACGCACTCGATCTGCGCGGCTTCGGAACCGCCAAGCGCACCTGGCTGCGTGAGATCCGCTACACCCCGGCCGACTGGACGGTGACGGCGCTCGCCGTGCTGCTGGCCGCAGCCGCCTCGGTCGCGAGCCTCGCGGGCCTCATGCCGTCGGCGTGGATACCGTGACGGGCGTCGAGGTCCACCTCGCCCCCTGGGTCGTGCCGGTGCTGGGTGAGCCGATCCGCGCGGGCGCTGTCGCTGTGCGGGGTGAGCGGATCCTCGCGGTCGGTCCGCGCGCCGAGGTGCTCGCTGAGACGGGCGGCGCGGAGCAGGTGCACGAATGGCCCGGCGTGATCGTGCCGGGCCTCGTCAACGCGCACTCGCACCTCCAGTACACCTGCATGTCGACCGTCGGCGCCGGCCGCTACCTCGGTTTCGAGGACTGGTCGCGGGCGTTCCAGGTGGTCTACGAGCAGCCGCACGACTGGCGGGCCTCGGCAGCGGACGGCCTCGCGATCGCGGTCTCGACGGGCACCACCGCCATCGCCGACATCGTGACCGACCTCGACGCGCTCGACGTGCTCGAGGCGGGACGCGTGCACGGCATCGCCTACTGGGAGCTGATGAGCCTCCTCGAGGACGACTGGCGCGGCAGCGGCCGGGCGATCACAGCCGAGCTGGTGCGCACCTCCGGGGTCGCTCGCATCGGGCTCTCGCCGCACGCCCCCTACTCGCTCGACACCCCCGTGCTCAGCGATCTGACCGGGCTCTCGCAGGAGCTCGGCGTGCGCCGGCACCTGCACCTGGCCGAGTCGGCGTGGGAGGCGGAGTACACGATGCACGGCCGCGGTGACCTGGCGGAGCAGTGGCGCCTCTGGGGCTACGACGGCTTCCACCTGCTGCGCAATGGCGGCAGCGCGCTGCGGCCCGTGGCCTACGCCGAGACCATCGGAGCGCTCGGCGAGGACGTGCACATCGCGCACGGCATCTACGTGGATGCGGAGGACCGGGCGACGCTGCGGCGGGCGGGCACCTCCGTCGCGCTCTGCCCGCGATCGAACGCGGTGATCGGGCTCGACGAGGCCCCGGTGGCCGACTACCTGCGTGAGGGCAATGCGATCTCGGTGGGCACGGACTCGCTCTCGTCCACTCCCTCGCTCGACCTGCTCGGAGACGTCGCCGAGCTGCACCGGATCGCACGGGCCCAGGGGTACACCGCGCGCGATCTGCACGCGCGGCTCCTGCACGCGGCGACGCTCGGCGGGGCGATCGCGATGGGCTCGGCGGACTCGTTCGGCGCTCTGACCGCAGGTTCCCTCGCGGACCTCGCGGTGCTCGATCTCGGCGGCTCGACCGCGCACGACGTGGTCGCTGCGATCGTCGAAAGCGGCGAGGGATCGGCCCTCGCCACGATCATCTCGGGGGAGGTCCGATGGACGCGAAGCTGACGGGCGGGCTGGTGGAGCGGCGGAGCGTGGACGGGCGCGTGCTCGAACGTGTGCGACGACCGGCGCTCGCCGCGGCGATGGGGCTGGAACCGCATCCGGAGGGTGGCTGGTACCGGCGCACATGGACCTCACCGGAGCGGTTGTCGCTCACGGGAGACGACGGAACGGTGCGGGAGCGGCCCGCGGCCACGCTGATCGTGTTCCTGCTTCCGGCGGGAGAGACGTCGGCCTGGCATCGGGTCGCCTCGCCCGAGACCTGGATCTGGAACGGGCTGGGCCGCGTGGCGGTGCAGTACGGCGGAGTCGGCGACCGGCCCGTGGACGCCGAGACGGTGCTGCTCGGGTCGCCGGTCGACGGCCTCGCGGTGCAGGCACTCGTGCCGGGAGACGTGTGGCAGCGGACGCTGCCGTCGGCGGAGGACGCGGTGGTGAGCTGCTTGGTGTCGCCGGGGTTCGACTTCGCGGACTTCTCGATGCCGGAGGCGTGAGGGGCTGTGGCGACGCCCCCACGACGAAGGCTGAGCGGCCCGAATCCCACCCCCTAGGGGCGGGCCGGGCCGCTCAGCCTTCGTTGCGCGGTCAGACGCCGCGGCTTGCCCAGACCGGGCGGCCGAGTCCGTCGTACTCGACCAGGTTGCCGTCGTCCTGCATCACGAGGCGGAAGGGCTGGACCTGACCGTTCGGGCCGGAGGAGAAGGTCGTCTTGGGTCCGTTGCCCCAGATGCCCTCGCCCTCGCCCGAGCCGGGCGCGTAGACGACGAGGTCGCCGAAGAGATCCAGCGCGATGACGCTGTCCGGCACCGAGGTGCCCGTGAACCAGTCGGCACCGCGGGCGCCGTAGACGACGAAGTTGCCGTCGTACTGCATCTCGGCGCGCCATGCGCCGCTGGCCGAGGTGAGCTGCTCACCCGCAACAAGGGAGTCCTCCTGCTGCAGGGTGTCGCGTCGGAGCTGACCGCTGCTGCTCCAGAGCGGCTCCGTCTGGCTCCCCCCGATGACGAGGACTCCGCGCGGGGTGAGAGTCATCTGGGCGCCGGGGTTGCCGGCCGTTCCTGACGACCACTTCACCGAGCCGTCGGCGCCGTAGATCACGGCGTTGCCGTCGCGCTGCATCTCGAGCCGGTTTCCGGCGCCCGTCGTCTCCGTCGACCACTGCGGCTGGCCGGAGGTGTAGATCACGAAGTTGCCGTCGGACTGCATCGTCGCACGGCTCGCGTCTGCGGTCAGCTGCTGCCCGGCGGTCAGCGACTGTCCGGGTTCGAGGACGACGACATCGGGTGCAGTGATGCGGCTGTTCACGCTGCTCGCCCACGCGGGCGAGCCGCTAGCGCGGTAGACGACGAGGTTGCCGTCGTCCTGGATCCGGAGAACGGAACCGGGCTCGCCGTCGGTGCCGGTCGACCAGACCGGGCGGTTCGCGGCGTCGTAGACGACGACGTTCCCGTCCGTCTGCACGACCAGGCGATCACCGCGGCCCTGCGTCCCCGTGTTCCAGCCGCCGCGGACAGCGCCGGAGGAGTAGACCACGGCGTTCCCATCGTCCTGCATGCGGAAGGTGGCCGTGGCGGACTGGATCGACTGCCCCCGCTTGAGCTCCTCGCCGCCGACCAGGACGTTCGAGGACGCCGCGGTGGGCTGAGCTGACGAGTCCTGAGCAGACGTCGTCGGAGCGATGTCCTGCGCGAACGCGCTGGGCGAGCCCAGGAGCAGGACGCCCGTCATCGCGATCGCAGCGAGCCCTGTGGCGAACGGACGGGAGGGGGGAGGTGTCATGGAGGTTCTCTTTCGAATGGTGGTGAGTCGTCATCGGGCGTCTCCGAGTGCCGATCGGCAGTCGTCTCGCCTCTCGTGGCGACCGCTGGCGATCAGCCAGGGTCACGCCCTCGAGATTTTTACCAGAACGGAGCCTGCCTCACTATTCGTTCCGATACCGATCACATCTCGAAGTGGCGGGGATCGAATCCCGTCGCCCGCCGCGGCACACCTCCTGCTCGTCGCGTAGGGAGCCCCTATGCCGTGATGCGGGCGTTCGACAGCGCGAGCAGCCTCACCGAGCGCAGGCGCGCCTCCGTCTGCAGCGATGCGTGCGCGACGATGACCTCGTCGGCATCGGCCGAGCGGGCGAAGCCGGTGACGTAGTCGGCGACCTGGTCGCCGGTGCCGACGCCGGTGTAGTGGGTCATGCTCGCGACGTGCGCGCCGATCGGGGCGCTGAGCAGGGCATCGAGCTCCTCGTCGTCGAAGGTGCGGTCGAGCGGGATCTGCCCGCTCTGGCGCAGCAGCATCATCAGGCGGGCCCGCTTCATCTGCGCGAACTGCTCGCGCGCGTCCTCCTCGGTGTCCGAGGCGATGGCGTTCACTCCGGCGATCACGTGGGGGGCGTCGAGCTGCTCGGAGGGGCGGAAGCCGCGCCGGTACTCGGCGACGGCCTGGTGCAGCGCCTCCGGGGCGAAGTGCGAGGCGAAGGCGTAGGGCAGGCCGAGCGAGGCGGCGAGCTGCGCGCCGAACAGCGACGAACCGAGGATGTACAGCGGCACGCCGGTGCCCGCGCCGGGGGTGGCGCTGACGCCGGGGACGCGCGACCGCCCGGCCAGGAACGCCTGCAGCTCGAGCACGTCCTGCGGGAAGCGGTCCGACGACTCCGGATCGCGGCGCAGCGCGCGGAAGGTGGCCTGGTCGCTTCCGGGAGCGCGGCCCAGCCCGAGATCGATGCGTCCCGGATGCAGGCTCTCGAGGGTGCCGAACTGCTCGGCGATCGTGAGCGGTGAGTGGTTCGGGAGCATGACGCCACCGGAGCCGAGGCGGATGGTCGACGTCTGCGAGGCGACGTGGGCGATCAGCACCGAGGTCGCGCTGGAGGCGATGCTGGCCATGTTGTGGTGCTCGGCGTACCAGACCCGGCGGTAGCCGGCGCGCTCCGCCTCCTGCGCCAGGGCGACCGACGCCGCGAAGCTCTCGCGGGCGGTCTCTCCGGGGGCGATGGGGGCGAGGTCGAGGATCGAGAGGGGAACGCTCATGCAGGGGTGAACGTTCGCGGAGGCCGCGGTGTTCCCGTGGCGGACGCCTTCCTCACGCTTCGGGGATGTCGCGGCCGTAGGCCTCCAGCGTGACGGCCTCGGGGTCCGGCCCGCCGCGCACGCCGGCCTCGAGGGCGTCGATGCGGGCGAGCTCCGAGCCGGAGAGCGCGAAGTCGAAGACGTCGATGTTCTCGGCGATCCGCTCGGGTCTGGTCGACTTCGGGATGACCTGGCGGCCCTCCTGCAGGTGCCAGCGCAGCATAACCTGCGCCGCCGTCTTGCCGTGTGCGGCGCCGAGCTCGAGGAGCACCGGGTCGTCGAAGCTGCGGCGAGGGGAGTCGCGGTAGGCGGTGATCCCGCCGATCGGCGACCAGGCCTGAGTGAGGATGTCGTTCTCGCAGCCGAAGCGCTCGACGCGCCGCTGCTGGAAGTACGGGTGCACCTCGAGCTGGTTCACCGCGGGGACGACGTCGGTCTCGGCGATCACTCGGGTGAGGTGCTCGACCAGGAAGTTGCTCACTCCGATCGCCCGCACCCGCCCGTCGGCGAGCAGCCGCTCGAGCGCCCGGTAGGCGTCGAGGGTGCGCTCGAAGGCGCCCGGCAGGGCCTGGTGAAGGATCAGCAGGTCGATCCGTTCGACGCCGAGCTTGCCGGCGCTCTTGTCGAAGGCGTGCAGCGTCTCGGCGTAGCCGTAGTCGCTGATCCACACCTTCGTCTCAAGGAACACGTCGTCGCGGCCGGCGATCGCCTCGCCGACCTCGCGCTCGTTTCCGTAGGCGGCCGCCGTGTCGATGTGCCGGTAGCCCGCGTCGAGCGCGGCGGTGACGGCGGCGCGGGTCTCGTCGGGCGGAGTCTGGAAGACGCCGAGTCCGAGGGCGGGGATCTCGACACCGTTGTGGAGAGTGAACGTGTTCATGGGGCCACGCTACGTCCGCGGGCGCCGAGTCGCCCGAGAATTGCGGCGGGGCTCCGGCGGCGGCCGGATCGTCCGGTCTAGCGTGACGGGATGCATCCGAAGCGGGAGTCGACGACCGTCGAGCGTTCCGCGCTCGTCCGCCATGCTCGCGGGTTCCTGGTGACCCCGCTGGAGAGCGGCCGTGGTGAGGCCTGAAGCGGGGGCCGAGTGCCCCGGCCTCGATGAGCTGGCCCGGCGCGCCCTCGCGCTGACCGGGCCGGGCCGCCGCGCGATCGTCGCGATCGCAGGCAGCCCCGGAGCCGGCAAGACCACGCTCGCCCGCGCCGTCGTCGCCCGGGCGAACGAACTCGCGGAGGAGGGGACCGCCACCGTCGTGCCGATGGACGGCTTCCACCTCGCCAACGCGATGCTGGACGAGCTCGGCCGCCGCGACCGCAAGGGCGCGCTCGACACCTTCGACGGCTGGGGCTTCCTCGCTCTGGTCCGGCGGCTCCGGATCGAGACCGACCATGTCGTCTATGCGCCGACCTTCGAGCGCACGGTCGATGAGGGAGTGGCGGGGGCGCTCGCCGTGCACCCCGCCGCCTCGCTCGTGGTGCTGGAGGGCAACTACCTCCTCGTCGATGAGGGTCCGTGGGCGCTGCTGCGCGCCGAGTTCGACGAGGCCTGGTTCTGCGCGACGCCCGAGACCGAGCGCTTCGAGCGCCTCGTCGACCGGCACGTCTCCTTCGGCCGGGCCCCGGAGGCGGCGTCCGCCTGGGCCTCCGAGGTCGACGGCGCGAACGCGGTGCTGATCGAGGCGACCCGCGGGCGGGCCGACCTGATCGTGTCGGGAACGGCGGCGGGAGTCGTCTGACGCTCGACGTCGGCTTCACGAGGGCCTCGTCCACGACGTGGAGGAGGTTTCTCATCCGATGACCTGCCCGTGCGCGCCGTGCCCCGCGGACGGTGCCCCGGGGAGCCGCCGCTGAGGACGGAATATGGTCCCGCGCTCGTCCGCTCACAACTGTCGCGTGGTGGAGTCTCGTGTGCATCGCCAGGAGCACCTCCGATTGCCCGAGTGGTTTTCTTCTCCAGCACAGTTCTTCCTGAGGTAGATAGTGCAGTCGTTCTTCAGATCTCCCGGAACTCCGCGATGTGCTCGCTCGACGGGGGATCGGAAGATCTCCAGGAGGGGAAAGGATAAGTCGATGACGCAGAGGTCGGTCGCCGGCGTTTCGAGTAAGAATGCCGCACTCATCACGCTCATCATCGCTACCTTCGTGCTCGTCGGGAGCATCTTCTTGACGACCTCGGGCGATGTCCCGCTCGGTGCCGTCGCCGCGGTGGTGGGCATAGCGCTGCTGATCGCCGGGTTCATGCAGATGTCGAGGACACGCTCCCAGCGGTAGTCGGCGCGGCGCATCCGGCTCCGGGCGCACTGATGTCTGTCGTTCTCGTGAGCGTTGGCAAGCGTTCCGCCTGCTGTTCGGCGAACCCGCGTCCACCGCGCCGGTACCGCGTGATCGCGCCGATGCTCTCCAGCCGTTCGAGAGCCAGAGAGGCGGTCGAGGTCGGCGCGCCCGCGTCGGAGGCGATGTCACCGACGTTGTTCCAACGCCGACGCCCCTCGAGCGCCTGGTCGGCCAGGGTGCGCCACGCCAGTTCGTTGCCCTTCACGCGCGGCGTCCTTCCGCAGGTTTTCCTGTACTCGAGGTTCCAGTAAATCCTGCAACCGCGATGCCAGGATGTCCTGAAGACCCCCCGCGCCCCCGGGGACAGCAGTGGCTGGAGCCTGAAAAGGGGGTCGGCGCGGGGATCGCGACGCGCGGTCCGTCGAACCGCGTCGTCGCCACCGCATCCCGATCGGTCACGAGGAGCCCTGCCACTCCGGGCGCGCTTCCTCAACCCCTCCGTGCTCCCGGCCGGAGGCCCGGGCCCGTCGCGTACCGTGATTGCCGAGTCACGACGCCCACGAGGGAGACACCATGACGGAGCAGATCGGAATCCCCGAGGCCACGGCGCTGGGGAGCGAGCAGCGGAGCATCGCGATCCTCGGGGCGGGCGGCGACCTCACCGAGCGGCTGCTGCTGCCGGGCCTGGGCCGGGTGGCCGAGCTCGCGCGTGATCTCGAGCTGACGATGATCGGGGCGGCGCGCACGCCGCAGAGCGACGAGGAGTGGCAGGGGCTCGTCCGCCGCAGCCTCGAGGAGGCGGGAGTCGCCGCGCACACGGTCGAGGCGCTCGCGTCGCGGGCGCGCTTCGTCGCCACTGACGCCTCCGACCCGGAGCAGCTGAAGGCCCTCCTCGACGCGTGCCCGTCGACTCCGGTGCTCTACGTTGCTCTGCCGCCGGCGATGGGGCACGTGGTGGCCGCGTCGCTCGCCGAGCTCGACCTGCCCGAGGAGCTGGTGGTCGCGATCGAGAAGCCGTTCGGCGAGGACCTCGACGACGCGATCGCTCTTAACGCGGCGTTCGCGAGGGTCCTCCCCGAGAGACGCCTCTGGCGCATCGACCACTTCCTCGGCAACGCGACCGTGCTGGGCATGCTGGGCCTGCGCTTCGGGAACCGCCTGCTCGAGGCGAGCTGGAGTGCCGAGCAGATCGAGAAGGTCGAGATCGTCTACGACGAGACGCTCGGGATCGAGGGGCGTGCGGCCTTCTACGAGAAGACCGGCGCGCTGCGCGACATGCTGCAGAGTCACCTCCTGATGGTGCTCGCGCTGACCGCGATGGAGCGCCCCGACGAGGTCACCCCGGAGGAGGTCCACGCGCGGATGGCCGAGGTGCTCGGCACCGTGCGGCTCTGGCGGGACGACCCCTCCTCCGCTCGCCGCGCCCGCTACACCGAGGGGCGCGTCGACGGCCGCTTCCTCCCCTCCTACGCGGACGAGCCCGATGTCGACTCCGAGACCGGCACCGAGACGCTCGCGCAGCTGCTGCTCCAGGTCGACACCCCGCGCTGGGCGGGCGTCCCGTTCGTCCTGCGCTCCGGCAAGGGGATCGGCGACCCGCGCCAGGAGGTGGCGATCCACTTCCGGGCGGCCACGCCGCCGCGCGGACTCCGCGGGGCCGAGGCGGGAACGGTCCTTCGGATCGGCCTCACCGCCGGCGACGTGCAGTTGGATGTCGTCGTGAACAGCGCCGATGAGCTGACCGACCTTGAGCGCACCACTCTGGCGGCCGAGCCCGGCGCGGCCACGCTGGACCCCTACGCGCAGGTCCTCGCCGGCCTCCTGCAGGGCGACACCCTGCTCTCGGTCCCGGGCGATGTGGCTGAGCAGTGCTGGCGCATTGTGAGTCCGGTGCTCGCGCACTGGGCCGGCGGTGATGCTCCGCTGGACGAGTATGAGGCGGGGACCGCTGGGCCGGAGGGGTGGTGAGGAGCGGTCCAGCGACGGCAGGTAGCCGGAATGTAACGGGAGTCTCGTTAGAGATGAGCATTTCCTGAGGATTTATACTCGCCTTATGGAACTGCTCGAAATATATTCGAGGTGACACTATGACCGACGACATGCACGCTGACACGACCCTTATGTGCATGATGTCCATCGTGCTCGATACGGCATCCCTGGGCCGCCATACCTACACCGGCATCGCCCAGGCCGGCGGATCAGCCACGCAGCGCCGAATCTTCGTCGACCCCCTCATCACCCGCTGGCGGTCCGAAGAAGCGGACGGCACGGTCGTCTGGGACTACGCACCCGACACTCGCACGCTGACAGGCCCCGACGGCGCCCGCGTGCTCGAGTTCGCTCCGAGACCGCGCATCCCCGAGCCGGCCGCGAGACTCGCTTTTCCCCTCGCCTTGGACATCTGGGGCCGCGCCGGCGACAGCCTCCGCCCCGTCCGTGTCGAGGACGTTCGCGAGGACGTCGCGACGGTGCTGTTGCGGCACGTCAGCGACTTCTCGCAGTTCGGATCCGTCACCATCGATATCACGCAACGCCTTATCACCGGTCTCACGACGCCGACTCAGGTCCTCCGCGCCCTCGACATCGCCCGACATCCCGCTACGTTCTGATCGGACAGTCCCTCGGTGCTGCCGCCCAGTCCGCCGCCGGGGACGATCACGCCCCGGGGACCTGTCGAGGATGTGATCGCCCGCCGCGGTGATTCAGGCCCGCGAGAACTTCGGCAAGGCCGCGGCGATCGCCTGGCTGCTGTTCCTCCTGATCGTGCTGCTCGGGCTGCTGAACTTCGCGGTCTCGCGGCGGATCGCCTCCGTCGAGAACCGCGTAGCCGCTCGCCGCTCGCCGCCGGCCCGCCTCCGCCGACACCGGCAGCTGATCGCGGGGATCAGGAGCGGAGCGGTCAAGGGCTGAGCGGAGCCCTCGGGCGGTGGGGGCGGAGGGCGGCCGATCTCCGATCCGGCGGCCCGGGAGGCGCTGCCAGCCGGCACGCCGAGCGCTCGGCTAGCCTCGGACCCACACACTCCGAGAGGCCTTCATGACTGACGACACCTCCTCGGCCGCGCCGACGCTCGAAGCCGTCGCCGCACTCGCCGGAGTCTCCCGCGCCACGGTCAGCCGAGTCGTCAACGACTCCCCCCGCGTGAAGGACGGCGCCCGTGCCGCCGTGCTCGACGCGATCGAGCAGCTCGGCTACGTGCCCAACCGTGCCGCACGTTCCCTCGCCAGCCGGCGCACCCAGACCGTGGCGCTCGTGGTCCCGGAGTCGGCGGCGAAGGTGTTCGCCGACCCGTTCCTCGCCTCGGTCGTGCAGGGCGCGGCGATGGCGCTCGCCGACACCGAGTACACGCTGACCCTCGTGATCGCGTCGGAGGCGACTCCCGAGAAGACCCGCCGCTACCTGCTCGGCGGCAACGTCGACGGCGCCCTCGTGGTCTCGCACCACAGCGGCGACCACTCCTACGCGCACCTCGGCGCCTCCCTCCCGATGGTCTTCGGCGGGCGCCCGCTGACGGAGGCGGCGGGCAGCTACGTCGTCGACGTCGACAACACCGGAGCCGCGCGCGAGGTCACCGAGCACCTGCTGGGCCTGGGGAGGCGCGCCCCGGCGATGATCGCCAGCCGCCAGGACATGCCGGCGGCCATCGACCGGCTCTCCGGCTGGCGGGCGGCGGTCGAGGCGGCCGGCCTCGACGCCTCGCTGGTGGAGTTGGGCGACTACTCGCCCGAGGACGGCGCGTCCGCAATGCGGCGCCTCCTCGACTCGGGACGCCCGATCGACGCCGTGTTCGCCTCGAACGACCAGATGGCCGCCGGCGCGCTGACCGCGCTGCGCGAGCGTGGGCTCTCGGTGCCGGGCGATGTGGCCCTCGCGGGTTTCGACGGCGACTACTTCGCGGAGGCGAGCGAGCCGCGCCTCACGACTGTGCGGCAGCCGACGAACGGCCTCGGCGAGGCGATGGTCGACGTGTTGGTGCGCCTCCTCGCCGGCGAGGAGGTCGACCGCCTGACGTTGCTGCCGACGCAGCTCCTGATCCGCGGCTCCACCGTCGCGGGAGCCTGACCGCCGCCTCGCCGTGAGGCCGGCGGAGGGTGCTCAGAACTCCTCGTAGTCGTACGGCTCAGGGTCCTCGTCGAAGAGGGGGCGGGCGATGGTGGCACGGTTGCTCTTGATGCGCGAGCGGATGTCCTCGACGGCGGCATCGACGGCGTCGGTCGTCGACTCCTCGTCCTTGATCGCGACCTCGACGGGCACGGCCACCAGCTCGCTGCTCGCGTCGAGGGTCATCTTCGCCTCGATGAGCTCGCCGTCCTCGGTGAAGGCCGGGACCGTCACCGCCTCGGAGTGATCCTGGCGGTCGATCGCGGTGACCAGGTCGAGGAGCGCCTCGGTCACGGCATCGGTCGTCACGAAGCTCTTCGAGGCGTAGGTCAGCTGCTGCATGCCCTCCACTCTCGCGAACCGCGGCGACGGATTCGCGGGCTTGCGCGGCGGGCGAGGAGCGCCTAGCTGTACTGAGCCGTGACGTCGGTGGCGCTTCGGGTCGTGTGACGCGGTCAGGCCTCCTGGCTTCATGGAGCGGTCTCGTTCAACCACCGCCAGGAGGCCTCGATGTCCCACGCTAACGCGCGATTGACGGTTCACGGGAGGCTGCTGCTCGTCTCGCGTGTGCTCGACGACCGCCGGCCGGTCGCTCACGTCGCGAAGGAGCCCGGGGTGTCGAAGGAGTTCGGGGTGTCCCCTTTCTTCGTGGATGGTCAGAAGGGTCCGGCCTCTTCGCGCTCCTGCCGTGGATCTAGACTTCGTGCAACACCTACCGATGGGAAGAGAGGCAGATCCTCTGCTGGAATTCGTCTCCCGCCTCGAGAGAGTGCGGTCGTGGAACGCCGACACTTCTTACGGGGTCATGGCTGCCCGGTCTCTGACAGATCTCACAGAGGTGAGCCTTGCTTCGGTGGGGTTCGTGGAGAGTCCCTATCCGGAGGGCCTGGCCGGTCAAGAAGTTCTCGAATCCGGTGTTGATCCAGAGGTTGTAGACGAGTATGCGGCCCTTCCCGCTGTTCTGACTGTCCTCGACGGACATGTCGAGGGACTCCGAACAAGCGGTGGATATCAGCGCCACCTGTCGCAGCGGCGCAATCCGTCGGAGTTCGAAGCACACGACATGGACTCGACAAGGTGGGGCAACAAACCGAGGGGTGCGATAGTCACCTCGACGGCCGATGATCATTTTCCCGGCATGTGGTTCGCGCATCGTGCTGCACGGGACACTCTCGATGGCGTCGACGCATGGCGGGTAGAAGCGGACATCGGCCCTGGATTGGTTATCGGCTCCGCCGTGGAATGGTGTGATTGTTCGATTCGATTTGCGGCGGAGGACGGTGGGATTCGCTGGCAGAACGTGGCCCACGAATACTCGCGAGTGTCTGTGACGGCTCTCGCTGTAGCCAGAATCGATTGTTGTGAGTTCTCGTACCGCGGAGCGGTCGTATCACCGGGGTTCTGGGGGGGTGGAGACGACGGTGTGGCTTCGAGCGGGTGTCGCCCTGAAACGCGAACGGACCACCTCCTAAGAGGTGATCCGTTCACGTAGCGTCGCTGCGGGTCGGCATCAGTGCTCGGCGCGGCCCGAGTCCTCGACGAGGCGGACCTTCACGTTCACGGCGAAGGGGCCAGGGACCGTGGGATCCGCGGCGAGCAGCGCGTGCATCCGCTCGCCCACGAGGCGGAGGGTCTCGGGCGCGGGCAGGGCGGCGGAAGCGGCGATGTGCGCGGTCACGGTGGTGAACCCCTCTGACCGGTCGATGTCGACCAGGACGTCGGGCAGACGCAGGGCCAGCGACACCGCGACCGCGTCGGCGGCCGCCTCGACGATCGGCTGCGCGGGGTAGACGCCGGTCACTCCCTCGGTGTCGCGGATCTCGTCGGTCAGCCGCCGCGAGAGCGCGGTGTCGTCGGTCACTTCTGCTCCTCCCGCCGGGGGTAGACGTCGTCCACGGTCACGTCGATCGCGCCGATGGTGAGCTCGGTGTGGCGTTCGAGGGCGTAGCGGATGCGCTCGCGCAGGCGATCGGCCGCGGCGTCGACCGGCAGGCCGAACTCGAGAGCGCAGGTCACGTCGATCCGCACCACGGCACCCGGAGTCGAGACGTCGCCGTCGAGCGTGCACCGGCCCATGATGACGCCGCCCATGGTGTCGCCGGCCCGGCGGACCATCCCGCGCACGGCCGCCTCCGTCAGGGCCAGGCGGAGGGTCGGGTCGGGGTGCTGGACCGGGATGTCGCGGCCTGAGCGCACCTCGGAGCGGATCGCCTCGAGGAGCCCGGCGATCCAGATCTCGTCGCGGTCCGGCTCGCGATCGGCCTCGCGGCGCAGTGCACGCGCCGAGACCTCGGCGAGCCGGGTCAGGTTCGCGAGCGCGAGTCGGCAGGCGGCCGAGCCCTCGATCGAGGGGTCGTAGGGCTCGCGGCCGCGGTCGAGGTACTCGCTCAGCTCCTCGAGGGTGTGGCCGTCGAGGTCGTCCGCGGGCACAGTGTCGTCGACGGTCATCGCCATGCCTCCAATTCGTGGAGCAGGAATCGTCGTGCCCGGGCGAGGAGCCCGCGGACCGTCGAGACGGGGAGTTCGAGAGCGTCGGCGATCTCCTGGTAGCTGTAGCCTGCGGTCTCGCGGAGTAGCCAACAGCGTCGCTGATCGGCAGGCAATCGGTCCAGCGCCTGCCAGACGGCGTCCAGTTGGAGGCGCGCTTCGACGATGCGCTCGGGCGAGCGTTCCGGAGGCGCGGGAGGGTCCCAGTCGTCGATGTCGTCGTGGCGGCGGCGGACGCGGATCCGGTCGATCGCCTTGTTCGAGACGATGCGCATCAGCCAGTTGCGGATGTGCGCGGGGCTGTCGAGGTCGGCGAGGCGGCGCCAGCCGGTGAGGAACGCCTCCTGCACCACATCCTCCGACTCGGCCTCCGAGCCGAGGAGCTTCGCCGCATAGACCCGCATCAGCGCGCCGTGCCGGCGGGCGAGCTGCTCGAACGCCTGCACGTCGCCGTCGACCGCTCGGGAGGCGAGGGTCGCGTCGGACGCGCTCAGCAGCGGGTTGTCGTCGATGAGCGCCTCCTCCGCTGCTCGGGCGCGCGTCGGGACGCGCACAGTGCCCTCAGTGTGGGCGCCGCCCGGCATGACTACCAGCCTTGACAACCGGCCGCCGAATCCGGTGGCCGGATTCCGAGTGCCGCCGATCTGTGACGATCCGCCGCTCCGACCCGTCTTGATGACGTACGAACCTGTCGCGCGACCTGCGTGGCTCCCGATCCGGAAGAAGAACCGCCATGCACTGCTCCCTCCGTCGTCGCCCCGGGCGGATGTCATGAGCGAGTCGACCTTCACCCTCGGCAGTCCCTTCGTCGGTGACGAGCGCGCCGACCGGCGCTACGAGGTCTCGGGGGACGACCCGGCCGCCGCCTCCGCGGTCTACGCCCAGGCGTACGGGGGAGGCGAGTTCCGCGTTGCGCCGGCGCAACGCGCCTTCTCGTACCGCTACGCCGTCCGCGGAAGCGAACGGGTGACCCTGCGGACCTCCGACTGCGCGGGCGCGCTCACCGGTCACGTCCCGCACCTGAAGGAGTACGTGGTCGGCTGGTTCCGCGCCGGCGGCGGTCGACTGGACGTGCCGCCGTTCACCCGGACCGGCTCGCTCTCGAAGCCGTTCCTCTTCCCGGCGGAGCGGCACTTCGGGCTCGAGTTCGAGCCGCACCGGCAGAACCTCATCCACTTCGCCCCGGGGTTCCTCGAGGACGTCGCAACCGAGACCCACTCCGGCCCCCGGCAGCCCGTGTCGTTCGACCACGGGGCCGACGCCGACCCCGGCGTCCTCGCGCGCTGGCGGGCCGCAGTGACGGAGGCGAGCGCCGCACTCGCGACGGCCGCGATCACTCCGCTCGTGCGCTTCACCGCCGAGCTGGACCTCGCCCGCGCGCTGCTGCTGCTGTTCCCGTGGCGCGCGTGGGACGTGCCCGCCGTGCTGCGCCGCCCGTCCGCCTCCCGCACCCGGGTGGCGCTCGACTTCCTCCAGCACCACGCTCACGAGCCGATCACCCCGGCCGACGCGGCCCGCGCGGCCGGCCTGCACACCCGCACGCTGCAGCAGGCGACCAAGCGGCACCTCGCGTGTCTCCGTCGGTCTACCTGCGCGACGTGCGCCTGGACCGCGCCCGCTCGGACCTGGTCGCCGGCGACCCCTGCTCCACCACCGTCGCGGCCGTCGCCCGCGAGTGGGGCTTCGGCAACCTCGGCCGGTTCGCGAGCGCCTACCAGGTGCGCTTCGACGAGAAGCCGAGCCATACGCTGCGGCGGTGACACGCGGAGTCCGTCCGCTGGCGCACCCGCACGTCCTGCTCGTCACGCCGCACACCACGGCGTCCTTCTTCACGGCCGACCGGCGTCTCCGCGGTCACACCCAGCGCACCCCGCTGCCGGGATCGAGCCCGGCCCGTTCGTCGGCCGCTGCGTCCTCGACGCCTCCGCCGGTCGGGTCCGAGACATCGTCTGTGAAGGCGATGTCGGCGAGCCGTTCGGGTGAGGAGCCGACGTCGAACAGGGCCGCATAGTCCTGAAGGCGGTAGCGGCGCCCCACCACGGGACCGCCGGGGCTCTCGCGGTAGAGGATGACCGCGTCGCCGTCCGCGTTCTCCACCCCACGGACCCACACGAGCTGCGCCGAGCGGGGATCGAGGTTGTCCTCGACTCGCGAACGCAGATGTCTGACGAAGCGGGCGACTGCTGTGGAGTCCATGCCCTCCTCCTCCTCATGTCGACACGTCAGGCCCGAGGCGAGTAGCTCATGTCTGCTGTGGTGGTAGTCGCGGATTCGCCGTCGAGAGAATTCGTCGACGAGCTCGTCTCGGCGAAGGCCAGATCTACCCAATCGGGACAGTCGCCCGCCCGATCGTCCGAGATGCAGTAGCTGGTTTTCACTCCGAGCGTACCGTTGATGTCAACGCCGTAGTACGTGGTCACGTACTCGAAGGCCATGACGAGTCTGACGGGAATGCTCTCCGTATATGTACACTTCCCGTCTGTGCACACCTTCTTATTGGCGTAAGCACTCATACAGTGCATCAGACCCTTGAAAGATCGCGCCCTTCGGGTTGTTCGAGATGAAGCGGAGGGTTTCGAACTTGTGGATGTTGTGCTTGGTTTGAATCTTCACCCAGCCGAAGCCCTTATTGCCGTTCCATGCACCTGATCGAACAAAAAGGTTTCGTTTCTCTGAATTCTTCCACTGAAAGACTATTGTGCTTCCGTCGCCTGTAGAGGCCGTCGCGGGTGGCGCGATGCAGCCCGTCACAATTGAGAGTAGTAAGGAGACGAGAAGAACTCCGTACCTCACACTTTTGGAGTTATTCTGTGCCACTTCGAAGCCTCCATTTCATGAGCAGTGCTCGTCTTCTACGAGAGGGACTCCAGGGGTCACCTCCCCGAATTGGCGCAAAACTTCTTCTAGGAGGCGTCTTCGACTCTGATCGCCGGGGATCTGTGGTCGAATGCGGCCGCGCGCGAGCGGGGCTGGGCGACCCGACCGTTTCGCGAGCGCCTACCAGGTGCGCTTCGACGAGAAGTCGAGCCATACGCTGCGGCGGTGACGGGAGGGGCGGGCGGGTGTCGAGTTAAAGGCGAAACCGCCGTGATCGATGATCTACGGCGGTTTCCGAAACCCGCTACGGCCTCTGCCGGGGGAATATGAGCACGACTGTACCCTTACCGGTGTGATTCCACAACTCAGCCCCGCCGAGCAGGCCGCCTTGATCCACAGCCTCGCGAAGCAGCGGTTGCGGCGCTTCCGCGCGGCCACAGCGGGGGACCGAGACGCTATCGCCCTGTACCTTCTCGACTCGGAACTCGCGGCGAACCTCCACGCTGCGGTGCGTTTCGCCGAAGTCGCCCTTCGTGAGGCCATCCACCGCTCCCTCGCGGCCACGTACGGCGAGCGCTGGTTCCAGACCCATCG
>NZ_LIIN01000047.1 GCF_001634385.1 Rathayibacter tanaceti | reverse complement strand
CCCCCGCGAGCCCGGCCCCGACGATCGCGACGCGGTCGCCCGGGTCGGCGACGGCCGAGATCTCTGCGGCGGCGCGGACGCGGAGTTCCACGCGCCCTGCAGCGTGCCGGGAGCCTCGGTGTCGGTGGCCTCGCCCGCGAAGAAGAGCCGGTCGAGCACGGCGGTCCCGAGGTCGCCGCGGTGCTCGGCTGTCGCGCCGACGGGGAGGTAGGACACCGAGCCGAGCGCGTACGGGTCCTGCCCCCAGTCGGAGCGGACGAAGGCGGCGGGCGAGGGCACGGAAGTGGTGCTCGGCGTGGGGACGGGGGCCTTGGTGACCGAGCGGGTCGGGGTCGGACGCGAGGGCGTGCAGCCTGCGAGGGCCAGGAGGCCGACCCCCGAGGCGGCTCCCGAGAGGAAGAGGCGGCGTCCGATCGTCATCCCGGCCATCCTACGTTCTCGCCCGTCGTGAAGGGGCGGCCTCGTCGCCGGACCGAGCCGCGCGACAGCGGGGCGAGATCGCGCCATCCCCCTCTGCGACCAGACCGGGCAGTGCGACGGCCCCGCTCCTCCCCCGGGCGGGCTCGAGCCGCCGAAGGCAAGGCCGCGCGGGCCGGGGTGACGAGTGGTAGGACTAAGGGCATGAGCAACGACATCCGCGAACTCTCCGAGGGCGAGAGCTACCTCGCCTTCTTCCAGGGCGGGCCGTTCGACGGCCAGACCGAGAACCGTGTCAGCACCGAAGGGGGCTACGAGAAGGAGGTCGACGTCTACGCGGCCGTCGACGGCCAGGAGACGCACCTCGTCTACACCGCCGTCGGCGCGAAGGAGGTCGGCGAAGCGGTCCACGTGACCTATTCGATCGACTCCCCCGACTCCGACCCGATCGACGACCCGGAGGACCGCGGCGGCGGATTCCAGTAGCCCCACGACGTCTCAGATGCCGCTCCGGCGTCGCGCTCCGCGCGGCCGGGGCGGCATCTGCGTGTGAGGACGCGCCACCTTCGATGGAGGGCACCTCCGCCTTCTAGGCTGATGCTCGCTCACGCTGCGGCGGATCCGCTTCCGCCGCCGTCCTCCGGCCTCCGCCGCCGTCCTCCGGGAGCCGCCGAGTTGTCCGATCCGCTGTTCCACCCCATGCCCCTGCGCGGTGCCCCGGCGCACGAGTGGCTGCGCGAGCGGGGCGGTCACACCGACGCGGATCCCGCCTTCGCGCTGGTCGGCCAGGAGGCTCAGGTCGAGGGAGTGCAGCTCCGACGTATCTGGCACACGGCCGGTTCGGTGCACTTCGAGTCCGACGTCTGGTCCGACCCGGATGTCGTCTCGCTCCTGCTCCCCCTCCAGGGCGCCTTCACCATCGCGCGGAGGG
This sequence comes from Rathayibacter tanaceti, assembly GCF_001634385.1. Classification (GTDB taxonomy): domain Bacteria; phylum Actinomycetota; class Actinomycetes; order Actinomycetales; family Microbacteriaceae; genus Rathayibacter; species Rathayibacter tanaceti. The sequence goes on along the minus strand of NZ_LIIN01000047.1, from coordinate 19,832 downwards.
ACGCCAGGGCGATCGTCGGACGCGGCTGCTTCGCCGCGCTGCCCGCGGGCGCCGCCGCCACCATCAGCACCAGCTCGCCGACAGCGCGCCTCACCCTGCTGACGCGGCCCAGCGGAGGCATCCCCCCGCTCGTCGGACTCGTCGTGTCCACCTCCCCCGCCGTTCCCGTCCTCATCGCCGCGGCCAACGCGGTCCTCGATGCGCGGCTCTCGGCGGGTGATCCCGCCATCGACGGTCTGCGGACCGCACTGCAAGGGCTCGCCGCCGCCGTCCTCTCCGGCTGAACGCCGAGGCTGCCACTGGACTGGCTGAACGGCCGCGCGTGCAGCGTCAGGACAGCCGAGCGACGACCGCGCGCGCGATGCGGCGGCCCGAGCGGTTGGCTCCGATCGTCGAGGCGGTCGGGCCGTAGCCGGCGAAGAAGACCCGCGGGTCGGTGAGGGAGGCGCCGTCGGCGACGGCGATCCCGCCCTCGCGCTCGCGCAGTCCGAGCGGAGCCAGGTGCCGCAGCTCGGGACGGAACCCGGTCGCCCAGATGATCGCATCGGCGCGGGTGAAGGAGCCGTCCGGCCAGCGGACCCCGTCCTCCTCGATCGACGAGAACATTCCGCGCTCACGCAGCAACCCGCGCTCGATGCCCGCGACGACGCGACGGGTGCGCTGCACGCCCGTTCCGCCGACGATGCTCGGGAGGGGCAGACCGGCTCGGGCGGCGCGGTCCTGCTCGGCCACCGCCTCCACCGCGGACTCCATCACGAGCTGCTCGCCGTCGTGGTAGACGACCGGCCGGCGAGTGGCCCAGGTGAGCGACCGGGCCACCCTCTCGAGCTCCAGCAGGAAGCCGATGGCCGAGGTACCGCCGCCGACCACGAGCACCTGCTGACCCGCGAAGTCCTCGGCGCGGACGTACTCGGACGTGCCGATCTGCACACCGCGGAACCGGTCGCGACCCGGGTAGTGCGGAACGAACGGCGATCCCCACGTGCCCGTGGCGTTGACCAGGAGTCGCGTCCGCTCGAGCGCGCGGTCGGATTCGACGAGGAGCGGAGAGCCCGTGTCGCCCGATGTCGCACTGGTGACGCGCCGCACCGCCTCGGGTCGGCGGACCTCGAGTCCGAGCTGCTCCTCGTAGCTGCCGTAGTACTCGCGGACGACGTCGCGTGCAGGCCGTCTCCGGTCGGCCGACGCGAACGACAGGCCGAGGCGCTCCATGCCCGGCAGATCGTGCACCCGGTGCGCGGAGCCGAGACGCAGCGCCTCCCAGCGGAACTGCCAGGCACCGCCGGGCTCGGGGCCCCGATCGAGGATCACCAGGTCGCGACCGGGAACCAGGCCGAGACGCTGCAGGTAGTAGGCCACGGAGAGTCCGGCCTGACCGGCTCCGACCACCACGACAGCCCGCGAGTCGAGCGCACTGTCCACGGTGCTCCTGACGCAGTCGGGGAGGGGCGGCCCTCGGGCGGTCCGCGGCCCGGGGTGGCGTGTGCCCCGTCTGCTAAACTACCGCGTAGATTTCAACTTTCCCTGTCTGCTTTTTTCCCCAGCCGGCTCACTGCCCGTCTGGCCTGTCATCGTGAGGGGGTCACCCATGGGGCGCGGCCGTCAGAAGGCGAAGAACACGAAGATCGCCCGTGAGCTGAAGTCGTTCAGCCCGGCGGTCGATTACAGCGCGCTCGAGCGCGAACTCAGCCACCCGGACGAGCCGGACTACTCCAAGTGGATCGACGCCGAGGACGAGGGCGACGACACCGACCTCGTCGAGGAGCCGCACCAGAAGCGTGCGTGACCCCTCCGTCCCGTCGGGGCCGTCCGCATCGGACGGCCCCGACGTGCGTGACGGCGCCATCCGGCAGCTGTCGACGCGTGTCGCGTACGAGACCCCGTCGATCCGGGTCCGCGAGGACGAGGTGCTGTGGCCGAACGGCGACCGCGGGGTCTACTCCGTCGTCGAGCGCGACGACTACGCCCTCGTGCTCCCCCGTGAGCGCGGCGGCTTCTGGCTCGTCGAGCAGTTCCGCTACCCCGTCGGACGCCGCGCCTGGGAGTTCCCGGCCGGAGCCTGGCCGCACGGCTCGGCCGGCGGAACCTCCGAGGCCCTGGCGCGCGCCGAGCTGCGCGAGGAGACGGGGCTGCGCGCCGGGCGGTTGACGCACCTCGGCCGACTCGCCGAGGCCTACGGCTTCGTGGCGAAGTCGGTCGACGTGTTCCTCGCCGAGGAGCTCGCGCACGGCGCGCACGAGCGCGAGGCGACCGAGCAAGACATGCGCCAGCAGTGGTTCTCGGATGACGAGGTCGCGGCGATGGTTCGCTCCGGCGCGATCGTCGAGACCGCCGCACTGGCCGCGCTCACCCTGTTCTGGGTGGAGCGGGCCGCGACCCTGTAAGCACGTCCGGAGGGATTACTCCACTGCATGCAGAATGTCCGTCGTGACTGCGACACTGTGCGGATGACCTCTCCTGCGCTCACCCGGAAGCCGGTGTGGCACTCGGAACGCCGGGGGAGCGACCTCGATGAGGCACGCGAGTTCTACGCCGGGTCCTACAACGGCTCGGGGTTCCGAGCCGAGCGCACGACGGTGCCGTTCGCCTACCGCTATGCCTCCACGGGGCCGGGTCCGGTGAGCCTGCACTCCGCTTCCTTCCTCGGAGCGGTGCGGGGCACCGTCGAACCGGGCGACGTGTACGTGGTGCTCTGGCTGACGGAGGGCCGGGCGGTGCTCGATCTCGGACGCGACGAGCAGCGCCTGATGGTCGGCCGCCCCGCGATGTTCCCCTCCGGGCGTCCGTTCGGATTCGAGACCCACGAGTACCGCGACGCACTCGTGCACTTCGAGGCTGCGCACCTCGAGCGCATCGCCGCCGAGCTGCACGGCACCGAGCCCGGCCCGCTGCACTTCGCACCCCTGGCGCACGAGACGACCTCCTGGTGGGCCGCGATCCGCCTCCTCCGCGACACCCTCGCCGCCGGCCGCGCCCCCACCGTGCTGCAGCGCGACGGAGCCGCGCGCATCGCCGCGCTCGCCGCGCTGAAGAGCTTCGCCCACCGGATCGCCCCGCTGCCGGCGGTCCCGGCCTCGGTCAGCGCTCGGCGCCTCCGCCGTGCCGTCGAGTTCGTGCAGGCCAACGCCGACCTCCCCCTCGGGGTGGCTGACATCGCGGAGTCGGCGGGCCTCACCATCCGCGGGGTCCAGCTGGCGTTCCAGCGCGCCTTCTCCGAGACTCCGCGCCACTACCTGCGCGGTGTACGTCTCGAACGCGCACGGGAGGAGCTGATCGTCGGCTCGCCCGGAGACGTGGTGATCGGCGACGTCGCAGCCCGCTGGGGGTTCGTCAGCGGCGGGCGCTTCGCCCAGCACTATGCGGCCCGGTTCGGCGAGCTTCCGAGCGAGACCCTGCGCCGCTGATCCCCGCCGCGGTTCCCCCGGGGGCCTCCGGGGGCGTACTGTCCGAGGACCGCCCGCTGCCCCGCGGGCCCGCGTCGATGGAGCCGCGATGTTCGAACCCGAAGGATCCGTGCGCCCGATCGCCCGGATCAGTTACGTCACTGCCGCCCTGCTGGTCGGCGCGATCCTGGTCGGAGGCGTGGTCGGCGCCGCCGTCGCCCTCGTGCTCTACCTGCCCGGCGTCCTCGCGACCGACGGCGCACGGGGGCTCGTGAGCTTCGGTCTGCTGATGGGTGCGGCCTCGGGAGCCGGCATCGGAGCGATCGGGGGCACAGGAGCCGTCGCCGGCATGGTCGCGGTGCGGGTCACCAGCCACCGCGACGGCGCGTTCATCCTGGGCACCAGCGCCGGCACCGGGATCGGCGTGCTGGTCGCGTCGGCGAACCTGCTGGTCAGCCGCGATGCGCCGACCTGGGCGACGGTGCTGCTGACGACCGCGGCCGCCTCCGCTCTCTGCGTCTGGGGGTCGTGGCTCCTGACGAGGCACGAGCACTCGTGGGAGCGGCTGCACGCCCGATGAAACGGATGACAGCCCACCCCGCCGCGCACCTCAGCCGGCGTAGGAGCCGATCAGGCGCACCGCGCCGCCGTCGACGCCCTTAGCGCCCTGCTCGAAGTCCCCGGGAGCCCTCGCTCCCGTCGAGACCCGCCCGGCGACCCACGACGGCACGCCCGAGCGCTCGAGGCTCGCGATCACGCCCGCCGCCGACTCGGCCGCCACGACGGCGAACATGCCGACCCCGAGGTTCCAGGTGCCCTCGGTGCTCTCGAGGGTCGCGCCGGACATCGCCGCGAGCGCACGGAACACCTCCGACGGGCTCCAGCTCGAACGCTCGACCTCGACCCAGGAGCCGCGAGGCAGGACCCTCGCGAGGTTCGCCGCGATCCCGCCTCCGGTGACGTGGCTGATGGAGTGAACCGCCGCGCCGAGCTCCGGGTCGTCGAGGAGCTCGAGGAGAGGGCGGGTGTAGAGCCGGGTCGGCTCGAGCAGGACCTCGCCGACGACGCCGCCCAGCTCCTCGGAGCGGTCGGTGAAGCCGATGCCGCGCTCGGCGAGGATGTGCCGCACCAGGGAGTAGCCGTTCGAGTGCAGCCCGGAGGAGGCCATCGCCACCACGAGATCGCCGTCGCGGACGCGGTCGGCGCCGCGCACGGCATCCGCCTCGACCGCGCCCACGGCGGCACCCGCCACGTCGTAGTCGTCGGGCCCGAGCAGGCCGGGGTGCTCGGCCGTCTCGCCGCCGACGAGCGAGGTCCCCGTCGCCGAACAGGCGCGGGCGATACCGGCGACGATGTCGGCGATCCGCGCCGGGACGACCCTGCCGCAGGCGATGTAGTCGGTCATGAAGAGGGGGCGTGCGCCGACCACGACGATGTCGTCCACCACCATCCCCACGAGGTCCTGCCCGATGGTGTCGTGCTTGTCGATCGCCTGCGCGAGAGCGACCTTGGTGCCGACGCCGTCGGTCGACGTCGCCAGGAGCGGCGCCCTGAAGTCGCGGAGGAAGGAGACGTCGTACAGGCCGGCGAACCCGCCGACACCGCCGAGGACGCGGCCGTCGTGAGTCGCCGACACCGCCGACTTCATCAGCTCGACCGCGAGATCCCCCGCGGCGGTGTCGACTCCTGCGCGGGCGTAGCTGCTCGTCTCATCACTCACGCGACGACCCTACCGACTGCCCGTGACGGGCGATCCGCCGGCGCACCGATCGCCCCGCCGTCCCGCGCCGCGCCGGGCGGCCTCGGCAGGCGCGACGGCATCATGGAGCCGTGACCATCGAGCGCGCGGACCCGGCCGACACCGACGACCTGCGCCGGTTCCTGCGTGAGGCCGATCTGACCCTCGCCGGCCTCGACTCCCCCGCGGTCCGCCTCTGGATCGAGCGCGACGGGGAGGGCCGCATCGTCGGCAGCACCGGCTGGGAGGCGAGCGACGACGGCCGCCACGCGCTGATCCGCAGCGTCGCCGTCGCCTCCGGGGGACGCGGCACGGGAGCGGGGAGTCGGTTGGCCTGCCATTCCCTCGCCGACGCGGCGTCGAGCGGAGCCGGGCGCGCCTGGCTCTTCTCACGCCGGTCCGGGCCCTTCTGGCAGTCCCTCGGATTCGCACCCGCCGACCGCGACGAGCTCGCCTCCGCACTCCCGGGCACCCACCAGGTGCGCCTCTTCCGTGAGACGGGGCAGCTGGCCCGCGAGGTCGCGTGGACGCTGCGACTCCGCCCGGCGCAGGAGGGCGGGCGCCCCGGCCGATCCCGGGAGCCGTCTCCGGCGGATCCGCCGGTCGACACCTCTCGCCGGCACTCCGTACGAGCGGATCCGCCGACGGCGAACCATTAGGGGATGCGCCACGCGCATGTCAGGATGGACCGTCATCCCCCCTGCTATCCCCTTGGGAGTCCCTCCGGCATGTGCGGAATCGTTGGAATCGTCTCCTCCGGACCGGTCAACCAGTCCATCTACGACAGCCTCTCGCTCCTGCAGCACCGCGGCCAGGACTCGACGGGCATCGCGACGGCCGACGGCAGCACACTGCACATCAAGAAGGCGTCGGGGCAGGTCCGCGAGGCGTTCCGCACCCGCGACATGCGCTCGCTGCTGGGCACGATGGGGCTCGGTCACGTCCGCTACGCGACGAAGGGCAACGCCGAGCGCGAGGAGGAGGCGCAACCGTTCTACGTGAACGCGCCGTACGGCATAATCCTCGTCCACAACGGCAATCTGACGAACACGCGCGAGCTCACCGAGGAGCTCTTCCGCGTCGACCGCCGCCACCTCAACACCACCTCCGACACGGAGCTGCTCGTCAACGTGCTCGCCAACGAGCTGCAGGCCTCGATGTCGGGGCGAGACCTCGACGCCGACGAGGTGTTCGACGCGGTTGCCCGCGTGCACGAGCGGGTCGAGGGCTCCTACGCGACGATCGCGCTGATCGCCGGAGTCGGGCTCCTCGCCTTCCGCGATCCGTTCGGCATCCGCCCCCTCATCGTCGGCCGCCGCAGCAACTCGGGCGCGCCGGACGACTGGGTGGTCGCCTCCGAGTCGCTCGTGCTCGAGGCGCAGGGCTTCGAGATCGTGCGCGACGTCGCTCCGGGCGAGGCCGTCTTCATCACGCCCGACGGGCGGATGGCCAGCCGCCAGTGCGCGAAGGACCCGCGGCTCATCCCCTGCTCGTTCGAGTACGTCTACCTCGCGCGTCCCGACTCGGTGATGTCCGGGATCTCCGTCTACGAGGCGCGGCTGCGACTGGGCGACCGACTCGCCGACACCATCGCGCAGTACACCCCGGGCGGCGCGATCGACGTGGTCATGCCGATCCCCGACTCCTCCCGCCCTGCCGCGATGCAGGTCGCGCAGAAGCTCGGCATCGAGTACCGCGAGGGCTTCTACAAGAACCGCTACGTCGGCCGGACGTTCATCATGCCGGGGCAGGCGGTCCGCAAGAAGTCGGTGCGGCAGAAGCTCAACGCGATGTCGAGCGAGTTCACGGGCAAGAACGTGCTGATCGTCGACGACTCCATCGTCCGCGGCACCACCTCGAAGGAGATCGTCGACATGGCCCGCGCGGCCGGCGCGAACACGGTGACCTTCGCCTCCGCAGCACCGCCCGTGCGCTACCCGCACGTCTACGGGATCAACATGCCCTCGCGGCAGGAGTTGGTGGCCCACGATCGCCGTATTCCCGAGATCTCGACGGTGATCGGAGCCGACCACCTGATCTACCAGGAGGTGGCCGACATGAAGGCCGCGATCCTCGAGGGCTCGGACGTCACCGATCTCGAGACCAGCTGCTTCACGGGCGAGTACATCACCGGAACCGTCACCCCCGAGTACCTCGACTGGGTGGAGCGCACGCAGCTGAGTTGATCGCTGGCACAGCGGCGGGCGACGCGCAACGGGTGCCGCGCGCCGACGGGCCGCTCCATGATCGGACGGTGCGCGATGCGCGCGCACCCAGCCGAGGAGTCCCCGTGTTCTACCGAATCCTGCCGTTCCTGCTCACGTTCATCGCCAGGCGGGTGTCGACGTCGCAGAAAGCGAAGCGCGCCGCCGGCAGGCGCCCCGCGCCGAGCAGACGCGTCCGTCGTCGCGCCGGAGCCGCTGAGACGATCCACAGCGCTGAAACGATCCACAGCGCTGAAACGATCGGACGCGCGCGGCCGGGCCTTCAGCGATCGGAGTCGGTCGGCGCGGCGGGGTCCGCCGGCCCCTCCTCCCGGGCAGGCGCGGCCGGCGCCTCCCGCTCGACGATCCGCTCGGCGGTCGTCCGCACCACGCGGCGGCCGACGAGACGGTCGAGCAGAACCACCACGAGCCCGGCGAGCGCACCGAAAAGAGTGACGAACAGGAGCAGGCTGAAGCCGAAGACCTGAGCCCGCGAGAACCCCTGCGTCTCGGGCAGCGCGAAGGTCAGCACGAACGCGGTGATCGCGCCGAGGCCGGCGCCGAGCGCCAGGATGCGCCACACGCGCGGAGAGCGCCGGACATCGACCTCTTCGCGGGTGACCTCGGAGCTGGCGGGATCGGTCATGCCTCCATTCTCTCCCGCGTGCGAGCCCGGCACGAACCCCCTCCCGGTGGCGAACGGTCTGGTGACGGGCCTCGCCGCCCACCGGGGCCCCGTTCGCCTCGACTCGCGCGGGGAGGAGCATTCAGAGCGCGTGGACGAGTCGTCCCGCCTGGGCGCGCAGTTCGCGCACGACCGTCCGGACAGAGAGACGCTCGGCCCGGTCGGGGCGCATCAGTGCGACGATGTGCCGTACCGAGCTCACCCCCCGGAGCGGCTTGACCACGATCCCCGCGCCTCCGGCCGTGTAGCGCGGCAGCACGGCGATGCCCAGCCCGGCGGCCACGAACGCCTCCGTCACGCGAGTGGAGGCGAACCGCTGCTCCACGCGCACCGCCTCACCCGAGGCGGTCTCGATGTCCTGCATGATCCGCTCGAAGGGGAAGCCGTCCGGCACCCCGATCCAGGTCTCGCCCACGAGGTCCGCCGCCGAGACGGTCGCCCGGTCGGCGAGCCGGTGGCCGGCAGGGAGTCCGATGTCGAGCGGCTCGACCATCAGCTCGGCCATCGCGAGTCCGCGGCCCGCCCACGCGCTGCGGCCCGTGGGCGAGTGCGCGAGCACGATGTCGAAGTCGGCCGTGAGATCGGCGAACTCGTCGGTGCCGGGGTCAGCGTCCTCGCACTGCACGACGAGACCCTCGACGCTGCGCAGCGCGACCAGTGCGTCGGGGAGGAGCATCTGCCCGGCCGTCGGAAACGTCGCGATGGTCACCTCTCCGATCGGATTGTTCTTGAAGGTCTGCCACACGGCGTCGGCGCGTTCGAGCGCGATCGCGATCTCCGTCGCGCTGCGGGCGAGCTCGCGCCCCGCGGCGGTCAGCACGACTCCGCGACCGGACCGCTCGATCAGCGGCACACCCGCCTCGCGCTCGAGCACCTTGAGCTGCTGCGAGACCGCCGATGGCGTGCGGTGGGTCGCCTCCGCCACTGCGGTGATCGAGCGGCGCATCGAGAGTTCCCTGAGTAGTTCCAGCCGACGGACGTCCATGTAGCGAAACTACACGGCAGGTCAAGAACAGTTCGATTGTCCTAAGGAACAGGCTGGCCGATAGTGGACGTTGTACCCAGTATCCCGGCGGATGGATCCGACCCCGCCGCAACGAAAGGCAGAACACTCATGAGCATCGCAATCCTCGTCGTCCTCAGTGGCCTCGCCGCATGGGGCACGGTGTCGACGGTGCTCGTCGCCCGCCGCGACGGCTACCGTCAGGTCCCCGCCCAGCACTGAGCCCCGCGCTCCGCGACAGCACCTCATCGCGTTCCGACGCCGTCTCCCCCTGGGAGGCGGCGTTCTCGCGTCTCGGGGCGTCGCGCCACCGGGTGGAGCCGCACGCAGAAGGGCCCCCGACCGCGGTCGAGAGCCCTTCGGCGTGCGCGAGCGCTACTTCGAGGCGGCACCTCGACGCAGGCGCGCCACCGTCATTCCCAGACCGAGCAGGAGGGCGACGATCCCCGCGAGGAACGCGGGCGTCGCGTCGACACCCGTCTCGGCCAGGTGGTGGGAGCCGGCGCTGCTCCCCGGCGCCGTCGGCGCGGCCGGAGCCGCTGTGGGAGCCGCGGTCGGAGCCGGCGTGGGCTCGGTGGTCGGGGCCGGGGCGGCTCCGACCGCAGCGACCGCGAAACTCACGCTGACCTCGGTACCGGTGGTGTCGAGGGCGAAGGTCGCGGTGTGCGCGCCCGCGGCCAGGCTCCCGTCGATCGGCACCGAGAAGGAGGCGCGACCGGTGGAGTCGTCGGTCACGGCCCGGACCGGGTCGATCGGGCTGGTGCCCACGACGGCTCCGTCGATGCTCGCGGTCACCGAGGCGTCGGCCGGAGCGCCGGTGCTGAACAGCAGCGAGGACAGGTCGACGGTCATGGTGTCGCCGGCCGCGTACTCGCCCGACTCGGGAAGGTTCGCGGTGAGGCCGATCGTGCGCTGCACCGGGTCGGGGCTGACGGTGCCGAGCTCCTGGATGTACCCGACGAACGCGTCGAGGTCGATGCGACCGGAGTCCGCGGTCCCGGTGCCCTCGGTGAAGGTGGCGAAGCCGTCGCCTCCGCTCGCGAGGAAGCTGCTGGTGACGACCGTGAAGGTCGCTGCAGGATCGATCGGCTGGTTCTCGTAGAAGACCTGCGAGATGCGGGATCCCTCCGCGGCCGCGGGGTCGAAGACGTAGGTCAGTCCCGCCGAGGTCGAGAGGTTGAGCTGGGGGTGGCTCGAGCTGCCGACCCACTGCTCCTCGAGCAGCGCGTCGATCTGAGCGCCGGTCAGTTGAAGGGTGACCAGGGTGTTCGCGAAGGGCTGCGCGGTCGCGGCCTCGGCGTAGGTGACCACTCCCTCGCCGTCACCGGGCACGGAGGGGTTCGCGGCGAAGTCGAGGTCGTCGCGCAGTCCGCCCGCGTTCGAGAACGCGATCTGGGTGCCGAGCTCGCGGGTCGCCCAGAGCTGCGCGTCAGCGACGAGGTTGCCCAGCGTCGACTCGGAGCCGCGGTTCGTGGTCGTCCCGTCCTCGCGGTAGGCGCGGGCGATGTCCTCGGTGATCGAGCCGACCTGCACGCTGCCCTTCTCGAGGGCGACGGCCTCGGCGTTGGCCACGATCGCCGCGACCTCCGGGTCCGCCGGGTAGGCGCCGACAGTGATCGTCGTGGCCGGGTCGTCCGAGGCCGGGTCGTCGACGACCTGTGTGAGCGGCACGACCTCGCTGGTCAACGAGGTGAGCTGCTTCGTCGCCGGGTCGACGGTGAGCGCCATGTGGCCGAGGTTCTCGGCGTAGCTGCCGGTCTGCGACACGATCGTCGGGAACGCACGACCCGCGTCGATGCCCGCGTTGTACTCCTGGTGGCTGTGACCCGAGACGATCGCGTCGACGTTCGGGGCGACCGCGTTGACGATCGCGCCGAACGTGGGGTCGGCCTCGGGCGTGTTGAGCTCGGCGGCGTCGGCGTCGGCACCCTCGTGCAGGAGGAGCACGACGACATCGGCCTCGCCGTTCCCGGCGTCGCCGTCCTGCAGGTCGGTGGCGACCGCGTTGACGTTCTCGGCGATCGGCTCGACCGAGAGCGTCGAGATGCCCGACGGGCTGACCAGCGTGCCGAGGTCCTCGGTCATCGCTCCGATGAAGGCGACCGAGACGCCCTCCTTCTCGGTGACGACGTAGGGGGCGTAGGCGCGCTGGCCGGTCGCCGTGTCGTAGAGGTTCGCGTTGACGTAGGGGAAGTCCGAAGCCTCGGTGACACGGCCGTCGACATCCGCGCGGCCCTTGTCGAACTCGTGGTTGCCCAGGGTGCTGGCGTCCAGGCCCATCGCGTTCAGCGAGTCGAGCGTCGGAGTGTCCTGCTGAACAGCGGAGGTGAAGGTCGACGCGCCGATGTTGTCACCGGCCGAGACGAAGAGCGTGTTGGGGTTGGCGTCGCGGAAGGAGTCGACGGCTCCTGCGAGGACGGCTGCGCCCGCGACGGTGCCGTTGGCCGCGAGGCGCCCGTGGAAGTCGTTGATCGAGAGGATGTCGAGGGCGACGTCGCCCTCGGCGGCGGAGGCCGGAGCCGCGCCGAGCAGGGCCGCTCCGGCGAGCGCACCGGCGGCGGTCGCGGAGAGGATTCGGGAGAGGCGGCGTCGGCCGGGGGAAGTGCTGCGCATCGTGAGGAGGACTCCAAGCATCGAGCGGCGATCCGGAGAGGATTCGTGCCGCGTGAGGGGGTTATTCCCAGACAACCCGACGGCGCTGCTCAGGTCAAACGTGGATGGGCCGGATCGCCGCTGCGTTTACGAGAAGTTAATGAGCCGCAGGCCCGTTGCGCAGGATCGGGAGGAACGGCGAGAGGTCGGCGCGCACGCCCGACGCGTGGATCCGGCCGCTCGAGAGCCCCTCGCTCCAGGAGAGGGCGCCGGTGGCGAGCGGCAGCCAGGTGGCTGCGTCCATCTCGATCACGTTCGGAGGTGTGCCCCGGGTGTGCCCCGGGCCCTCCACGCACTGCGCCGCGCCGAACGGGGGCACACGCACCTCGACGCTGCGCCCGGGCACGGTCGTCTCGATGATCTGCAGGAGGAACCGCACCGCGGTCGCCGTCGTGTTCCGATCCGCCCCGCCGCCGAGCGCCGCCCGCACGGCCGCTTGCCCGCTCGCCTCGTCGATCCTGCCCTTGGCCATGTCCCCATCCTCTCCTCGCCGCTCTCGGAGCGACGCCACTGCTGCCACCACCGCGCGGAGTCCCGTGGTCGCACGTGGCATCCCGCGGGGCCGGACGCGGCGCCGAGGCAGGGCGTCCTATCCTGTCAGGGTGAAGATCCTCGTCCTCGGCTCGGGTGCCCGTGAGCACGCCATCATCACCGCTCTCCTCGCGGAGGAGGAGCGACACGAGATCATCGCCGCGCCCGGCAACGCCGGCATCGCGAGCGACGTCGAGGTCATCCACTTCGACACGAACAGCCCCCGGCTCGTCACCGATTTCGCCGTCGAGCAAGGCATAGAGCTCGTGGTGATCGGCCCCGAAGCCCCCCTCGTCGCGGGAGTCGCCGACGCGCTGCGCCAGCGCCGCATCCCCACCTTCGGCCCCGACCGGGCCGCCGCCGCCCTCGAAGGCTCCAAGACCTTCGCCAAGCGCGTCATGGACATGGCCCGCGTGCCCACCGGGCGCGCCACGCGGGTCTCGACCCTGGTCGACGCCGTCCGTGTCATCGACGAGTACGGACTCCCCTCCGTCGTGAAGGCCGACGGCCTGGCCGCCGGCAAGGGCGTCCTGGTGACGGAGTCGCGCAGCGCCGCGATCGCTCACGCCGAGTTCTGGCTGCAGTCCGGCGACGTCCTCATCGAGGAGTTCCTCTCGGGCCAGGAGGTGTCCCTCTTCTTCCTCTCCGACGGCCACGACGTCGTCCCTCTCTCACCCGCACAGGACTTCAAGCGCCTCGCCGACGGCGACCGGGGCCCGAACACCGGCGGGATGGGCGCCTACTCACCGCTGCCCTGGCTCGCCGACCGCTGGCGGAGCGAGCGCGCGTTCGTCGACGAGGTCATCGACACGGTCGCGATACCGACGATCCGCCAGCTGGAACGCGAGCGGACCCCCTTCGTCGGACTCCTCTACTGCGGCCTCATCGTCACCGACGCGGGACTGCGCGTGATCGAGTTCAACGCCCGCTTCGGCGACCCCGAGACCCAGGTCGTGCTGCCCCGCCTCGCCTCCCCGCTGTCCGCGCTGCTGCACGCCGCCGCCACCGGCTCCCTGGCCTCCGTGCCGTGGCCCGCGTTCATCGACGACGTCGCCGTCACCGTCGTGCTCGCGAGCGAGGGTTACCCCGAGAACGCCGTCACCGGCCGCACCGTCACCGGGCTGGAGGCGGCCGCCGCGGTTCCCGGCGTCACCCTCGCCCACGCCGCCACCCAGGTGGTCGACGGGCGCTTCGTCGCCACGGGCGGCCGAGTGCTCAACGTGATCGCCCGCGGAGCCGACTTCGCCGAGGCCCGCGAACGGGCCTACCGGGCGCTCGACCTGATCCACCTCGAGGGCGGCGTGTACCGGCGCGACATCGCGCTGAAGGTCGCGCAGTAGCAGGACCTGCACGGCGCAGATCGTCACACCGCTCCCTGCGCGGCACGGTCGGCAGAGCGGGCGGGGCGTCCGGGGGCGTCGACACGCTCGGCGCGCGAGTCGGGCGCGGCCTCGACGGCCGCCGGGTGGTGGCGAAGCCGCCGTTCGACGGGCACCGTGCGACGGCGACCCGGAGCGGATGTGGAGGCGCGGGGGTCGTGCAGGGTTCGCCCGCGTTCGAGTGCGGCGTGGGTGGGCCAGCGTTCGGAAACGAGTGTGAGAACGAGGCTGCGGAGGCGGCGCGGCCCCGGTCCGCGGACGGGGAGTGCGCGCAACGAAGGCTGAGACGGGTCCACGGGTCGCGCAGGCGATGTCCAGGGGTGTGAGCCTTCGTTGTGAGGGTCAGACGAGGGAGCGCAGGGCCTCGGGGAGGCGGGGGTGCGCGAAGGTGAAGCCGGCGTCCTCGAGGCGGGCGGGGACGACCCAGCGGCTCTTGAGCACGAGCTCGGGCTCTGTCCGGAGGACGAGCATGGCCGGCTCGAGGACGAAGCGCGGCGCGGGCAGGCCGATCCGTCGGCCGACGGCCGCGCGGAGCAGACGGGACAGTTCGGTGTTGTCGCTCGGGTGCGGCGACGCGAGGTTGACCGGACCGTCCAGATCGGACGCCTCCAGGAACCGGATCGAGCGGTACACGTCCTCGACGTGGATCCAGCTGAAGTGCTGCCGCCCGACGGTGCGGCGGTACTCGTGATGCACCCCCGCCTCCCGCCGTGCGCGCGTCGAGGGCCAGCGGCCGTCGAACTGCGGGCCGCCGAGGCCGAGCCGCGCGAGCCGCAACAGGATCGCCGTCGCCGGCCCGTCGCCGAGCACGATCGTCATCCGCAGGGCGAGCCGCCGCACCCCCGGCGCTCCGGCCCGAAGAACGCCTCCTCCCAGGCCCGCGCGATGCCGACCGAGAAGCCCTCGCCGAGCACCCCCTCGTCCTCGGTGTTCGCGCGGTCCTCCTCGTGCCGGTAGATCGTGGCGGTGCTCGCGTTCATCCACACGGGCGGAGGTGTCGCCGCGGCGGAGAGCGCGCGATGCAGCTCCGCAGTGGTCGCTACCCGCGAGCGGAGGATCTCGGCCCGGTTCGCGGGCGTGTAGCGGCAGTCGACGCTCTTGCCGGCCAGGTTGACGAGGAGGCGCGCGCCGTCGAGAACGCGCGCGATCCCTGCCGTGTCGCCCCAGTGGGCGTCAGGGCCGGAGCGGCCGATCCGCTTCACGGCCCAGCCGTCCGCGGAGAAGCGCCGGGCGAGGTCGGTTCCGAGGAAACCGCTCGCTCCGGCGAGGACGACGACGGGCCTGTCAGCGCTGGTCATGGGTCCATGCTGCCGTACCTGAGCGACTGTCGACGGACGGGGAGTGAGCGCGTCAGCAGAACGCGGTCGGCGCGTCCCGTCTCCCGGGTCACCGGGGGAGGTGCCCCGGCGAGGCTGCCGAGAGCTCGGGCCAGCGGCGCGGAGCCGCTGCTGTTCACGACGAGGACGCCGAACCCCGCGTAGCGAGGGCACGCGCGTTCGCGCCGCGCACCGTCCCGATCAGCTCGCACCCAGGAGCTCGGCGACCTCTGCCCGGATCTTGTCGTAGTCCGGGTCGGCCGGGTCGACCTCGGGCGGGGTCAGCTCGAGCGTCGCGAGGGGAAGCGTCTTCGTCTTCATCGCCAACTGGACGAAGCCGCCCAGCGCCGCCTGCGGCAGATCGGTCGTGACGAGCGTCGAGCCCGCCTGGGCGATGCCCTGGAACTTCGTCAGGACGTTCACCGGCTCGAACTGCTGGAGGATCGCCTCCTGGACCTGGCGTTGACGGACCATGCGGTCGTAGTCGCCGCCGCTGCTGCCGTACCGGGAGCGGGCGTAGGCGAGCGCGTTCGAGCCGTCGAAACGGTGGTCGCCGGGGACCACCCACGCGTTGACGCCGTCGAGGTCGCCGTTCTCATCGAGCACTCCGCCGAGGGGGAGGTCGTCCGGTCCGGGATACGTGACGTCGATCCCACCGAGCGCGTCGACGAGATCGGAGAAGCCCTGCATGTCGATGCTCACGAAGTACTGCACAGGGACGCCGAGGATTCCGCGGACGGCATCCCGCATCGCCTCGATCCCCGGCAGGCTGCCACGCGCCTCGGCGTCGGGATAGAGCTCAGGCGACTTCAGCTGCACCTCGGTGTAGATCGAGTTCAGCTCGCACTGCGAGACGTTGCAGTCCTCCGGCGGATATCCGTCCGGATAGAGGGTCGACATCGGAGAGTCGTCGGGGAAGGGGATGTTCTGCAGGTTCCGCGGGAGGCCGATGATCGTCGCTGCCCCGCTCGTCGCGTCGATCGAGACGAGCGAGATGCTGTCGGGCCGCGCTCCATCCCGGTCTTCTCCCGCGTCGCCTCCCAGGAGCAGGATGTTGTACCTGCCGTCGACCGGATCGGCCAGGACTCCGTCTCCGAAAACGGTCGAGAACAGGCCTCTCGAGACGCCGATCACGTACGCACCGTAGCCGGCGCTCCCGGTCGAGACCACGATCACCACGGCGGCGGCGAGCGCCAGCACACCCCTCCCGCGTCCCGTCACCCGAACCAGGCGGACCAGCCGCAGGGTGTCGAGGGTCAGCAGGAGCCAGAGCGCGCCGTAGCCGATCAGCGCCGCCTGCACGACGAGGAGCGTGGAGTCGAGCGTCGCGACAGTGGAGACGATCGAGGGAGCGACCAGCGTGAGGAGCGCGGCGAGAAGGAGCATCGCCCACAGCGCGAAGGTCGAGACCAGTCCGATCCTGCCGAGCCGTCGAGAGCCCGCGAGGACCTGGGCCGAGCCCGGGAGCAGCAGAGTGACGGCGAGGAGCCACCAGCCGCGCCGGGCCATCACCGCCGGCGAACCCCGGTCGGGGTAGCGCAGCGGCATCGCCGTCGTCGTCATCGGTCTCCTTCCGGCCGCGCCGGGAAGGCATTGGTCCGCTCATCGGTCGCGCCTGGGCCGCTCGAGGGCGAGGCCGCACACGGGCGACGCAGCCTGCGACGACGTCAGATCGTAGCGACGATGCCGACGGTGAGAGCGTCACCGCGACACGACACGCCCGCGTCGGCCCCGATACCTGCGGTGCACCGCGTCGCGATTGCCTCCGGGCCTGCGTGGTCCTGCCGCTCCGACGCAGCACGGATCGCGGGCCGGGCGCTCCGCGCGGGCCCTCGGCGGAGGGACGCGGTGACGGAGGGCGGATCCCGACGACAGCCGATTCTCGCCGCGCGATCTCGGCGACCATCCCGTCTCCACCGTCGAGCGGGATCGCGGGGAAGCCGCCGACCGTCGACAGAACCCGGCTCCCGCCGGTGATCGCCGAGACCAGGCCGACGAGGATCACGGCGCGCCCGGTGGCCGCGAACCAGCCGAAGACGGCGCAGCAGATCGTGACGCCGCCGTTCCCTCCGGCCCCGCCGCACCCTCGGGCCGCGGATCGCTGTCCGTCGCGCTCGTATCGAACCCGGTCGAGACCCGGCGGCCGGCCGGCGCCGCGGGGTCGACGGCGGCCACCGCCCGTTCGCCGTCAACCCCCTGCGGGGTCCCCCGCGTAGCGGCTTGCATGGGAGAACCGACCACACGAGAGGGAGAGTCATGACTCCGGAATCACCCGAGCAGACACCACCCGGCACCGAGGCCGAGCTGACGCCGAAGGCCGATCACGGCGAGACGAGCTACAGCGGCACCGGCCGGCTGAGCGGCAAGGTCGCCCTGATCACGGGAGCCGACAGCGGCATCGGCAAGGCCGTCGCGATCGCCTTCGCCCGCGAGGGCGCCGATGTGGCGATCTCGTACCTCGACGAGGACGAGGACGCAGAGGACACCGCCCGCTGGGTCCGCGAAGCCGGCCGCGAGGCGCTGCTGCTACCCGGCGATCTCCGCGACCCCGAGCACTGCCGCTCCGTCGTGAACGAGACCGTCGAGCGGTTCGGGCACCTCGAGGTGCTCGTCAGCAACGCCGCGTTCCAGATGAGCCGCGAGCGCGTCACCGACATCCCCGACGACGAGTGGGACCGCACCCTCGCGACCAACGTCAGCGCCTACTTCCACCTGGTGAAGGCCGCGCTCCCCCACCTCAAGGCTGGAGCGTCCATCATCGCGACCAGCTCGGTGCAGTCCGACCAGCCGTCGTACCAGCTCCTGCCGTACGCAGCGACGAAGGCGGCGATACTCAGCATGACCGCCTCCCTCGCGCAGGCCCTCGGCGAGAAGGGCATCCGTGCCAACTCGGTCGCACCCGGTCCGATCTGGACGCCGCTGATCCCCTCGACTATGCCCCCGGAGGCGGTCGCTGAGTTCGGCGAGCAGGTGCCTCTCGGACGCCCCGGCCAGCCGGCCGAGGTCGCACACGCCTACGTCCTCCTCGCCTCCGACGACGCGAGCTACATCAGCGGATCGACGATCGCCGTCACCGGCGGGAAGCCGATCCTCTGATCATGGTCGAGGCCACCGCTCACCCGCAGGAACCTGCGGTAGGTTCCCGCGAGTGAGCGTCCACATCCGCAGCATCGAGACCGCGGTGCCGGGCACAGTCCTGCACCAGTCGGAGGTGCGCGACCTCTTCGCGTCCCAGCCCGGGATCAGCCGTCTCGGCTCCCGCCTGCTCGGGGCCGCGTTCGGCGCCTCCGCCATCGACACCCGCAACACGGTCGTCGCCGAGCTCGACGGCGCCGAGCACGAGGGCCCGAGCGTCTTCTACGACGCTGCCGAGGGGCGCGTGCTCGATCCGGGGACCGCGGCCCGCAACGCCGTGTACACCGAGCGGGCTCCCGAGCTGTTCACGGAGGCGGCCCGCCGGGCCCTCGAGGCGGCCTCGTTCGACGCCGCCGACGTCACCCACGTCGTCACCGTCTCGTGCACCGGTTTCTACGCGCCCGGCCCCGACTACCAGCTCGTCCGGCGGCTCGGCCTCGCCCCGTCGACGCAGCGCTTCCACCTCGGTTTCATGGGCTGCTACGGCGCGTTCCCTGGGCTGCGCGCGGCGGTGCAGTTCTGCGAGGCCGATCCGGAGGCGGTCGTCCTCGTGGTCGCGGTCGAGCTCTGCACGATCCACCTCACCAGTTCCAACGACCCCGAGCAGATCGTCGCCACCTCCGTCTTCGCCGACGGTGGAGCCGCAGCGGTCGTCACCGCACGCGAGCCGCTCCCCGGCGCTCCGCGACTCGACCTCGACGCGCTGTCCACGACGCTGACCGACGAGGGCGAGACCGAGATGGCCTGGACCATCGGCGACCACGGCTTCACCATGCGGCTGAGCACCTACGTGCCGTCGATCATCGGCGCGAACATCGAGGGAGCCGTCGCACCGCTCCTCGAGGGCGCGGGCGTGGGCCTGGGCGATGTGGCCCGCTGGGCGATCCACCCGGGCGGGAGGAGCATCCTCGACAAGGTGCAGAGCTCGCTCGCACTCGATGACGAGCAGCTCCACCCCTCCCGCGAGGTGCTGCGGACGAACGGCAACATGTCGAGCGCGACGATGCTTTTCATCCTGCGGCGCCTCCTGCACGGCGAGGCGGCCGACGGCGAGCGCGTCGGCGCGATGGCGTTCGGACCGGGCCTGACCGTCGAGCTCGCGCTGCTGACCAAGCGGGGCGGGGAGTGACTCCACGCGCTCCCCTGGCACCGGACCTGCGCCGCCGCGAAGTCTCGGCGCAAGAGCTGATGGACGACCCCGACTGCGACCGGACGCTGCTCGACGCCACCTACGCCCGCTTCGGCACCGTCAACCGGCTCGTGTCGGGCTGGCGAGGCGTGTACCGATCGCGCCTGCGACCGCTCCTCGGCCCGGACGAGCCGTTCCGCTTGCTCGACATCGGCTCGGGAGGCGGTGACGTCGCCCGCGCGCTCGTCGGCTGGGCGCGAGCGGACGGGCTGCGGCTCAGCGTCACGGCGGCCGATCCGGACGAGCGGGCCTGGACCTTCGCCACCTCGACGCCGGCGCCGCCGGGAGTCGAGTTCCGCCGGGCGAGCAGCACCGACCTCGTCGTCGAGGGCGACCGCTTCGACCTCGTGACGTCGAACCATGTGCTGCACCACCTGGCTCCGGAGGCGCTCGCCGCGCTGCTCGCGGACAGCGAGCGTCTGGCGCCGCGCGCGCTGCACAACGACATCGAGCGCTCGCGGCTGGCCTACACCGCCTACCTCCTGGCGACGCGCCCGATCGCGGCGGGGTCGTTCCTGCACTACGACGGCTCGCTCTCGGTGCGGCGCAGCTTCACCGCCGCCGAGCTGCGCGCGGTGGCGCCGGAGGGCTGGCGGGTGCAGCGCGCGGCGCCCTAC
>NZ_LIIN01000046.1 GCF_001634385.1 Rathayibacter tanaceti | reverse complement strand
ACGGCAGGAATGGGGACGGTCGGCGCGCGCGACCGGCGGGGAGGAGCAGCGGTGGCCTGGACGATCGACGAGGTGCCGTGGACGCACCCGGACGCCGAGCGCCTCCGTGCCGCGCAGCGACGCGAGCTCGACGAGCGCTACGGCAGCGACGACCACGAGCCGGGCCTCGCCCCCTCGGCGGGCGATGTGACTGTCTTCCTGCTCGCCCGCGACGAGGAGGGACGTGCGGTGGCGTGCGGAGGGCTTCGGCCGCTCCCGGACGACGTGCTCGGGCCGGGAGCGATCGAGGTCAAGCGGATGTTCGCCGCTCCGTCCGCACGGGGGACCGGAGCGGCCACCGCCGTGCTCCGCGCGCTCGAGGAGCGTGCCGCGGAGCTCGGTACGACGCGCCTGGTGCTCGAGACCGGGACGCTCCAGCCGGACGCGATGCGCTTCTACGTGCGAGAGGGCTACGTCCCGATCCCGCTGTTCGGCGCCTACGTCGGCTCCGAGCATTCCGTCTGCTTCGCGCGAGAGCTGCCCCGACCGGCCTGAGCGCCCGCCGCCGACTACAGTCGAGGGGTCAACCGAGCCCGAGGAGTGTCCGCACGTGTCGAACGAACCGTCGAATCCCGCAGAGTCCGAGTCGCATTCGGTCGTCACCGAGGCGGGCACGGGATTCACGCACTTCACCGACCGGGCGGTCGTCGCGATCCGCGTCAACGGCGAGCTCAAGGACCTCGCGGCCGACGTCGTCCCGGGCGACCGCATCGAGCCGGTCCTGATCTCCTCGCCCGACGGACTCGACATCCTCCGCCACTCCGCCGCCCACGTGCTCGCGCAGGCCGTGCAGCAGATCAACCCGGAGGCGAAGCTGGGCATCGGCCCGCCCGTGACCGACGGCTTCTACTACGACTTCGACGTCGAGGAGCCGTTCACGCCCGAGGCGATGAAGGCGCTCGAGAAAGCGATGGACCGCATCGTCCGCCAGGGTCAGCGCTTCGTGCGCCGCGTCGTCACCGAGGAGGAGGCGCGCATCGAGCTCGCCGGCGAGCCCTACAAGCTCGAGCTGATCGGGCTCAAGGGAGGAGGCGCCGACGGCGAGGACGTCGAGGTCGGCGGCGCAGAGCTCACCATTTACGACAATGTCGACCCGCGCTCGGGTGAAACGGTCTGGAAGGATCTGTGCCGCGGACCTCACCTCCCGAACACCCGGATGATCGGCAACGGCTACGCGCTCACCCGCAACGCCGCCGCGTACTGGCGGGGCTCCGAGAAGAACCCGCAGCTCCAGCGGGTCTACGGCACCGCGTGGCCGACGAAGGACGAGCTGCGCGCTCATCAGGCGCGGCTCGAGGAGGCGGCGCGCCGCGACCACCGCAAGATCGGGCACGAGCTCGACCTCTTCTCGTTCCCGGACGAGATCGGGTCCGGCCTCGCGGTCTTCCACCCCAGGGGTGGCATCATCCGCTACGAGATCGAGCAGTACATGCGGGAGCAGCTGCTCGCGCACGACTACGAGCTCGTCTACACGCCGCACATCACCAAGGGCGACCTGTTCATGACGAGCGGGCACCTGCAGTGGTACTCCGAGGGCATGTTCCCCCCGATGCACCTCGACGAGCTGCAGGACGAGGACGGAACGATCACCCGTCAGGGCCAGGACTACTACCTCAAGCCCATGAACTGCCCGTTCCACAACCTGATCTTCCGCTCGCGCGGCCGCAGCTATCGCGAACTGCCGTTGCGCCTGGCCGAGTTCGGCACCGTCTACCGCTACGAGAAGAGCGGCACTCTCCAGGGCCTCACCCGTGTGCGCGGCCTCACGCAGGACGACGCGCACATCTACGTCGCCCAGGAGGACGTGTCGGCCGAGCTGACCCGCAACCTCGAGTTCGTGCTGCAGGTCCTGCGCGACTACGGCCTGAACGACTTCTACCTCGAGCTCTCCACCAATGAGGAGGGCAATCCGAAGTTCGTCGGCGAGCCCGAGCAGTGGGAAGCGGCCATCGAGTCCCTCCGCGCGGTCGCCGTCGAATCCGGCCTCGAGCTGGTGCCGGATCCCGGGGGAGCGGCGTTCTACGGGCCGAAGATCTCGGTGCAGGCCCGCGATGCGATCGGCCGAACCTGGCAGATGTCGACGATCCAGCTCGACTTCAACCAGCCCGAGCGCTTCGAGCTCGAGTACACGGCGTCTGACGGCTCGAAGAAGCGGCCGGTGATGATCCACCGCGCCCTGTTCGGCTCGATCGAGCGCTTCTTCGCGATCCTGACCGAGCACTACGCCGGAGCGTTCCCGGTGTGGCTCTCGCCGGTGCAGGTCGTCGGCATCCCGATCGCCGACGAGTACCTGCCCTACCTCGAGGATGTCGTCGGCGAGCTCACGCGCTCGGGTGTCCGCGCCGAGATCGACTACTCGAGTGATCGCATGCAGAAGAAGATCCGCAACGCGACGCTGCAGAAGGTGCCGTTCCAGATCATCGTCGGCGAGAAGGACCGCGACGCCGGGGCGGTCAGCTTCCGGTTCCGCGACGGGACGCAGGAGAACGGCATCCCCGTCGCCGACGCCGTCGCACGCATCCGCGAGGCCGTCGCCACGAAGGCGCAGGTCTGAGCGTGTCCGACCTGGTGCCCGACGGTGCGGAGGGCTCGGCGCACCTCGCCGGCGTACCCGACGAGTTCCAGCGCCTCTGGACCCCGCACCGGATGGTCTACATCCAGAAGGGGCAGCCCGGAGCGCACGACTGTCCCTTCTGCGTCGCTCCCACGCTGAGCGACGAGGAGGCGCTCATCGTCGCCCGCGGCGAGCACGCCTACGTCCTGCTCAACCTCTTCCCCTACAACTCTGGACACCTCCTGGTCTGCCCGTACCGGCACATCCCGCTCTACGACGAGGCCACTCCCGAGGAAGTGGCCGAGATCGGAGCGATCACCCAGACCGCGATGCGCGTCGTCCGCTCCGTCTCGAACAACGACGGATTCAACCTCGGCATGAACCAGGGCGCCGTTGCCGGAGCCGGGATCGCGGCGCACCTGCACCAGCACGTGGTCCCGCGCTGGGCGACCGACGCCAACTTCTTCCCGATCATCGCCCGCACGAAGGCACTGCCCCAGCTGCTCGGCGACGTCCGGGCCAGCCTCGCGCAGGCCTGGCCGGCCGAATAGTCCCTTCCTGTCCCCCGTAGACTGGACGGCGCCGACGGCGGGAGACGCCGCGCGCAGACGTCGGCGTGGGACGCCGCACAGAACAGGACTCGCGAACATGACCGACACCAGCACTCCGTCCTCGTCCGCCTCGGAGCAGTTCGGCTCGAGCCGCGTCAAGCGCGGTCTCGCCGAGATGCTCAAGGGCGGCGTCATCATGGACGTCGTCACCGCCGAGCAGGCCCGCATCGCCGAGGACGCCGGCGCGGTAGCCGTCATGGCGCTCGAGCGTGTTCCGGCAGACATCCGCTCGCAGGGCGGCGTCGCCGGATGAGCGATCCCGACCTGATCGACGGCATCGTCTCCGCCGTCTCGATCCCCGTCATGGCGAAGGCGCGCATCGGCCACTTCGTCGAGGCGCAGATCCTTCAGGAGCTCGGCGTCGACTACATCGACGAGTCCGAGGTCCTCTCGCCGGCCGACTACGTGAACCACATCGACAAGTGGAACTTCACCGTCCCCTTCGTCTGCGGAGCGACCAACCTGGGCGAGGCGCTGCGCCGCATCACCGAGGGCGCCGCCATGATCCGCTCGAAGGGCGAGGCCGGCACCGGAGACGTCTCCGAGGCGACCAAGCACATCCGGACCATCTCGGCCGAGGTGAACCGCCTGAAGGCGATGACAAAGGACGAGCTCTACGTCGCGGCCAAGGAGCTGCAGGCGCCCTACGATCTGGTCGTCGAAATCGCGCAGACCGGCAAGCTCCCGGTCGTCCTCTTCACGGCGGGCGGCGTCGCGACTCCTGCCGACGCCGCGCTGATGATGCAGCTCGGTGCCGACGGCGTCTTCGTCGGCTCCGGCGTCTTCAAGTCTGGCGAGCCGGCCAAGCGCGCTGCCGCGA
Organism: Rathayibacter tanaceti; assembly: GCF_001634385.1. Classification (GTDB taxonomy): domain Bacteria; phylum Actinomycetota; class Actinomycetes; order Actinomycetales; family Microbacteriaceae; genus Rathayibacter; species Rathayibacter tanaceti. Next base: position 17,208 of record NZ_LIIN01000046.1, on the reverse strand, counting down.
TCGTCAAGGCGACCACCTTCTTCGACGACGCGAAGGTCGTCGCGGAGGCTTCGCGCGGCCTGGGCGAGGCGATGGTCGGCATCAACGTGGCCGATGTGCCCGCGCCGCACCGCCTCGCCGAGCGTGGCTGGTAGTAGCGCGCCCATCGCGGGCGAGGGCGAGACGCGCGAGTCCCTCGGGGGACTGCGCGTGGGCGTTCTGGCGCTGCAGGGCGACTTCCGCGAGCATGCCCACGTGCTGCGCGAGCTCGGCGCCGAGGTGGTGCTCGTGCGCCGCCCGGATGAGCTCGCGTCCGTCGCCGGCCTGGTCGTCCCGGGTGGTGAGTCGACGGTGATGGACAAGCTCTCCCGGCTCTTCGGGCTCGCGGAGCCGGTCGCCGAGGCGATCGAGGCGGGCCTGCCCGTCTACGGCACCTGCGCCGGACTGATCATGCTCGCCGACCGGGTGCTCGACCGCATCGACGGGCAGAGCAGCTTCGGCGGTCTCGACGTCTCGGTGAGGCGGAACGCGTTCGGCAACCAGCTCGACTCCTTCGAGACCGACCTCGACGTGCCGGCGATCGGCGATCCTCCGGTGCACGCGGTCTTCATCCGCGCTCCCGTGGTCGAGGTGCTGGGGGAGCGGGCGACGGCGCTGGCGAGCCTCGTCGATGGCCGCGTGGTCGCGGTCGAGCAGGGTAACCTGCTCGGTACGGCGTTCCATCCCGAGATCACCGGCGACTACCGTTTCCACGAGCTGTTCCTGCGGAAGGTCGCGGCGACGCGCTTCGGAGCCTGACGCGCCCGTCGCGCGTCGGCCAGGGGTGGACGGTGTCGGAGGTGCAGGGCAGGGTGGTCGCATGCCGGAGCTCCCCGAGGTTCAGGCGCTCGCCCTCGATCTGGACGCGCGTCTGGGCGGACGCGTCCTCGACCGGCTCGATGTGTTCGCGATCTCCGCGCTGAAGACGGTGGCGATCCCACCGTCGGCCCTCGCCGGCGAGACGGTGCACGGAGTGACGCGGCACGGCAAGTTCCTCGACCTCGCCGTCGGCGACGCGCACGTCCTGCTGCACCTGGCCCGCGCCGGCTGGGTCCGGTGGCGGCCCGAGCGGCCGACTGCACCGGTTCGGCCCGGACGGGGCCCGCTCGCCGCGCGACTGGTCCTCGCCGACGGCTCGGGCTTCGAGGTGACCGAGGCCGGAACCAAGAAGAGCCTCGCGCTCTCGATCGTCACCGATCCGCTCGACGTGCCCGGCGTCGCCCGGCTGGGCCCGGACCCGCTCGACCCGGACTTCACAGAGGAGATCTTCGGCGCCATCCTCGCCACGGCCGGCAGGGCGCAGCTGAAGGGGGTCCTCCGAGACCAGTCGCGCATCGCGGGGATCGGAAACGCCTACTCCGACGAGATCCTGCACGTGGCCCGCATGTCGCCGTTCAAGCCCGCCGCGCTCACCCCCGAAGAGTTCGAGCGCCTCTACTCCGCTCTCCGCTCCACGCTCGAGGAGGCGCTCGCCCGCGCCGAGGGCCTGCACGCAGCCGACCTCAAGCGCGAGAAGAAGCTCGGGATGCGCGTCCACGGCCGAGCGGGCGAACCCTGCCCGGTCTGCGGCGACACGATCCGCCAGGTGATCTTCCACGATTCGACCCTCCAGTACTGCCCCACCTGCCAGACCGGCGGCAAGGTCCTCGCCGATCGGGTCCTCTCGAGGCTGCTGAAGTAGTCGACGCACCATGCTGCGTCGGCAGCCTCGTCGCCGAGCCGGTCCCTCGGCATTCCGGCGGTGTCGGGTGTCCTCGGGCGGACGTCAGAACGGAGGCTCCTTGACGCGATCTCGCGATTCTCGCCCGGATCAGCGCGCTCAGCCTTCGTTGTGCAGTGCGAGCGGGCCGCGACCGAGCTCGGCAGCTGCTCGGACGCCTCGAGCTCTCCCGGCCTCGGTCGCAGACAGGACGCCGGATCTGACCGGCACCCGTTCCGCGGGGACCGGCTCCCGGGTGCAGGCGGACCGTCGATCCGCGTGTCAGCGGATCGTCGTAGCCGTTCGCGATTCGCTCCACCTGCGCGCCCGCCTCGACAAGCTGACCGCGTGGAGCCGGGCGGGGACCGGCTCCCGATTACACTGAGACGGCTATCAGCGGCACCCTCGGGGGAGCCGCGCCGAACGAATTCCGAGGGAGCACCGTGTCCGGGCATTCCAAGTGGGCCACGACCAAGCACCAGAAGGCGATCAAGGACTCGCGTCGCGCGAAGTCCTTCGCCAAGCTGATCAAGAACATCGAGGTGGCCGCCAAGATCGGCGGCGCCGACCTCTCCGGCAACCCGACGCTCGTCGACGCCGTTCAGAAGGCAAAGAAGACCTCGGTGCCGAACGACAACATCGACCGCGCCATCAAGCGCGGCGCGGGCCTCACCGGCGAGGTCATCGACTACACGACGATCATGTACGAGGCGTACGGCCCGAACGGCATCGCCCTCCTGGTCGAGTGCCTCACCGACAACAAGAACCGTGCCGCAGCGGATGTCCGCACCGCGATGACCCGCAACGGCGGCACCATGGCCGACCCGGGCAGCGTCGCGTACAACTTCGCGCGCAAGGGCGTCATCTCGGTGCCGCACGGCGAGAGCGTCACCGAGGACGACGTGCTCGGCGCGGTCCTCGACTTCGGCGTCGACGACGTGCTCGACCACGGTGAGAGCTTCGAGGTCCGAGTCGAACCGAGTGAGCTCGTTCCCGCGCGCTCCGCGCTGCAGGAGGCGGGTATCGACTACGACTCGGCCGACGTCGAATTCGTCGCCTCGCTCCAGGTCGAGGCCGACGCCGAGACGGCCCGCAAGGTGTTCCGCCTCATCGACGCGCTCGAGGACTCGGACGACGTGCAGAACGTCTACACCAACCTCGACATCACTCCCGAGGTGCGCGCCGAGCTCGAGAACGAGGAGTGAGCCGGTGAGCCCGCTCCGCTCACCGAGGGCGCACTGATGCGTGTCCTCGGGATCGACCCCGGGCTCACCCGCTGCGGCGTCGGCGTCGTCGACATCGCGCGCGACCGGCGCGCGACGCTCGTGCACGTCACCGTCCTCCGCTCGCCGGCCGGCGACGCCCTCGAGCGCCGCCTCCTCGCCCTCGGCGACGGGCTCGAGGCTCTGCTCGACGAGTACCGTCCGGATGCGGTGGCGATCGAGCGGGTGTTCGCGCAGAACAACGTGAGGACCGTGATGGGTATCGCCCAGATCAGCGGAGTCGCCCTCGTCGCGGCGGCCCGTCGCGGCCTCCCCGTGGGGATGCACACACCGAGCGAGGTGAAGGCCGCGGTCACCGGTTACGGTGCGGCCGACAAGCGCCAGGTGACCGCGATGATCCAGCGGGTCCTGCGCCTGGATGCGCCGCCCACGCCCGCCGACGCCGCGGACGCCCTCGCGCTCGCCGTCTGCCACGCCTGGCGCGCACCCCTCGCGCCGGCCCCCGGAGTGGAGGGCGCCGAGACCGCCGCCCAGCGCGCGTGGCGCGCCGCCGAAGCCGCGACTCGAACGCCTGTTCGAGCATCTAGACTGACGCGGTGATCTCCTCCCTCCGCGGCACCCTTCTCTCCGCCCGCGGCGGTCTCGCCGTCCTCGACGTCCACGGAGTCGGCTACGCGGTCAACGTGACCCCGCAGCACGCGCTCGAGATGCGCGTCGGTGACGAGACCACCGTCAGCACCGTGCTCATCGTCCGCGAGGACTCGCTGACCCTCTACGGCTTCCCCGATGAGGAGCAGCTCGAGATCTTCGAGCTGCTGATCGGAGTGACGGGGGTCGGCCCGAAGTCGGCCCTCGGCGTCCTCGGCGCGGTCGAGCCGGACCGCATCGCCCAGGCGGTGGCCGACGAGGACGACGGCGTGTTCCGCAAGGTCAGCGGGATCGGTCCCAAGACCGCGAAGCTCATCGTCCTGTCGCTCGCGGGCAAGCTCGCCGTCCGCCCGCGTGCGGCCCGCGGCTCCGGCCCGGCGGCGACCGCGGCGCAGAACGTGCTGTCCGCGCTCGTCGGACTCGGCTGGCCCGAGCGCACGGCGGCCGAGGTCGTCGACGAGATCCTGCTCGACGCGCAGGCGTCCGATGCCGCGGACGTGCAGGCCCTGCTCCGTCTCGCCCTCACCCGTCTCGGCCCGGCGGCGCGCTCGTGAGCGGTGACGATCCGCTCGGCCCCGAGGTCGCCTCCGAGGCCGAGATCGCTTTCGAGGGCGCGCTGCGGCCCAAGAGCCTCAGCGAGTTCGTCGGCCAGCGGAAGGTGCGCGGCCAGCTCGAGCTGCTGCTCAAGGCCGCGGCCATGCAGGGGCGGACGCCCGACCACATCCTGCTCGCCGGCCCTCCCGGTCTCGGCAAGACCACGCTCGCGATGATCGTCGCGGAGGAGAGCTCCTCGCCGCTGCGGCTCTCCAGCGGCCCCGCGATCCAGCACGCCGGCGACCTGGCCGCGGTGCTCTCGTCGCTCCTGCCGGGCGAGATCCTCTTCATCGACGAGATCCACCGGATGGCGCGCTCGGCCGAGGAGATGCTCTACCTCGCCATGGAGGACTTCCGGATCGACATCATGGTCGGCAAGGGCGCGGGAGCGACCTCCGTCCCGCTCGATCTCGCTCCGTTCACGCTGGTGGGGGCGACCACCCGCTCCGGCCTGCTCCCCAACCCGCTGCGCGATCGCTTCGGCTTCACCGCGCACCTCGAGTTCTACGCCGAGGACGAGCTGCGGCAGGTGCTCGCTCGGGCGGCGCGGCTGCTCGAGCTCGACATCGATGCGGAGGCGGTGGCCGAGATCGCTGGTCGGTGCCGGGGTACTCCGCGCATCGCGAACCGGCTGCTGCGGCGCGTGCGCGACTTCGCGCTCGTGCACGGCGGTCGGGCCGACGTCACCGCGGTGCGGGCGGCGCTCGAGCTCTACGACGTCGACGCCCTCGGACTCGACCGCCTTGACCGCGCCGTGATGGAGATCGTGCTGACCCGCTTCGACGGGGGGCCGGTCGGCCTCAACACGCTCGCCGTCTCGGTGGGGGAGGAGGCCGAGACCGTCGAAGCGGTCGTCGAGCCGTTCCTCGTGCGGATCGGCCTGCTGACCCGCACTCCGCGGGGGCGTGTGGCGACTCCCGCTGCCTACCGGCACTTCGGCGTCGATCCTCGGGCGGCCGCGATCCGGCCGCCGCTGTTCGGGGATGACCTATAATTCTGTAGGCCCGACGGGCCGCCCGATCCGCCCCGCCTTCCTCAGAGGCCGAGCGGCGGATCGCCACTCCACTTCCGGAAGGCCCACCCATGGATCCGACGATCATCCTGCTCGTCCTGCTGCTCGCCGTGATGATCATCTTCATGTTCCGCAACAACAAGAAGCGCCAGCGCGACGCCGAGAGCATGAAGAACAACCTCGTCCCCGGGGTGGAGCTGATGACCGGCTCCGGCCTCTTCGGCACCGTCGTGTCGATCGACGAGGAGGCGAACAAGATCGTCATCGAGTCGACTCCCGGCACGCTGCTCACGATCCACCGCCAGGCGATCGCCCGCCTGATCGACCCGAGCGAGAACGAGGTCGTCACCGACGAGGACGCGGCTGAGCCGGACGCCCTGGCCGAGTCGCCTGAGTTCGGCGAGCGCGACGCAGCACACCGCGACCCGCTGGTCGACCCGGTCGAGCGCGACCGCCGTCCAGACGCGCAGTAGTCTCCTGGGCCGGCCGGGCGCCTCCACGCCCGCCCGCCCTTCTCCGCGTCCGGGCGACCCCCGGATCGATCACCGCCGACCGAAGAGAAAGCTGAGCCCTGGGTGGCCGCATCAACCCCCGTCCGGAAGGCCCGCCGCTCCCTGAGCTGGCTCGGTGTCCTGATCCTCGCGCTCGTCGGACTCAATACCGCCGCCGTCCTGTGGGGCGGCGGATCCTGGACCCCGAAGCTCGCGCTCGATCTCGAGGGCGGCACGCAGATCGTGCTCCAGCCGCAGCTGACCGACGGCGACTCCGTCTCGTCCGAGCAGCTCACGCAGGCCGTCTCGATCATCCGCCAGCGCATCGACGCGTCCGGTGTCTCCGAGGCCGAGATCACCACCCAGGGTTCCAGCAACATCGTGGTCTCGATCCCCGGCACCCCCGATGACGAGACTCTGCAGCGCATCGAGGCCTCGGCGAAGCTCGACTTCCGCCCGGTGCTGGTCGCGAGCCAGGCGACGAACAGCGCGGTCGGAGGCGACGCCACGTCGTCGCCCACGCCGACGCCTGTCGATCCCTCGCTCTCGACCGAGCCGACCGCCTCGCCGACCAGCGCGAGCGATCTCGCCTACCTCACTCCCGCGCTCGAGGCGCAGTACACCGCGTTCGACTGCGCGTTCCTCAGCGGCCAGGACCCGAACCTCGCCCCGGCAGACCAGCCGTTGATCACCTGCGACGACAGCGGGACCGTCAAATACGTCCTCGGACCGGTCGAGATCACCGGTGAGGACATCTCCGACGCCTCGAACGGGCTGATGACGACCTCGTCCGGCGCGAGCACGGGCACCTGGGCCGTCAACCTCTCCTTCGACGAGCAGGGCACCCAGCCTTCGGCGACGTGACGTCGCGCCTGGTGGCTCTCCAGGGCGCGCAGAACCAGTTCGCGATCGTCCTCGACGGGCGGGTCATCTCCGCCCCCTCGACGAACGCCGCGATCACCGACGGCAACGCCCAGATCTCGGGCTCGTTCACACAGGAGTCGTCGAAGACGCTGGCCGATCAGCTCAAGTACGGTGCGCTACCGATCGGCTTCCAGGTGCAGAGCTCCGACAGCATCTCGGCGACGCTCGGCTCGGCCCAGCTCGCCAGCGGTCTGCTCGCCGGCCTCATCGGGCTGATCCTGGTGATCGTCTACTCGATCGCGCAGTACCGCGTGCTCGGCGCGGTGACGATCGCATCCCTCATGGTCGCCGCCATCGTCACCTACCTGGTCGTCACGCTGCTCTCATGGCGCGAGGGGCTGCGCCTGTCGCTCGCGGGAGTCGCCGGTCTGATCGTCGCGATCGGCATCACAGCCGACTCCTTCATCGTCTACTTCGAGCGCATCCGTGACGAGCTCCGCGACGGCCGGGGCCTGGAGTCGGCCGTGGAGGCGGGGTGGCGTCGTGCGCTCCGGACGATCTTCGCCTCGGACATGGTGAACCTTCTGGCGGCGGTCGTGCTGTTCCTGCTGGCGGTCGGCAGCGTCCGCGGCTTCGCGCTGACCCTGGGCATCACGACGATCATCGACCTCATCGTGGTGGCGCTCTTCACCCACCCGATCCTGCAGCTGATGGCGACGAGACCGTTCTTCGCCGAGGGGCACCGCGCCTCGGGTCTCGACCCGCGCGCGCTGGGAGCGGTCTACCGCGGTCGAGCCGCGTTCCGTCCACAGGACCAGGCGACGACCGGCAAGCGCGCGTCCGCGGCGCGTGAGGCGGCCAGGCGTCAGACCATCGCCGAGCGTAAGGCCGCCGAGGCGGCCGGAGCGCGCGGCACCGCCGATTCGACCGGGAAGGACGCGTGATGGCCAGCTTCTCGCAGTTCGGCAACGACCTCTACACCGGTGCGCGCTCGATCGACTTCGTCGGCCGACGCCGCACCTGGTATCTCATCTCGCTCGTGCTGATCCTGCTCACCGTGCTCGGGACCGTCGCGCGGGGCGGGTTCAACTTCGGCATCGAGTTCACCGGCGGCTCGCAGTTCACGGTTTCGTCACCGTCGAGCCTGGACCAGGCCACGGCGACGGATGCGGTGACCTCGGTCGCCCCCGAGACGGTGCCACGCGTCTCCATCGTCGGCGACGACTCCATCCGGGTGCAGACGGGCCAGCTCTCGACCGACGACTCGACCGCGGTCCGCAACGCCCTCGTCGAGGCGTACGACGTCCCCGCCGAGCAGGTCGCGTCCTCCTTCATCGGAGCGGCCTGGGGCAACGACGTCACGCAGCAGGCGATCCGCGGCCTCATCATCTTCGTGGTCCTCGCCGCCCTGGCGATGTGGGCCTACTTCCGCACCTGGAAGATGTCGCTCGCAGCGATCGTCGCGCTTCTGCACGATCTCGTCATCGTGGCCGGCGTCTACGGCATCACGGGCACCGAGGTCTCGCCCGCGGCGGTGATCGGGCTGCTGACGATTCTCGGCTACTCGCTGTACGACACCGTCGTGGTCTTCGACAAGATCCGCGAGAACACGGCGGAGGCGATGGGCAGCACCACGCGGACCTTCTCGCAGACGGTGAACCTCGCCGAGAACCAGACTCTGGTGCGCTCGATCAACACGTCGATCGTCGCGGCCCTCCCGGTGGCGGCGATCCTCGTGATCGGCGCGTTCGTCCTCGGAGCCGGCACCCTGCGCGACATCTCGCTCGCCCTGCTGATCGGCATCATCGTCGGCACCTACTCGACGATCTTCGTCGCGGCTCCGCTCTATGCGCAGCTGCGCAGCCGTGAGCCCGAGATCGCGAAGCACGACAAGCGGGTCGAGGCCGCGCGGGCGAAGGCCTCCACTCCGACTCCCGTGGAGGGCTGACGCGTGGCCGATCACGCCGAGGTGTCGGCGCCGGATGCGATCGGCCTCGTCGAGCGCGACGAGGTCTGGCTGCTCGACGTCCGCGAGCCGCACGAGTGGGCGCTGGGCCACGCGCCCGGGGCCCACCACATCCCGATGGGACAGATCGGCGCTCGTCAGGGCGAGCTCCCCTCCGACGTGCCGATCCTCGCGGTCTGCCACTCCGGAGTCCGCTCGGCGATGGTCGTCCAGGCGCTCCATGGAGCCGGTTATGAGACCGCGAACGTGCAGGCGGGAATGACCGCGTGGGCCGCGGCCGGCGGCGCCGTGGTCGACGACGAGGGCCGACCCGGCCGCGTCGACTGAGCCCGTACCCGTTCGCCCGGGGCGGAGCGGTCGTCGGTGCCCTCCGCGCGGGCGATAATGGGGCGATGGAGATCCCCGCGTGACGGAAACGACGACGTCCTCGACCGCTGCCCTGCGCAGACTGGTCCCTCGGATCTTCTCGCGCGCGCAGCCCTCGGGCGCGGTCGACACCCTGGTCCGCACGGTTCGGATGCACCACCCCAAGAGCGACATCGCCCTCATCGAGCGCGCGTACTCAGTCGCGGAGCGTGCGCACGCGAATCAGAAGCGACGAAGCGGCGAGCCCTACATCACCCACCCGCTCGCGGTCGCGCAGATCCTCGCCGATCTCGGCATCGGATCCAAGACGATCGCGGCGGCCCTGCTGCACGACACCGTCGAGGACACCGACTACCAGCTGGACGAGCTCCGCGCCGACTTCGGCGACGAGGTCGCGATGCTCGTGGACGGCGTCACCAAGCTCGACAAGGTCAAGTACGGCGACAGCGCGCAGGCCGAGACCGTTCGCAAGATGATCGTGGCGATGTCGAAGGACATCCGCGTGCTGATCATCAAGCTCGCCGACCGGCTGCACAACGCCCGCACCTGGGGATTCGTGCCGGCCGAGTCGGCGGCCCGCAAGGCGACGGAGACCCTCGAGATCTATGCTCCGCTCGCGCACCGGCTCGGGATCCAGGCGATCAAGTGGGAGCTCGAGGACCTGTCGTTCGCGGTCCTGTACCCCAAGATCTACAACGAGATCGAGAGCCTGGTGAAGCGGAGGACTCCGCAGCGCGAGGAGTTCGTGCAGAGTGTGATCGACCTGATCGGTGAGGACTTGCGGGCGGGCAGGATCCGCGGACGCGTCGTCGGCCGACCGAAGCAGTACTACTCGATCTACCAGAAGATGGTCGTGCGCGGACGAGAGTTCGACGAGATCTACGACCTGGTCGGCATCCGCGTGCTGGTCAACTCCGTGCGCGACTGCTACGCCGTTCTCGGCTCGATCCACGCCAGATGGACGCCGATGCCGGGGCGCTTCAAGGACTACATCGCGACTCCGAAGTTCAACCTCTACCAGTCGCTGCACACGACCGTCGTCGGCCCCAAGGGCAGGGCCGTCGAGATCCAGATCCGCACGAACGAGATGCATCAGCACGCCGAGTTCGGCATCGCGGCGCACTGGAAGTACAAGGAGCAGATGGCCACCGGAAAGGTGCCCACCTCCGGATCGAACGACACCGACCTCGCCTGGCTCGCCCACCTCTCCGACTGGCAGTCCGAGACGACAGACCCGAACGAGTTCCTCGACTCCCTCCGCTTCGAGATCGGCGCGAAGGAGGTTTACGTCTTCACGCCGAAGGGTCGCGTGATCGGCCTGCCGACCGGCGCGACTCCCGTCACTTCGCCTACGCCGTGCACACCGAGGTCGGCCACCGGACGATGGGTGCCAAGGTCAACGGCCGCCTCGTTCCGCTGGAGTCGTCGCTGACGACGGGCGACGTCGTCGAGGTGTTCACCTCGAAGAACCCGGACTCGGGACCCAGCCAGGACTGGCTGCACTTCGTGCAGAGCCCGCGGGCGCGCAACAAGATCCGTCAGTGGTTCACCAAGGAGCGGCGCGACGAGGCCATCGAGCAGGGCAAGGACTCCATCGCCCGCGCGATGCGCAAGCAGAACCTGCCGCTGCAGAAGCTGATGAGCCAGGACACTTTCACCGAGGTCGCCAGTCAGCTGCGCTACAACGACGTCGAGGCGCTCTACGCCGCCGTCGGAGAGGGTCACGTCTCGACCCAGTCGGTGCTCGAGAAGGTCGTCTCGTCGATCCAGGGCGATCCGGAGTCGGACGAGAACGAGGTCACCCTTCCGCGCTCACCCCGCCCGCGCAGCCGCAGCAGCGAGTCGGGCGTGCTCGTGAAGGGCGCCCCGGACATCCTGGTGAAACTCGCGAAGTGCTGCACGCCGGTGCCGGGTGACCAGATCGTCGGCTTCGTCACCCGCGGCGCCGGCGTCTCGGTGCACCAGGCGAACTGCCACAACGTGCAGGACCTCCTCAAGGAGCCGGAGCGGATCGTCGACGTCGAGTGGGCGCCCTCCTCCAAGAGCATCTTCCTGGTCCAGATCCAGGTCGAGGCCCTCGACCGCTCCGGACTGCTCAGCGACGTGACGCGTGTGCTCTCCGAGCACCACGTGAACATCCTCTCGGCGACGGTCTCGACGTCGAGCGATCGGCTGGCGATCAGCCGTTTCGTCTTCGAGATGGGAGACACCACGCACCTCGACCGTGTGCTCAACGCCGTGCGGCGGATCGACGCGGTCTACGACGTCTACCGGGTGAACGCGGGCTGATCCCCGGGCGGTGCCGACTCGAGCGCCGTCCGCAGTCGACGCTCGACGATCCGTCGCCCGGCGATCGTCGGGCCGCTCGCGAGACGATCGAGAAGCCGGTCGAGACCGGTACGGCTGGCGCGCGAGAGTGCGCGGAGCGTGCGAGGGTCTTCCTCCGTCCGCGCCAGGTCGATCAGAGTGCGCACGGGTGTGGTGACGGAGGTGCCGGAGAGCACCACCACGTCGCCGTCGCCGAGCAGCACCTCGTGGCAGCGCAGTCTCGTCGTCGCTGGCGGACGCAGGCGCTTCCTCCGATCGATCGCTGCGCTGTGCATCCGCGGCGGGACGAGGAGGGCGCCGTGCACCCACGCCGCGGAGAGGCGGTCGGCGACGACGCCGCGGGGGAGGAGCGCCGCGAGCGAGGCCGCCCGCTCGGCGGCCCCCAGAGGTAGATCGGCGAGGAGGAACCCCTCGTCGACGGCGATCAGCTCACCGTCGAGCCGCGCCGCGCACAGCTCGGCGAGGGGCAGGTCTCCCGGAACGAGAACGGAGGGGAGGCGCATTCCGCCATCGTGGCCGATACACCTCCCCTCCGGAGGACGGTGGGCGGATCTGTGGAGAGATCGCCCCGATGCCGATCAGCCGATCGCGTCCAGCCACACCTTGCGGGCGTCGAGCGCCTCCTGGGCCTGAGCGATGGCCGCGCGGTCGCCGCGTGACTTCGCCTCGTCGAGTTCGTCCTGCAGCTTCTGGATCGCCGCAGTGAGCTGCGAGGCCAGGCCCTCCGAACGCGCCTTGCGCTCCGGGTTGCTGTGGTTCCAGTGCTCCTCGTCGAGCCTGCGCACGTGCGCCTCCACCTTGCGGAGGCGGTCCTCGATGGTGCGCACCTGCTCGCGCGGCACACGGCCGATCGCGTCCCAGCGCTCCTGGATCGCGAGTAGCGTCCGCTTCGCCTTCTCCCGGTCCTGCTCCTGGAGCAGCGGCTCCGCCTCCTCGAGCAGGGCGAGCTTGAGGTCGAGGTTCTCGGTGTATTCGACGCTCTCCTGTGCCACGATCTCGGCCTTCGCCCCGTAGATCGCGTCTCCGGCGGCCTTGAAGCGGGCCCAGAGCGCGTCGTCGAACCGCTTGCCCGCCCGCCCGGCGACCCGCCACTGCTCGAGCAGGGCCCGGTAGTCGGGGATAGCATCTGCGCCCTGGGGCACCAGGGCCTCTGCCTGATCGATCAGAGCCTGCTTGGCCTGCTTGGCCTCGCGGTGTGCCGAGTCGAGATCGGCGAAGAACGCCTTGCGGTTCTGCTCGATCGTGGTCCGCGCTCCGCGGAACCGGCGCCAGAGCTCGTTCGCCTCGTTCTTGGGGAGGCGCGGCCCCTGCTGCTGGTGGTTCTGCCAGCGCGCGAAGAGATCGTCGATCGCGGCACTGGCCTGCTTCCACTGCGTCTTCGCCGGGTCCACCGCGGCGAGGGCCTCGGCCTCGGCCACGATCGACTCGCGGTGGGCGAGGGCCTCGGCGAGAGCAGCCTTCGTCTCCGCGGCCTGCTGCTCGGTCAGATCCTCCACGGAGCCTCCGAGCGCGTCGATGCGGGCCTGCAGGGCTTCGAGGTCGCCGACCGCGTTCGCCTGAGCGACGGCCGCGGACAGCGACTGCACCGCTCGGGCGACGTCTCCGGCCGGAGCACCGCGCTTGGCGCGCTGCTCGAGCAGGGAGACCTGCCCGGCCAGCTCGGTGTACTTGCGCTCGTAGTAGGCGAGCGCCTCCTCGGGAGTCGCATCGGGGTACTGGCCGACCTCGCGCTCCCCGTCGCCGACGCGGACATAGACCGTCCCGTCGTCGCCGACCCGTCCCCACGGCTGCTGGTCACTCATCGCTCGGAGCCTCACCTTGCTGTTCGATGTCGTGCTTCTCGGTGCCTGTCGCGTCGTCGGCCGGCGGGGCTCGACGGCCGAAGGGCCGAAGACCGCGTTCGGCCGCGAACGGGCAGTGACGACAAGCCTATTGCACTCGCTGCGCGGGAGGTTCGTGCTCGTGGCGGCGGTGCGACTACTGGACGGAGACCGAGGTGATCGCCACCGGTTCGGCCGGGGCGCCGTCCGTCGACCCGTCGGCGGTGCCCTTGGCCACCACGTCGTTCACGAGAGCGTCGAGCCCGGAGACGACCCGGCCGATCACGGTGTAGCCGCCGGCGGCGTCGGCGGGGAGGGTCGTGTCCTGGTAGACGACGAAGAACTGGCTGCCCTGGCTGTAGCCGTTGCCGCTCTGGCGGGCCATCGCGATGGTCCCGGCGGGGTAGACGCCGTCCTCCGGTGCGTTCTCGACCGGTCCGTAGCTGTAGCCCGGTCCGCCGGTGCCGGTGCCGTCGGGGTCTCCGCACTGCAGAACGTAGAGGCCCTCCGTGGTGAGGCGGTGGCAGGGGGTCCCGTCGTAGAAGCCGGACTGGGTCAGCGAGATGAAGGAGGAGACCGCCTGCGGGGCGGAAGCCCCGGCGAGGGTGAGCTCCAGCGGGTCGTCGTTGATCGTCAGGGTTCCGGTCCAGTCGCGGCCCTCGGCGATGTCGGCGGAGGGGACGTCCCCGCTGTTCTCGCCGGTCGGCACCGGAGTCGCGGAGGCCGACCCGGACGGTGTCGGCTCGGCGACCGGCGTGCCGGGGCCGCCCGAGAAGTAGAAGAGCTGCGCGACCACGGCCAGGGCGATCACGACGACCGCGGCGATCGAGCCGAGCACGTTGTCGCGTACGCGGCGCCTCTGCCGCGCGCGGTGCAGGCTCTGGCGGGCCTGGTAGGCCCGGAGCCGGGTGCGCGCCTCGCGGTCGTTCGACTTGCCCTGGGCCACGTGTTCCTCCGACGTCCTCGACCGCGCTCCGTCGGCGCGGCGACCCGCGCGCGCAGGCCGGGTCGAGCCTACGAGACTCCTCGAAGACCGGACAAACGCCGCTCCGCAGCAGTGTCGGAGGCCGTCGTTACGCTGGTCGCATGACCATGCAGCAGGCCGGGCTCCGCTCGGGCGCGACTCCGCTCGCCGTCCGGATGAGGCCGCGCAGTCTCGACGAGGTGGCGGGCCAGCGGCATCTGCTCACCCCGGGGTCGCCGCTGGTCGCCCTCGCGGCCGACACGACGGGCGAGCGCGGCGCGGTCTCGGTCATCCTCTGGGGCCCTCCCGGCACGGGCAAGACGACGCTCGCGCAGGCCGTCGCCCATTCGAGCGGGCGGCGCTTCGTCGAGCTCTCGGCGGTCACGGCAGGGGTGAAGGACGTGCGGCAGGTGATGGAAGAGGCGCTGTCGACCCGCGATCTCTACGGCACCTCCACCGTGCTGTTCCTCGACGAGATCCACCGCTTCTCGAAGGCGCAGCAGGATGCCCTGCTCCCGGGCGTCGAGAACGGCTGGGTGATCCTCATCGCCGCGACGACCGAGAACCCGTCGTTCTCGGTCATCGCGCCGCTCCTCTCCCGCTCGCTCCTGCTGACCCTCGAACCGCTGAGCGACGACGATCTGGGCGTCCTGGTCGACCGGGCGCTGCACGACGAGCGAGGTCTGCGCGATGCCGTCGTGCTTGAGGAGGAGGCGCGAGCGAGCATCGTGCGTCTCGCCTCGGGCGATGCTCGGCGTGCGCTGACCGCCCTCGAGGCGGCGGCGACCTCCGCACGCTCGGAGGCGCGAGAGGCCGATCGCGTCGCACGGGCCGCAGCCGAGTCGGAGGACGACGAGGAGGAGGACGGTGACGAGCCCTCCGATGCCCTCGCCGAGGAGCCGGACCTGCCGGTGATCACCACCGATGTCGTCGCGCGGGCGGTCGATCGCGCCCTCCTGCGCTACGACCGCAACGGCGACGAGCACTACGACGTCATCAGCGCCTTCATCAAGTCGATCCGCGGCTCCGACGTCGACGCCGCGCTGCACTACCTCGCGCGCATGATCGAGGCGGGGGAGGACCCGCGTTTCATCGCCCGCCGCATCATCGTCTCGGCGTCCGAGGACATCGGGATGGCCGACCCGCAGGCGCTCGTCGTCGCCATCGCCGCGGCCGACGCGGTGCAGCTCATCGGGATGCCGGAGGGGCGGATCCCCCTCGCGCAGGCCGTCGTGCACCTCGCCACCGCGCCCAAGTCCAACGCCTCCTACTCGGCGATCAACGCCGCCGTCGCCGACGTCCGCGCCGGAAAGGCAGGCCGGGTGCCGGCCCACCTGCGCGACGCGCACTATCCGGGCGCCAAGCGCCTGGGGCACGGCGACGGCTACCGCTATCCCCACGACGCCGAGCTCGGCGTTCTCGAGCAGCAGTATCTTCCGGACTCCCTCCGGGGCGCCCGGTACTACCAGCCCACAGAGCACGGCAACGAGCGCGACGTCTCGGCCCGCTGGGCGAAGCTGCTCCGGATCATCCGCGGGACGCGGGGCTGAGCCGGTCCGGAGATCCGTGTGTGGGAGTGGCCCGCACCTGATAGCCTTGCGAGGTTGCCCACCGCTCTGTAGCCGAGCGGAGCAGCGCATCCCTCTGAATCGCGCAGCACGCCACCGCGGTCACCCTTCCCCTCGCGCCCGCGAGCGGACACGACCTCGGCGGCCGCCCTCCTCCCGGAGCCGGCGGTCGAGTGCTGCGACCGAACCTCTCAGACCTTGGAAGGACCACAGTGTCGACCACCTCCCGCACCCGTTCGAAGACGCGCCTCTCGCGCGCCCTCGGCATCCCCCTGACCCCGAAGGCGGCCCGCTACCTCGAGAAGCGTCCCTACGCTCCCGGTGAGCACGGCCGCTCGAAGCGCAAGGCCGACTCCGACTACGCGGTCCGCCTGCGTGAGAAGCAGCGTCTGCGCGCCCAGTACGGCATCCGTGAGAAGCAGCTGCGCATCGCCTTCCAGGAGGCGCGCCGCACCCAGGGCCTGACCGGTGAGAACCTGGTCGAGCTCCTCGAGATGCGCCTCGACGCCCTCGTCCTGCGCTCGGGTTTCGCCCGCACCACCGCGCAGGCCCGCCAGTTCGTGACCCACCGCCACATCATGGTGGACGGCAAGACGGTCGACCGCCCCTCCTTCCGCGTGAAGCCGGGCCAGGTCATCCACGTCAAGACCCGCTCCGAGGGAACCGAGCCCTTCCAGGTCGCCGCTGCTGGCGGGCATGTCGACGTCCTCCCCAAGACCCCGGGCTACCTCGAGGTCGAGATCGACAAGCTGCAGGCGACTCTCCTCCGCCGCCCGAAGCGCGCCGAGGTCCCCGTGACCTGCGAAGTGCAGCTCGTCGTCGAGTACTACGCGGCCCGCTGACTCCAGCACCGCACGAGGAAGGCCCCGGTGTCCTGCCGGGGCCTTTCCCGTTCCCGGGGTCGTGCGATGTGCACGCTTCGATGTGGTCTTCGGGAGCTCGTACGACGTGCAGTGCCTGTGTGATCAGCAGGGGATGTCACCGCGCGACCTGCCGATCCGCGGTGGAACGGCCGACTCTCGTCGAAGCTCCCGCAGATCGCGAGGCGGCCGTCGTGCGGCCGACGTCCGTCCCGCCCATAAGCCGTCAGTAGGGTGGAGTGCCGCATCTGGCGGCGACGAACGGAGGTCACCGTGTCCGGTGGAGACATCGCAGGGCTCATCGCGGCAGGAGTGTTCGCGATCCTCGTGGGGATCATCGCCATCCCGCTCTGGAAGCTCGGACGGGTCTTCGACAGCACCAGCGAGGCGATCAAGCAGGCCAGCGACGGCCTGACTCCGATCCTCGACGAATCGGCGTCGACCCTCCGCGAGGCGAACCACCAGCTCGCCCGAGTCGACGTCATCACAAAGGACGTGGCCGAGGTGACCGGCAACGTCAACGCGCTGGTCGCCCTGACCGCTGCGACCGTCGGCGGCCCCCTGATCAAGCTCGCCGGCTTCACGGCCGGGGTCCGCGCGGTCCTGGTCGCCGGTCGCACCGCCGACACGTCCGGAGCGGTCGCCGGACGCCGCGCCGCGAAACGCTCGACGCGCGCGCGCCGCCGCTCCTCCGAGTAGCTCGGATTCCGCGCCCTAGAATCGAGAGGGCCGCCGCGCCCCGCGCCCGCCGCACCGCCGTGGAAGGAACCCCCGTGAAGAACCTCGC
>NZ_LIIN01000045.1 GCF_001634385.1 Rathayibacter tanaceti | reverse complement strand
GTGAGGTGGCGCTGTGCGGGGGCTACCCGGTGGTGGAGGCGTCGACGCCGGGGGCGGCGGTGGGAGTGGGGAGGGCGGTGAGAGCCGGATCAGTGGTGGGCGTCGTGGTGGGGGTGGCCGACGGAGCGGGGGTGAGGGTGGAGTAGGCCTCGAGGGCGTTCGTCAGGACGGGAACGAGGAGCTCCTTGCCCTCCTCGGACCCGTACTGGAAGTAGACCGGCAGCAGGCTGCCCGGGACGGTGTCGAGGTCAGACATCTCGACCGACTCCGAGCTGTCGGGACCGATCTCGGTGCGACCGGGGACGAGTTCGGCCTCCGCGCTCGTCCGGCCCGAGCTCGAGTCGTACTGGACCTCGAGCGTCTGCGACTCGGAGCCCGAGTTGACGATCGACACCACGAGCGTGCCCTGCTCGCCGTCCTCCGAGATGATCATCGCGTTGCGGATGGCGAGATCGCCGATCGTCGCGCCGACGCCGTCGCTGGGGTCGTAGATCTTGCGGGTCGCCTGAGGGGCGACGAGATTGCAGCCTGCGGTAGCGAGGGCGACGCCGACCGCGAGAACGACGGATGCAGCGATACGCGCCTTCACAGGATCCTCCAGATCGTCGGCCCTGCTCGCCCCGGACAGGGCGGATTCACTGTGCACGAGCCGGCACCAGGCTAGCGTAGCGAGAGCCGTGGCGCCGTCCGGCCGACTCCCTCCCGTCTCGGCGCTCATGATAATCTGTCCGCCGCTGAAAGGACGTCGCATGCAGTTCGAGGTCGGAGAGACGGTCGTCTACCCTCATCACGGAGCCGCCACCATCGCCGAGGTGAAGACCCGGACGATCAAGGGCCAGGAGAAGACGTACCTGAAGCTCCGCGTCGCCCAGGGCGATCTCGTGATCGAGGTGCCCGCCGACAACGTCGATCTCGTCGGGGTCCGCGATGTCATCGGCCGCGAGGGCGTCGACCGCGTGTTCGAGGTGCTCCGTGCCGACGTCGTGGAGGAGCCCACCAACTGGTCGCGTCGCTACAAGGCCAACCTCGAGAAGCTCGGCTCGGGCGATGTCGTGAAGGTCTCCGAGGTCGTCCGAGACCTCACCCGCCGCGACCGCGAGCGGGGTCTCTCCGCCGGAGAGAAGAGCATGCTCGCGAAGGCGCGCCAGATCCTCGTCTCCGAGCTCGCCCTCGCCGAGAAGACCGACGAGGACGCGGCCTCGCTCCTCCTCGACGAGGTCCTCGCATCCTGAGCACGTCGGTGACGCCGCCCACCGCGGCCGTCGTCGTGGTCGCCGCGGGCAGCGGCACGCGGCTCGGGCGCGAGCGGCCCAAGGCCTACGTCGACTGCGCGGGGACGACCATCCTCGAGCGCAGCCTCCGCACCGTGCTGCTGCTCGCCGAGCCGGTGCAGATCGTGGTCGTCGCGCCGGCGGCCCTCGTCGACGAGACGGTCGAACTCGCCAGGGCCGCGGGCGCAGCCGACGGCTCGGTCGTCGTCGTGGCCGGAGGCTCCACCCGTCAGGAGTCCGTCGCCCGCGGTCTCGCAATGCTCTCCCCGGGCATCGAGACCGTCCTGGTGCACGATGCTGCGCGTGCGCTCACCCCGCTGGGTCAGTTCGAGCGCGTGATCGCGGCGGTGCGCGCGACCGGGGGCGGAGTCGTCCCCGGTCTTCCCGTGACCGACACCATCAAGCGGATCGGCGCCGATCGCGCCGTGCTCGACACGGTCGACCGCTCACTGCTCGCGGCGGTGCAGACGCCGCAGGGTTTCCCGAGGGTCCTGCTCGACGAGGCCTACGCCGGCGCCGAGGAGGAGTTCACCGACGACGCGGCGCTTCTCGCCTCGCGAGGCGGTGCCTCGGTCGTCGTGGACGGCGATCCGCTCGCCTTCAAGATCACCACCGCGTGGGACCTGGCCCGGGCGGAGCAGCTCCTCGCTCCTCCGCCCGCTGTCCTCGTGCCGCGGGTCGGCATCGGTACCGATGTCCACGCCTTCGACGACGGATCCCCCCTCTGGTTGGCCGGCCTGCTCTGGCCCGGCGAGCGCGGACTCTCCGGTCACAGCGACGGCGATCCGGTGGCCCACGCGATCTGCGACGCACTCCTGGCCGCGGCCGGTCTCGGCGACATCGGGTCGCGGTTCGGGACCTCCGACCCGCGCTTCGAGAACGCCCACGGCGAGGTCTTCCTCCGTGCCACCCGCGAACTCGTCGAGGCAGCCGGGTTCACGATCGGCAACGTGGCGGTGCAGTTGATCGGCAACCGACCGAGGTTCTCGCCGCGGCGGGAGGAGGCGCAGGTCCTGCTGTCGAGCCTGCTCGGTGCCCCGGTCAGCGTCGCCGCCACCACCTCCGACTCTCTGGGCTTCACCGGGCGCGGCGAGGGTGTCGCAGCCACAGCGACCGCGCTCGTCCTCCCCAGCCCTGCGATCCCGCGGTAGTCCCCAGCCCAGCCCGCGGGCCCGGGTCGGAGCGGTCCGACCGGTAAACTCGCCGCGTGACTCTGCGACTGCATGACTCGAAGGCTCAGGCCCTCGTCGATTTCGTCCCCCTCCGAGAGAACGAGGTCGGGATGTACGTCTGCGGACCCACCGTGCAGTCCTCTCCGCACATCGGCCACCTCCGCTCGGCCCTCGCCTACGACCAGCTGCGCCGCTGGCTGCGCTACCGCGGGTACCACGTGACGCTGGTGCGCAACGTCACCGACATCGACGACAAGATCCTCGCGATCGCCGAGGAGTCGCGCCGTAACGCTCCCGACGATGCTCCGCCGGAGCAGTGGTGGGCGCTGGCCTACCGCGTCGAGCTCGAGTTCACCGCTGCCTACACCGCGCTGGGCATCCTCCCGCCGACCTACGAGCCCCGCGCCACCGCGAGCATCGCCGAGATGATCACGCTCATCCAGACCTTGATCGAGCGCGGACACGCCTACCCGGCCCCCGACGAGTCCGGAGACGTGTACTTCGACACGCGATCCTGGCCGGACTACGGCGTTCTCACGCACCAGCGGCTCGAGAGCATGGAGGCCGCGACCGACGCCGATCCCCGCGGCAAGCGCGATCCGCACGACTTCGCCCTCTGGAAGGGCGCCAAGCCCGACGAGCCGGAGTCCGCCTCCTGGGCCTCGCCGTGGGGGCCCGGCCGACCGGGCTGGCACATCGAATGCTCCGCCATGTCGACGAAGTACCTCGGCACGCAGTTCGACATCCACGGCGGCGGGCTCGACCTGCGCTTCCCGCACCACGAGAACGAACTGGCGCAGTCCGGAGCCGCGGGCCACGCCTTCGCCAGCTACTGGCTGCACAACGGGCTCGTGTCGGTGACCGGTCAGAAGATGAGCAAGTCCCTCGGCAACTCCGTCTTCGCCTCCGAGCTGCTCGACTCCGCTCGGCCGCTCGTCGTGCGCTACTACCTCGGCTCTGCGCACTACCGCTCCACCCTCGAGTTCCACGACGGCGCGCTCGAGGAGGCGGAGGCCGCGCTCGAACGGATCGAGGGCTTCCTCGACCGCTCGCGTCGACGCCTCGAGGGCACTCGTTTCGCAGCCCTCGGCGAGCCCGCGGTGCCCGAGGAGTTCGCCGAGGCGATGGACGACGACCTGTCGGTACCGCAGGCGGTCGGCGTCCTGCACGAGACGGTGCGCGCCGGCAACGCCGCCCTCGACGCCGAAGACCTCGGCACCGTCTCGGCGCTGCGTACGCAGGTCCTCGCGATGTCCGCCGTGCTCGGCATAGACCCGGAGGCGCCCGAGTGGGCGCGCTCCGACGACGAACCTTCGTACCGCGCGCTCAGCGTGCTGGTCGACCGCCTGGTCGCCGAACGTCAGATCGCGCGCGAGCAGCGCGACTGGGCGAGCGCCGACCGCATCCGAACCGATCTCGTTGCGGCGGGAATCACGATCGAAGACACCCAGACGGGTGCGCATTGGAGTCTCGATGGCGAATAAGCCCGGCCGCCCAGGAGCGGTCCGAAAGAAGAGCAAGGGCAAGGCCGTCGGTTCCGGCGGTCAGGGTCGGCAGGCCCTCGAAGGCAAGAAGCCCACGCCGAAGGCCGAGGACAGGCCCTACCACCCCGCGGGCAAGGCGAAGCTCGCACGCGAGCGCTTCGTCGCGGCCGGCGGCAAGGGCCGACCGGGCAGCGCGCTCTCGACCGCCTCCCGCGGGCAGGGCGCCCGGCGACCTCGCGCAAGCCCAAGAGCGGCGACGAATCCGAGATGGTGACCGGGCGGAACTCCGTGCTCGAGGCGCTCCGTGCCTCGATCCCGGCGACGGCCCTCTACCTGGCGACCCGCATAGAGATGGACGACCGGGTGAAGGAGGCGCTCAAGATCGCCACTGCGCGCGGCTTGCCTGTGCTCGAGGTGATGCGTCCCGAGCTCGACCGACTCGCCGGCCCGGACTCGGTGCACCAGGGCCTCGTGCTCAAGGTGCCGCCCTACGAGTACGCGTACCCCAGCGACCTGCTCGAGCGCAGCGTCTCCCGCGGAGCCGTGCCCCTCCTCGTCGCGCTCGACGGCATCACCGACCCCCGCAACCTCGGCGCGATCATCCGCTCCGTCGCGGCCTTCGGCGGGCAGGGCGTCATCGTGCCGCAGCGACGCTCGGTGGGCCTGAACTCGGCCGCCTGGAAGACCTCGGCCGGTGCCGCCGCCCGCATCCCCGTCGCCATGGCGTCCAACCTCACGGCGATGATCAAGGACTACAAGCGCGCGGGCGTCTTCGTCATCGGCCTCGACGGCGACGGTGACGTCTCCCTTCCCGGCCTCGAACTCGCCGACCGTCCGCTCCTCGTCGTCGTCGGCAGCGAGGGTAAGGGGCTCTCGCGCCTCGTCACCGAGCAGTGCGACGCGGTCGTCTCCATCCCGATCAGCTCTGCGACGGAGTCGCTCAACGCGGGGATCGCTGCGTCCGTGGCCCTCTACGAGATCTCGAAGCTCCGGTCCTCCTAGGCGCGCCGGAGCGGCGATCTGCGGCGTTGTCGTCGGGCGCCGATACCGCCTGTCGAGCTTCCTCCTCCGCCTTGCACCCGATCGCACCGGCACCGGCGCGACATCCTTCGAGGAGAAGGAGGAGGCGAGCGGGGGCGGGGTTCTCGCGGGGGTCAGACGTTCCTGGTCCAGTCGACGTCGGCGTCCTCATCGGTCAGCTCGGCATCGCCCGCCGCATCGATGACCAGGTTCGGGAGGGTCAGCGCCTCGGTGGGCGGTGCGATGACCGTCGCCTCGTCGCGGCGGTGACGGAGGATGTCGTTGACATACGCGGTCACTGCCTCGGCGAGCGGGACGTCGCGAGCCTGCTGCTGCGACATGAACCAGCGGTGCTCGAGCAGCTGGTGGAACATCTCGGCGGGCTCAAGGCGACCCTTGAGGTCGCGGGGGATCGAGCGGATGACCGGCTCGAACACCTGCGCCAACCACTCGTGCGCCACCATCTCCTCGTCCAGCCCCTGCTTGTCGTAGGTCGCCGTGTACGAGTCGAGATCGTTCAAGAGGCGTCGCGCCTGGTTCTCCTGGGCATCCAGGCCAGTCAGGCGCAGCAGACGACGCTGGTGGTGGCCGGCGTCGACGACCTTCGGCTGGATCCGCACCGTCGACCCCGACTCGTCGGTCTTGATCGCAAGCTCTTCGATGTCGAACCCGAGGTCGTTCAGGCGGTTCACTCTGTCATTGATGCGCCAGCGCTCCGAGGTCGCGAACGACTCGGCGCCCGTCAGCTCCTTCCAGAGGCTCCGGTACGCCGCGACGATGCCGTCCGACACGGTGATCGGATCGAGGTCGTCATCGACGCGACCGCCCGCCTCCAGATCGAGCAGCTCGCCGGCGATGTTGACGCGGGCGATCTCGAGGTCGTTCTCGCGCTGGCCGTTCGACAGGCCGCCGGAGTACAGCTGGCCCGTCTCCGCATCGACGAGGTACGCCGCGAAGGCTCCCGCGTCACGGCGGAAGAGGGTGTTCGAGAGCGAGACGTCGCCCCAGAAGAAGCCGATCACGTGCAGGCGCACCAGTAGGAGCGCCAGCGCATCGACGAGACGGGTCGCCGTATCGGGACGCAGCGTCTGCGAGAACAGCGCGCGATAGGGCAGCGAGAACTTGAGGTGCCGCGTGACCAGCACGGCCGGGAGCTCGTCGCCCTCGTCGCTCGTGCGGTTCGTGATGACTGCGCCGGGCTCGACGCACGGGACGTCGAGACGCTGCAGGGTCTTGAGCATCTCGTACTCGCGGCGTGACATCTCGGCGGTGGTCTCCTTGACCGCGACGACGTGCCCCGAGAGGTGCGCGAAGCGCACCGTGTGCCGCGAGATTCCCTTCGGGAGCGCGGCGATGTACTCGTCGGGCCAGTCGTCCAGCCGAAGATTCCAAGGCAGGTCTAGCAGAGCCGGATCGACGGTGGCCGAGGTGATGTTCAAGGAGCCGGGCATGGTGCGCCGTTCGTGTCGTGAGGCGGACGGTGGAGGAGCTCCAACGGACGCTGCCGCCGCCCGGAGAGGACGGCGGCAGCGCGTGCGCGGGAGGTGCGGCGACTCAGGAGAGGCGCTCGCCCGACTCCGCGTCGAAGATGTGCACGCGGTGGTTCGCGGTCACGTAGACGCGGTCGCCCGCGGTCGGGTGCACACGGCCGTCGACGCGGGCGACGATGTCGGTGCGGCGCCCCTCCACCTCGGTGTGGCCGTAGAGGTAGCCGTCCGAGCCGAGCTCCTCGATCAGGTCGACCTCGATCGGCAGGCCGCCGGGCTGGGTCGACACGGTGACGTCCTCGGGGCGCACGCCGAGCGTGACGACCTTCTGGTTCGTCTTTGCGAGCGCCTCGCGGGCGATCGGGAGGACGGTGTCACCGAACTTCACACCGCCGTCGGTGACGTCCGCGTGGAACAGGTTCATCGCGGGCGAGCCGATGAAACCGGCGACGAAGACGTTGTTCGGGTTCTCGTACAGGTCTCGGGGCGAGCCGACCTGCTGGAGGAGGCCGTCCTTGAGCACTGCGATGCGGTCGCCCATGGTGAGCGCCTCGGTCTGGTCGTGGGTGACGTAGACCGTCGTGATGCCCAAGCGGCGCTGGAGGGTCCCAATCTGCGTGCGGGTCTGGACGCGGAGCTTGGCGTCGAGGTTCGACAGCGGCTCGTCCATGAGGAAGACCTGGGGCTTGCGGACGATCGCGCGGCCCATCGCGACGCGCTGGCGCTGACCACCCGAGAGGGCTTTGGGCTTGCGGTTGAGGTAGGGCTCGAGGTCGAGCATCTTCGCCGCCTCGAGGACGCGCGCCGCACGCTCGTCCTTGTTGATACCGGCGATCTTCAGCGCGAAGCCCATGTTCTCGGCGACCGACATGTGCGGGTACAGCGCGTAGTTCTGGAACACCATCGCGATGTCGCGGTCTTTCGGCGGCACATCCGTGACGTTGCGGTCGCCGATCAGAATGCGGCCCTCGTTGACCTCTTCGAGGCCCGCCAGCATGCGCAGAGAGGTGGACTTGCCGCAGCCGGACGGGCCGACGAGAACGAGGAACTCGCCGTCGCCGACCTCGAGGTTCAGCTTGTCGACGGAGGCACGCGTGGCCCCGGGGTAGACGCGGGACGCGTGGTCATAGGTAACGGACGCCATTGTTCTTGCTCCTTCACCGGCAGGTACGTGCCGGACGATCCGAGTGAATGGAAGTGATGGTCATCATCGCGATGGGCGACTCCGGCCAACCGTCCCAGTATGCCACGCGGCCGACAGACGTCGGCCGAGCGTCGCGTATCCGTCGTTTGGAGGTTTCCCAGGGCTCCCGCGTAGGATTCCGGCGAGTCGCAGCCTGAGCGGCACACCCATCCCCTTCTCTCACTCGGAGCGTCCTTGTCATGACCAACGGCGGAGCCAATGACCGTCTCTCGAAGAACCAGCGACGAGAGGCCGCCAGAGAGAAGGCGCGCCGACTCCGCGAGCAGCAGAAGCGCCGCGACCGCGTGAGCCGCTTCGCCCTGCAGGGCGGGCTGGCCGTCGTCGTGATCGCGGTCGTCGCGATCGTGGTCTTCGCCGTCACCTCGAGCATCCGCCCGGCGGGTCCGGGTCCGGCCAACATGGCCAGCGACGGCGTCGTCGTCGGCGAGAACATGGTGGCTCGGACGAGCCCCGCCCTCCCAGCCGACGGCACCCCCACTCCCAGCGCGCTCGACACGTCATCGGGCACGGTCGACATCCGGGTCTACCTCGACTACCTCTGCCCCTACTGCGGGCAGTTCGAGCAGACCAACGGCGACCAGATCAAGGAGTGGGTGACCAGCGGCGCCGCGACGGTCGAGATCCACCCGATCGCCATCCTCACCACGCGCTCCAACGGCACCAAGTACTCGGAGCGCTCCGCCAACGCCGCCGCCTGCGTGGCCGACACCTCTCCCGACTCCTTCTTCGACTTCAACTCGCTGCTCTTCGCTAACCAGCCGGCCGAAGGAACGGATGGGCTCTCGGACGACCAGCTCAAGGACTACGCGGCCCAGGCCGGGGTCGAGGACGCGGCGGCGGTGAACAGCTGCATCGACGACCAGAGCTTCGTGAGCTGGGTGCGCGCGGCGACCGAGCGCGCGACGTCAGGCCCCCTGCCCGGCACCGATGTCCCCGCCGTCACGGGCACCCCGACCGTCCTGGTCAACGGCGAGGCCTACTCCGGCTCGCTGACCGACCCGGACGCCTTCAGCTCCTTCGTCCTGTCGGCGGCAGCAGACTCCTACTCGTCGGCGACGCCCGCACCGACCGCCACCGACTCACCGGCTCCGGACGATGCTCCCGCCACGACCGATACCACGACCGAGGCGCCTGCGCCGGCCGAGTCCACCCCGGCAGCGGCTGGTTAGACACACACATCGACGAAGGCCCCGGCTGCGCAACGCGCGTCCGGGGCCTTCGTCCTTTGTGAGCCGACGACGGGACTTGAACCCGTAACCGCCCGATTACAAGTCGGGTGCGCTACCAATTGCGCCACGTCGGCAGGTGCGCTCGCGCACCCGGACACCCTATCGCGGGCCTCGGGACGGATCCGCCCCGAGGCCCGCGACAGCCGCTCAGGGCTGGAGGACGCTGAGGTGCCGGTCAGCCGGCGCAGGCCTTTTCGGCCCGCCGATCTTCCCGTCGGGACGGCCGACGTAGAGCCAGCCGAGCAACTCCTCGCCCTTCTCAAGGCGGTGCGCCTTCCGCACCGCCTTGGCGCGCGTGTAGGAGCCGGTGCGCCAGAAGACGCCCCAGCCCGCTTCGTCGAGTAGCAGGCTGAGGAGGTGCGCGACGCCGGAGCGACCGCCTCCTGCTCCCAGGCCGGGACCTTCGACTTCTTGACACTGACCACGACGGCGAGGAGCAGTGAGGCACGGTGGGTCTTCTCGATGTACCTGCGCCCGTCCTTCTTGGCGCCGGAGGCGGCCGCGAAGCTGCGACCGATCCGGTCGCGAGCGGCTCCGCGGATCTCGATCACACGCCACGGACGCAACGAACTGTGATCAGCGAGCCGTGAGACCGCGGAGACGAGCGTCGCGATCTCCTCGTGTCCCGGCGCCTCGGCCGTGACCTTCGAGCGCGATCGGCGCGCGAGGACGGCTTCGAGGACGGGGGAGGAGGACACTCTCACTCGCCCTCGGGCGTGAACTCGAGCGCGACCGAGTTCATGCAGTAGCGATCGCCGGTGGGGGTGCCGAAGCCGTCGGGGAAGACGTGGCCCAGGTGCGAACCGCAGTTCGCGCAGCGGACCTCGGTGCGCACCATGCCGAGTGTGCTGTCCTCGATCAGCTGGACCGCGTCCGGGTCCACCGACTCGTAGAAGCTGGGCCAGCCGCACCCGGAGTCGAACTTCGTGCCGCTCTTGAACAGCTCGGCGCTGCACGCAGCGCAGGTGTAGAGGCCGGAGCGGTGCTCGTCGAGCAGCTCGCCCGTCCACGGGCGCTCTGTGGCGGCCTGGCGCAGCACGGCGTACTGCTCGCGGTCGAGCTCCTCGCGCCACTCGGCGTCGGTCTTGTTCACAGAATACGACGACATGGGTCTCCCTAGGAATCCTCGCCAGTGTACGGGGGAGGTCGCTCCCCTCCTCTTTCCCTCAACCCCGTCCTGCGCGGGCGCATTCCGTGATCGCGACCGTGCTCGGGCGTCTCCTGGTCGAGATCGCGCGGGATCGCGCTCGCTGTCGGTCGGAGCGCCTCCGCGGGGTGCCGGCCGTCCTCCTTACTGTGGAGAGATGAGCACGACGACGGACCCGACCTCCGGCACCGGCCTCTCCGAACGCGACCTGCGGGTGCTCGCCTTCGAACGCGAGTGGACGTCCCGCTCGGGCGACAAGGACGACGCGATCCGCTCCCAGTTCGGGCTTTCGGCGGCCCGCTACTATCAGGTGCTCAGCGCAGTGCTCGCCTCACCGGCCGCTCTCGCTCACGATCCGATGCTCGTCTCGCGGCTGCAGCGCATCCGCGACCAGCGCGCCGGCGCCCGCGCCGCGCGACGCCTCGGGCGCCTCGAGTAGACGAGCTGCTCGAGTCCACCAACGGAAGGCCGGCCGTACCCCCGATGTCGAATACGCACCCGAGAGACCGCTTCGACGAGATCCCGGCCACGGAGGGCCGCATCGGCGCGCACCGCCGTCCGCCGGCTCCGCACGCCCGAGCGATCGCCTTCGCCTGGGCTGCCCTGGCCACCGGCGTGATCGTCCTCCTCGGCTTCATCGGGCTGCTGGTCATCGACAATCGCGTGCAGTTCACCGACGTCTTCACGGCGCCGACCGATGCGGCGGGAGCGTCGTCGGCGCCCACCGCGGTCGCGACCGTCGATCCGTCCCTCGGAGTCGCCGTGCTCAACGGCACCGCGACGGCCGGTCTCGCCGCCAGCGCGGGCGATGCCCTCACCACCGCGGGCTGGAGCGTCCCCACGGTCGCGAACGCGAACACCGAGAACGTCGCCACCACCACCGTCTACTACACCGATCCGGCGCTCGAGGGCGCAGCGCTCGGGCTCGTCGGCTCCCTCGGCACGGGTTCCGTCGCCCTCTCACAGGACTTCGTCGAGACCGGTGCCGTTGTGGTGGTCCTGGGCGCGACTACGTGGCCGCCCAGGGCTGATCCGGCTCCTCTGTTACAGCCACGTTTCCCCCGTGTTGAATCCCGGGCAACTCTTTGCCCCGCTGGCGCTTCCGGCCCTGTCGAGGCAGAACCGTGCGGTTAGGATTCCGAACCAGGCACCAGCGCATCGCTCGTGCCGCGGGCAGCACAGCACTGGGGAGTACAGAGATGGCGAACGGAACCGTCAAGTGGTTCAACGCTGAGAAGGGCTACGGCTTCATCACCGTCGACGGCGGAGGTCAGGACGTCTTCGTCCACTACTCCGCCATCGACATGTCGGGATACAAGGTCCTCGAGGAGGGCCAGCAGGTCGCGTTCGAGGTCGGCACCGGGTCGAAGGGCCCGCAGGCCGAATCGGTCCGTCCGGTCTGATCGAGACTGCTCGAGGAGCCGTCGTCCGCCTGGTGCGGACGGCGGCTCCTTCTGTTGCGGCGGTCGCGGCGGTCGCTTGCACTCCTCCACCGCGAGTGCCAGAATCGGTCTTGGCACTCGCTCCAGTCGAGTGCCAGCACAGAAACTTTCACGACGTCCGGGAGGGACGAGAAACACACATGGCCAAGATCATTGCTTTTGACGAAGAAGCCCGCCGCGGCCTCGAGCGTGGACTCAACACTCTGGCTGATGCGGTCAAGGTGACCCTCGGCCCGCGTGGCCGCAACGTCGTCCTCGAGAAGAAGTGGGGCGCCCCCACCATCACGAACGACGGTGTCTCCATCGCCAAGGAGATCGAGCTCGACGAGCCGTACGAGAAGATCGGCGCCGAGCTGGTCAAGGAGGTCGCCAAGAAGACCGACGACGTTGCCGGTGACGGAACCACCACCGCGACCGTCCTCGCTCAGGCGCTCGTCCGCGAGGGTCTGCGCAACGTCGCCGCCGGTGCGACCCGATCAGCCTCAAGAAGGGCATCGAGAAGGCCGTCAAGGCCGTCACCGCCGAGCTCGTCGCCGGCGCGAAGGCCATCGAGACCAAGGAGGAGATCGCCGCGACCGCCTCCATCTCGGCGGCGGACCCGGAGATCGGCGCGATCATCGCCGAGGCGATCGACAAGGTCGGCAAGGAGGGTGTCGTCACCGTCGAGGAGTCGAACACCTTCGGCACCGAGCTCGAGCTGACCGAGGGCATGCGCTTCGACAAGGGCTACCTGTCGCAGTACTTCGTGACCGACCCCGACCGCCAGGAGGCGGTGTTCGAGGACCCCTACATCCTCATCGTCAACTCGAAGGTCTCGAACATCAAGGACCTGCTCCCTGTCGTCGACAAGGTGATCCAGGCGGGCAAGCAGCTGCTGATCATCGCCGAGGACGTCGACGGAGAGGCGCTGGCGACCCTGGTCGTCAACAAGATCCGCGGCATCTTCAAGTCGGTCGCCGTCAAGGCCCCCGGCTTCGGCGACCGCCGCAAGGCGCAGCTCCAGGACATCGCGATCCTGACCGGCGGCCAGGTCATCTCCGAGGAGGTCGGCCTCAAGCTCGAGAACGTCACCCTCGACCTGCTCGGCTCGGCCCGCAAGGTCGTCATCACCAAGGACGAGACCACGATCGTCGAGGGTGCCGGCGACGCCGAGGCCATCGCCGGTCGTGTCGCGCAGATCCGCGGCGAGATCGAGAACACCGACAGCGACTACGACCGCGAGAAGCTCCAGGAGCGCCTCGCGAAGCTTGCCGGTGGTGTTGCGGTCATCAAGGCCGGAGCGGCGACCGAGGTCGAGCTGAAGGAGCGCAAGCACCGCATCGAGGACGCCGTGCGCAACGCGAAGGCCGCCGTCGAGGAGGGCATCGTCGCCGGTGGTGGCGTCGCCCTCATCCAGGCCGGCAAGATCGCCTTCGAGAAGCTCGAGCTGGTCGGAGACGAGGCGACCGGCGCGAACATCGTCAAGGTGGCCATCGACGCCCCGCTCAAGCAGATCGCGCTGAACGCCGGTCTCGAGCCCGGTGTCGTCGCTGCCAAGGTCCGCGAGCTGCAGACCGGTCACGGCCTCAACGCCGCGACCGGCGAGTACGTCGACCTCATCGCTGCGGGCATCATCGACCCGGTCAAGGTCACCCGCTCGGCCCTGCAGAACGCGGCGTCGATCGCCGGTCTCTTCCTCACCACGGAGGCCGTCGTCGCCGACAAGCCCGAGAAGAACCCGGTCGCTGCTGGCGGCGACCCCACCGGAGGCATGGACTTCTAGTCCGTCTCCGACTGCACAGAAGGCGGTTCCCCTCCGGGGGAGCCGCCGTCTGTGTGTGTGCGGGTCCATGTGGGCGCCGATCGGCTGTCCGGCGCCTCCCTTCGCCCCGTCAGCCTCCGCCTTGCACTCCGGCTCGGCGGATCGCGTTCCGTTCGGTGTTCGCACACAACCGTCCCTTCCTGCGAGCCGCAGGCCCGAGGGTGATCCGGAGACGCGCGGCTCCAGGGTCGACGGGTCAGACGGAGGCGGGTGACGTCTCGCCGTTCTGACCGACCGTCAGCAGCGGCAGGGCGACGCGGAACGTCGCGCCGCCGCCGGGGGTCTCGACGACGTCGACGCGGCCCTTGTGGGCGGCGACGATCGAGGACACGATCGCCAGGCCCAGACCGCTGCCTCCTGTCTCGCGGGTGCGCGACGTGTCCGCGCGCCAGAAGCGCTGGAAGATCTTCTCGCGGATCTGCGGCGGGATGCCCTCGCCGTGGTCGATGACCTCCAGCAGAGCAAGCCTTCGCGAGCGATCGACGGCGACGCCGATCTCGATCGGAGTGTCCTCGGGCGTGTAGCGGACCGCATTGCCGATCAGGTTGGTCAGCACCTGGCGGATCTTGTTCTCCTCCGCCATCACCAGCGCGGGAACACCGGGCGCCTCGGGAGCAGTGGCCGTACCGGCGGCGATCTCCTCGGCCTTCACCCGGCGCGGACGTCGGCGGAACCGGGCGAGCCGCGCGCCGGCGGCGAGGATCGGGCCGGTGAGCCCGGGATTGGACAGCTCCATCGGCTGAGTCGCCGAAGCGTCGGCCTCGTCGGGCTCGAGCGCCGGGGTCTCGACCGGAGTGTCGTCGCGGGTCTCGACGCCGAAGTCGCGGTCCGGCCACGACGCCATCGCATCCATCGCGGCGTCGCGCGCGAGGGGCATGAGGTCGACGGGGGCCAGCGCGAGGGGCTTGGTCTCGTCGAGGCGGGCGAGTTCGAGCAAGTCCTCCACGAGGCCGCCCATCCGGATCGCCTCTTTCTCGATGCGTTCCATCGCCTGGCCCACTGCCTCGGGGGTCTGCAGCGCGCCCATCCGGTACAGCTCGGCGTAGCCGCGGACCGAGACGAGAGGAGTGCGCAGCTCGTGGCTCGCATCACCGACGAACCTGCGCATCTGATCGATGGTGCGCGCGCGATCGCGGAAGGCGGAGTCGATCCGCCCCAGCATCGCATTGAGCGAGCGGTTGAGCCGGCCTACCTCGGTGTTGGGAGTCGTGCTGTCCAGGCGCTGGCTGAAGTCGCCGTCGGCGATGGCGGCGGCGGTCTGCTCGACCTCGCGGAGCGGGGCGAAGGTCGTGGTGACGAGCAGGCGGGTGAGGAGAGCGCCGATCACGACGATCGCGACTCCGAAGCCGAGGAAGATCGTGAGGTAGGTCGTCATGATGTTGTCGACGCTGCGGGTCGACACGGCGAGGAGCAGGGTCTCGTAGCCGGCGCCCTGGGAGTAGACCGTCGACAGCGCGTGATATTCGATCTTGCCGTTCGCGCTCCAGATGTCCATCGTCTTGTCCCCGCTCTGGAGGGCCTGCTCGATGGTGAAGACCTCGGGGAACTCGGGGGCCGCCGCTCCCGCAGCGTTCGTGCTGTACAGAGCGCCGTTGGGCGCGTAGACCGCTCCGTAGTCGGCCTTGGAGTCGTCCAGCGCGGCGATGCCGCGGACCGCCAAGTCGCTCGCGGTCTTCTGCGCCTGGTCCGTCAGCTGCGCGTCGAGCTGTGCCACCAGCTGAGGCTTGAGCATCGTCATCGTGCCGATGCCGGAGACGAGCAGCCCGAGCGTTAGCAGGAGCACCGTCACTGCGGTGATCTTCGTGCGCAGCGAGATGGAGTTCCACCGCTCGGCCAGACCCTGGTGCATGGCGGTGGAACTCCCTCGGGATCGGCAGCGTCGCGCCTCCGATCGGAGACGGGCGCCGAGGCGCGGAGACTATGCCTTCGCGACCTTCAGCATGTACCCGAATCCTCGCTTGGTCTGGATGAGCGATTCCTCCGAGTGCGTGTCGAGCTTACGGCGGAGATACGAGATGTAGGACTCGACGATGCCCGCATCGCCGTTGAAGTCGTACTCCCAGACGTGGTCGAGGATCTGTGCCTTGCTGAGCACCCGGTTGGGGTTGAGCATCAGATAGCGCAGCAGCTTGAACTCGGTGGGGCTGAGCTCGACCGGCTCGTCCCCGACGAGGACCTCGTGGGTGTCCTGGTCCATGGTCAGCTCGCCGGCGCGGATGACCGCGTCCTCTTCCGCGTGCATGGTGCGACGCAAGATCGCCTTGATGCGCGCGACGATTTCGTCGAGGCTGAACGGCTTGGTGACGTAGTCGTCGCCGCCGACGGTGAGGCCGGTGATCTTGTCCTCGGTGTCGTCCTTCGCCGTGAGGAAGAGGATCGGCGACGTGTACCCGGCTGAGCGGAGGCGCTTGGTGACGCCGAAGCCATTCATGTCCGGCAGCATGACGTCGAGGATGATCAGGTCCGGCTCCTCCTCGAGGACCGCGGAGATCGCCTGCGCCCCGTTGCCGACCGCCCGCACGGCGAAGCCGGCGAAACGGAGGCTCGTGGTGAGCAGGTCTCTGATGTTGGGCTCGTCGTCGACGATGAGAATGCGGGGTCCGTCCATGCACGCCAGTATCTGGCCGTCGGCTGTACAGAGTCTGGGAGCCGAGTGGCCGGGCGCTCTATGGTCGCCCGGCGGCGCGGAACGGCGGAGTCAGGACTGGGCGCGGCGGCGCCGGACTCCCACGATGAGCATCGCGATCATCATCACGAAGGCGATGGGGAGGCCCACGAGCGGAACGGCGAAGACGAACTGCCACAGCGGACCCGTGTACGCCCGGACGCCGAGAGCGGGAGCGACGAGGATCGCGAGGAACGCGAGGACCGTCATGATGATGATCGCGATGAACATGTAGGCGAGGGTGCGCTCCGCGCGTCCGATGCCGCGGGCTCCTGTGGCTTCACCTGTCAAGGATAGGGCGGTCACGGTCGACTAAACTGATGGCTGCTTCATTTCCAGGAGGGGTCCGCATGCCTACCGGCAAGGTCAAGTTCTACGACGAGGAGAAGGGCTTCGGCTTCATCAGCACTGATGACGGCCAGGAGGTCTTCCTGCACGCTTCCGCGCTGCCCTCCGGAACCGCGGTCAAGGCCGGCAGTCGACTCGAGTTCGGCGTCGCCGACGGCAAGCGCGGTGCGCAGGCGCTCTCGGTGCGGGTCCTCGACACGCCGCCGAGCCTGGTGAAGCTCAATCGCAAGTCGGCGGACGACATGTCCGTGATCGTGGAGGACACGGTCAAGCTGCTCGACGGGATCGGCGCCGGGCTCAAGCGGGGCCGTTACCCCGACAAGGCACACGGCCGGACGATCGCCGCGCTCCTGCGCCGGGTTGCGGACGAGCTGGATGCCTGACGCGGACGAGACGACCTCCGGCCAGGAGCCGCGCGAGGACGCTCCGGCTTCGGAGGCTGCACCGGCGGAGTCCCCTGAGCCCGCAGGATCGGGATCGGGCACGACCGACTCGAGTGCTCCCGGGGGCGAGGGGTCGGAGGCGGACGCGTCCCTCGGCGAGGCCACGGCGGTCGAGGACGGTTCGGAGAGCGAGCAGCCGGCTGGGATCGAGCCCGTGTTCGAGCCCGACCCGGTGCTCGCGGCATCGGTCGATGTCGCGCGCGCTGCGCTCGCCGAGATCACGCCCGCGGAGACCATCGGTGACCTGGTGGACACGGTGGCGCAGGGCGAGCACGTGCTCTCGCTGCAGTTCGCCAACCGCATGCGCGGGTATCCCGGCTGGCTGTGGACGGCGACGCTCTCGCGGATCGACGAAACCGAGGGTGTGGCCGTGCTCGAGGTCGAGCTGCTCCCAGGAGAGGGAGCCGTGCTCGCTCCGGACTGGGTGCCGTGGTCGGTCCGGCTCGCCGACTACCACGCGGCGCAGGAGGCCGCCGGTGAGGAGGTCGACGACGAGACGGACGACCTCGACGAGGACGATCTCGACGACTCCGCAGATGAGGACGACGACTCCGATCTCGAGGGCGATCTGGACGACGATGCCGGTCTCGAGGGCGACGATCCGGAGGACGACGCCGAGGACGATGAGGGCGAGGACTCCGCCGACGACTCGCCGGAGTACTCCGATGACGACTCCCGCACGGGCGCGCGCGAGGTCGCTGCTCCCACCCGTCGCCGACGTCGGCGACGCTGACACGACCGGCCGCCGGACCGCAGCGCTGCCCATGACGATCGACTCCGACACCCGCATCGCGTATCCCGACGGCGCGACCCGCACAACCGGTCGAGTGCAGCACCTCTCTGCACTCGAGGACGGACGCTGGGCGGTCGTCCTCGATGCGACGGCGGCGCATCCGGTCGATCCGACCTGGCCCGATCAGGGGGCCGACCGCGGCGCCCTCGTCCTGGCCGGGGAGAGCCTCGATCTCCTCGACTGCCGGATCGGCGCCTGGCAGGACGGCGAGCTGCACGTGGGCGATCGCCTGCCCGCTCGGCTGGGCTCGGCGGGCTGGAGCTTCGTCGTCGTGCACGTCGTGCAGGACGCCTCCTTGCTCTCGCTGGGCGATGCGGTCGAGGTCGAGGTCGATCCGGAGTACCGTGGTCGGCTGTCGCGGGGCCACACGGCGTGCCATCTCGCCTCCCTCGCGCTCAACGCAGCCGTCGCGTCGTTCTGGTCGAAGCCCGCCCGCGCCGACTCCCTCGGCAGCCCCGACTTCGATCAGGCGGCGATCCGGACGTCGGTGATCCGCGAATCCGGATCGACCGACGTCTACCGCCTCGGAACCTCGCTGCGCCGCAGCGGCGTCGACATCGCCCGGCTGGTCGCGGAGACGGCGGCGGTGCAGAGGCGCATCGACGGCCTGCTCGCCGAGTGGATCGCCACCGGCGCGGACGTGGAAATCCACCGAGACGACGATCTGCTCAGCACCCGCCGAACCTGGCGCTGCACGCTGCCGGCGGGTCCAGCAGCGATCCCCTGCGGCGGCACGCACGTCGACCGCCTCTCGGAGTTCGCGCAGCTCCGCGTCCGGCTGGTGGTCGAGAACGAGGGCACGAGCCTGCGGATGGAGACGGACGCGCTCTAGTCGTTCAGCGCGGTCAGCGGCGGTTGCGGCTGTAGAAGAGCCCGATCGTGCCCAGGACCAGCCCGATCACGACCGTCGAGAGCACGACGGGCGGGGCGACGACTCCCACCGCCGCTGCCACGAGCACCGCCACGAGCGCGACCGCCCAGGCGATGCAACCGACCAGGAGCGCCGTCGCGTCATCGCTCTCGTAGGGAGGCGGGCTCGGCCGCCGCTCCTCCTCGCGCAACCACAGACGCATCGGCGCGCCTCAGTCGGCCAGTCGCTCGAGGACGTAGTCGATGCAGGAGAGCAGCGAGCGGACGTCGTCGGGCTCGATCGCGACGAAGGTGGCGACCCGCAGCTGGTTGCGGCCGAGCTTGCGGTAGGGCTCCGTGTCGACAATGCCGTTCGCGCGGAGGACCTTCGCGACGAGGGCCGCGTCGACCGCGGCATCGAAGTCGATGGTCGCGACGACCTGCGAGCGGTGGTCCGGGTCTTGGACGAACGGAGTGGCGAGCGAGGACGCCTCGGCCCAGTCGTAGAGGGCGGAGGACGACTCCGCGGTCCGCGCCGACGCCCAGGCGAGTCCGCCGGAGGCGTTCATCCACTCGAGCTGCGACTCCATCAGCAGCAGGGTCGAGAGGGCGGGAGTGTTCAGAGTCTGGTTCAGGCGGGAGTTGTCGACGGCGTTCTTGAGGCTGAGGAATTCGGGGATGTAGCGGCCGCCGGCGGCGATGCGCTCGATCCGCTCGATCGCTGCGGGGGAGAAGAGGGCGAACCAGACGCCGCCGTCCGAGGCGAAGTTCTTCTGGGGCGCGAAGTAGTAGACGTCGGCCTCAGCGAGGTCCACGTCGATGCCGCCGGCCGCGCTCGTCGCGTCGACGACGGTCAGTGCTCCCTCGTCGCCGCGGACGCGCCGCACGGGCGCCATGACTCCGGTGCTCGTCTCGTTGTGGGGCCAGGCGTAGACGTCGATCCCCTCGACGATCT
This sequence comes from Rathayibacter tanaceti, assembly GCF_001634385.1. Classification (GTDB taxonomy): domain Bacteria; phylum Actinomycetota; class Actinomycetes; order Actinomycetales; family Microbacteriaceae; genus Rathayibacter; species Rathayibacter tanaceti. The sequence goes on along the minus strand of NZ_LIIN01000045.1, from coordinate 1,999 downwards.
CGACCCCGCTGCGCGAGCCGGCGGGGGCGGCGACCACGTGCGGGGGCTCGAGGAACGGAGCGGAGGCGGCGGCGGCGAACTTCTGCCCGAACTCGCCGAAAGTGAGGTTCTCGGCGCGGCGCTCGATGAGGGAGAAGGCGGCGGCGTCCCAGAAGGCGGTCGAGCCGCCGTTGCCGAGCAGCACCTCATAGCCGTCGGGGATGCGGAACAGGGTGGCGAGGTGCTCGCGGACACGGCCGACGAGATCCTTCACCGGAGCCTGGCGGTGCGAGGTTCCGAGGAGGTGCGCACCCTGGGTCGCGAGGTGGGCGAGCTGGTCGTGGCGCACCTTGGACGGGCCGCAGCCGAACCGTCCGTCGTGGGGGAGAAGCTCGCGAGGAATGGTGAGGTCCGGCATGCGTTAATACTAGGGTTCCCGGCCCGTATCCCCCTCCGAGCGACGGAGGTCTGCGTCGTGCCGCAGCGCCGATGCTGCGTCGTGCCGCGCACTAAGGTTGAGCGCGCCGAGACGGGAAGGCTGAGATGACGGATCTGATCGACACGACCGAGATGTACCTGCGCACCATCCTCGAGCTCGAGGAGGAGAACATCATTCCGCTGCGGGCGCGCATCTCGGAGCGACTCAGCCACTCCGGCCCCACGGTCTCGCAGACGGTCGGACGGATGGAGCGCGACGGCCTCGTCGTCGTCTCGGGAGATCGTCACCTCGAGCTCACATCGGACGGACGCCGCAAGGCGATCCACGTCATGCGCAAGCACCGTCTCGCCGAGCGGCTCCTCCACGACGTCATCAAGCTCGACTGGGAGTTCGTGCACGAGGAGGCGTGCCGCTGGGAGCACGTCATGAGTGAGCAGGTGGAGCGGCGGCTCCTCGAGATGCTCGACCACCCGACGGAGTCGCCCTACGGCAACCCGATCCCCGGGCTCGACGAGCTCGGCGACTCTCCCGCCTCGCGTTTCGCGGACGGGGTCATCAGCCTGCCGCGCTTCGTCGCCGGGACCACCGAGCCCCGCCGAGGTGTGGCGCGTCGTCTGGGCGAGCCCGCGCAGGTCGACCCCGAGCTCCTCCTCCAGCTCAAGCAGTCCGGCGTCATGCCGGGTGCGGAGGGAGAGTTCTCGGCGCTCAATGGATATGTGCTCGCGCGCATCGATGGCGCGGAGGCGGGCATCGAGCTGCCCAACGAGGTCGCGGCGCACATCTTCCTCGTCGTCTGAGATCGTCCACGAGGAGGACGACCATCGGTCGGAGGCCGACGCTGCGGGCGGGTCCTCCGCCGATCCGCGACACAGCGGACCGCGGGGCCGAGGCGAGCACGCTCGCAGTGCCGAGCTCCACCAGTGCATCGGGGACCTGCTCCGTGGTCGGGGAGCGGTCTCTTCCCGCCGAGAAGGTGACAAATCGGTAACGGTCGCTTACGCTCTGTGGAGCCCTGCGGCCGAGCCTCGGCCTCGTGGCGCGGGATCCGACGTCCCCTCGCCCGTCTCGGATCCTGTTCACACCGATGCCTCGCGCATGAGACGGGACAGCTGCCTGGGCTGACGGGACGTCGGAGGATCTTCCCTTTTGCCCCAGAATCCCGTCACCCCCAACGACGGCGCCGGTTCCCCCGACCGGTTCCGCTCCACCCACCCGAACCACTCGAGCAACGCCTCCTTCGAGAACCAGCCGCCGGTGATCAGGGCGCGGATCGGCGGAGACGCGCCGGTCGCCCGCCGTGCCGTGCCCGTCGCGCCGGTCCGTGGTGCCGACGTCACCGACTTCGTCCCGTCGCCTGCGGGCACCCCGCGCAAGCGTCGCGGCCGGGCCGTGGGCAAGGTCGCCATGGTCGGCTTCGCCGGCGCTCTCGTCGCGACGATGGCTCTCCCCGCCTACGCCTTCACCCCGGGCAGCCAGGACGACGGGCTCTTCTCCGCCTCCCGCGCGATCTCCTGCGTCAGGGCGAGGCCCAGACCGTCGCCGTCGCGGGCGGTGTCGTGCAGGCCGCCATCGCCCGAGACG
>NZ_LIIN01000044.1 GCF_001634385.1 Rathayibacter tanaceti | reverse complement strand
GCGGCATGGCAGTCTGCGCGGGCGGGGTGGGCGGGGTGGACGGGGTGGACGGGGTGGACGACTGACCAGGCTGGACGGGCGGCGCAGGGTGCTGAGGATCTGTCATTCCTCCACTGTGCCCGAATCGGGGACGGCGGCGCGCTCTGGCGCGGAACGCCGGTCGCATTCTCGCGCGGCGGTCGGCCGTGGGAGAGCGTAGCGATCAGCTGGGCGACGGGACGACGGGGTGCTCGGGCGGGTCCTCGTCGCCGAGGGGAGCATCTCCGCGGACGCGTCGAAGTGGACGGCGTCGGCGAGCGGCGTTTCGGATCGCTGGTCGTGCGTGTCGGCGAGCCGAGCCTCGGCGCCCTCGTCCACGGCCTCGTCGAGAGCCTCGTCGTCGTCGATCTCGGCGGGATCCTCGGGAGGAACCGGTAGAGAGTCGACGTCGGGTCGGGTGGTGTCGGCGACGTCTTCGGGGGCGTCGAAGCCGAAGCTGCTCATGGTTCCCTCTCCGCGGTGCACCGGAGAGGCGTCATCGCTGTCGGCAGCCTAGATCGCGCGACCGCAGCGGTCAGGGCCTTGACGGCGCATCGACTCCTCGCCGCCCGCCCCTCCGGCGCCTCGCACGAGCGGGCGCGAAACGGGCCCGTGGGCGGGTACCGGCTTCAGCCGACTCGCGCGTCGCTGGATGACCGCGAGTGGCGCGAGTGGGGCGCACGCGCGAGGTCAGTGCACGTACTCGAGCAGGTCGGCGCCGAGGGTGCGCAGGCCATCGAGGACCGCCAGGCGGTAGTGCAGAGTCGTGTCGTCGAACTGGGTGGCGACGGCGTACGCGACGCCGGCGCGGGGGCCGCGGAGGACGCCGGCCTCTGCGCGCACGCCGACATCGGTGCCCGTCGCGTTGACGAGGAGGACGCCGTGGTCGGGGTGGCGGTGGGCGAGCGGGTCGAGGCCGAACGCGGAGGCGACCAGCGACAGGTCGGTGCCGAGCGAGAGCCAGCCGATCACGCGCGAGCTCACGGCCGCGTCGACGATCTCGCCGTTGGCGAGGGTGGCGAGCAGCCAGGTCAGTTCGCGAGCCGAGCCGATCGAGAGCTGCGGGGCGTCGTCGGGGCCGCGCTCGTCGCGGACCACGTCGAGCAGAGCGGTGCGGGAGAGCCCGAGGGCCTCGGCCCGCTCGCGCACGGCGTCGAGGCCGACCCGGCGGAGGAGGACGTTGGTCGCGAGGTTGTCGCTCGTCGCTCCGACGAGTGCGGCGAGGTCGGCGATCGGCATCGACGGCACCTGGAGGTGCTGCCAGACGCCCGAGCCCGCGACCGCGTCCGCGGCGGTGCGGTCGACGAGGCGCAGGTTCTCCTGCGGCTCGTTCGCCAGACGGGCGGCGACCTCGATCAGCAGCACGACCGTGCCGAGGGAGGCGGTGGGCATCGAGACGGAGTCGTCGACGGCGAACAGCGTGCGCCCGGTGGCGAGGTCGACGGCGCGCGCCGAGACCACGACTCCGTCGATCGCGAGACGGCCCAGCGCATCGAAACCGCGCTGGAAGTTGTCGCGATCGCCGGAGCCCTTGTGCCGGCCCCGGCGGTTGCGGCGGTTCTCACGGCGGGTCTCGCTGGTGGGTGTCACCACGGGTACGGCACCTCTACGGGTCGGAAGAGCGGTTGGTGCGGAGGGTGGACCGGAGCCCTCGACGCGCCGGCGGGACGCGCGATGCACGGACGACCCCGGCGGCATCGGTCGGCTCTCGATGCCCCGGACTCCTCGTCCGCTGTGCGGTGAGGTGGTCGACGGCGACTACCAGATGGAGACGCGTTCGCTCGGGGAGAGCCAGAGGGCGTCGCCTTCGGAGACGTCAAAAGTAGCGTAGAACTCATCGATGTTGCGGACGATCTGGTTGCACCGGAACTCGGCCGGAGCGTGCGGGTCGATGGCGAGGAGACGGATCGTCTCTTCGTCGCGCGACTTCTGCTGCCAGGCCTGGGCCCACGAGAGGAAGAAGCGCTCGGCCCCCGTCAGCCCGTCGATCACCGGTGGCTCCTGGCCGTCGAGCGAGAGCAGGTAGGCCTTCCAGGCGATGCTGAGCCCGCCGAGGTCGCCGATGTTCTCGCCGATGGTCAGTGCGCCGTTGACGTGGTGCCCGGGCGTGGTGGCCGGTGCGAGCGAGTCGTACTGCGCGATCAGGGCCCGGGTGCGCTCCTCGAACGCGGCGCGGTCCTCCTCGGTCCACCAGTCGGTCAGGCGGCCGTCGCCGTCGAAGCGCGAGCCCTGGTCGTCGAAGCCGTGGCCGATCTCGTGGCCGATGACCGCGCCGATCGCCCCGTAGTTGGCGGCGGAGTCGCGGCCCTCGTCGAAGAAGGGGAACTGCAGGATCGCGGCCGGGAAGACGATCTCGTTGAAGCCGGGGTTGTAGTAGGCGTTGATGGTCTGCGGAGTCATGAACCACTCGTCGCGATCGAGGGGGCGGCCGATCTTGCCGAGTTCGCGGTCGAACTCGAACGCGGCGACGCGGCGGGCGTTGCCGAGCAGGTCGGCCGGATCGATCGACAGCGCGGAGTAGTCGCGCCAGCGGACGGGGTAGCCGATCTTGGGAGTGAAGGTGGCGAGCTTCTCGAGCGCGCGCTCACGGGTCGCGGCACCCATCCAGTCGAGGTCGGCGATGGAGCGGCGGTAGGCCTCGATCAGGTTCTCGACGAGGACGTCCATCGCGGTCTTCGCGCTCGCGGGGAAGTGTCGGGCGACGTAGATCCGGCCGACCGCCTCGCCCAACGATCCCTCGACGAGCGAGACGCCGCGCTTCCAGCGCTCTCGCTTCTGCGGAGTGCCCGTGAGGGTTCGGCCGTAGAAGTCGAAGCTGGCGTCGACGAAGTCGCTCGACAGGTAGGCAGCGGCGGCGCGGACCACCTGCCAGGACAGCCAGTCGCGCCAGGCCGGCAGGCGCTCCTCCGTGAGGAGGCCGGCGAGACCCTGGAGGAAGCTCGGCTGGCGCACGACGACCTCGGCGAGCGCACCCTCCGGAGCACCCATCGCGGTGGACCAGACGTCGAGATCGACGCCCGCGGTGAGCTCGACGACCTCGGCCCAGGTGTGGAGGTTGTAGGTGGATCGGCTGTCGCGGCTGCGCACCTTGTCCCAGTGCACGGAGGCGAGCTCGGTCTCGAGCGCGACGATCCGCTCGGCGCGGGCCTCGGCGGCGTCGATTCCCGCGAGGCCGAGCATCCGCGCGACGAAGGGCGTGTAGGCATCGCGGACGGAGGCGAACTCGTCCTCGCGGTAGTAGCTCTCGTCCGGCAGCCCGAGGCCGCCCTGGTTGACGAAGACGAGGTAGCGCTCGGGGGCACCCGGGTCGTTGTCGACGAAGAGGCCGAAGAGCCCGGGGACGCCGGTGCGCTCGAACTCGCCGATGGCGCGGAGCAGGCCGGGGATCGAGTCGACCCGCTGCACGACGGCGAGGTCGTCGGCAATGGGGGCGGCGCCGAGCTCGTCGGCGCGGGCCTCGTCCATGAAGGAGGCGTACAGGTCGCCGAACAGGCGCTCCTCGGTGCCGTAGTGCGCGGTCTGCGCCTCGACGACGATGTCGCGCACCGCCTTCTCGGCCTCCTCCTGGAGCTGGTGGAAGGAGCCGTAGCGCGCCTTGTCGGACGGGATCTCGGTGCGGTCGATCCAGAGCCCGTTGACGTGGCGGTAGAGGTCGTCCTGCGGCCGCGTCGCGGGGTCGAGTTCGGAGAGGTCGATACCGGAGCGAGGCGTCGTCGAGGTCATGGCGGACAGCCTACGTCGGGCCGCCGACACCGGGGAGTGAGGGTCGGGCGTGCCGGGCTCGCGGGACCACGGTCGGCTCGCAGGGAGAGGGGGGATTCCTGCGAGCCGACCGCGATTCGGCACGCCCGAGTCCGCCCGGCGCGCCCGATGTCGGCGGCCGGGCCCGAGGTGAGCGGGCGAGCCGCGGTCAGCGGGCGAGCTGCTCCTCGACGTACGCGCGGATCGGCGTGGTGGGGTGCCCGATCAGGCGGGCGAGCGAGCCGTCGGCCCCGCCCAGGAGGCCGTCGGCGATGTTCGCGTCGAGCCCGACGAGGAAGCCGACCCCGCCCTCGGGGACGCCCGCCTCGGTGAGGATTCGGGCGTGCTCCTCGGAGGAGACGTGCGTGATCGCGGCGTCGCGGCCCGCGACCTCGCCGACCAGGGCGGCCAGCTCGTCGAAGCTCCAGGCGACATCGCCCGCGAGCTCGTGCACGGTGCCGACGAGGGAGGCGTCGGCCAGGGCGACCGCGGCGGCCTCCGCGTAGTCGCTCCGCGCGGCGCTCGAGACTCGGCCGTCGCCGGCGCTCGAGAGCGTGGTGCCGGTGGAGGCGAGCTCCGCGACGGTCTGCTCGTAGTTCTCGTTGTACCAGCCGTTGCGGAGGATCACGGCCGGGATTCCCGCGGCGGCGATGGCCTCCTCGGTCGCCTTGTGCTCGGGGGCGAGGATCAGCGCGCTGGTGGTGGCCTCCGTGGCACTCGTGTAGACCAGGCGGGCGCCGGCGCGGGCCGCGGCCTCGATGGCGGCGGTGTGTTGCGCGACGCGCTTGCCCACCTCCGACCCCGAGACGAGGAGGACGGCCTCGGCACCGGCGAAGGCGGCGTCGAGCGAGGCGGCATCCTCGAAATCGGCGACGGCGGTGCGGACGCCGAGGTCGGCGGCGAGCGCCTCCAGCTTGGCGGCGTCGCGGCCGGTGGCGACGATGTCGGAGGCGGCGGTGCCGCGGGCGAGCAGGTGCTCGACGGCGAGGCGGCCGAGGTGGCCAGTGGCTCCGGTGACGACGAGAGTCATGAGGGGTCCTTCCTACAGGGGTGTGGCGTGCGGTTCCCGCCGCCGAAGGGGTGCAACGGCGGTTCCGTCCCGATACTTCCCGGAATGCAGTACCCACTATTTGGTTAGTACCAGGAGACCCCGATCAGAGGAGCACCGTGAGCATCGCAGAGACCCCCCTTCTTACCGGCGACGTGTACACCGCCGACTGCCCGAGCCGCGAGATCTTCGGGCACGTCACGAGCAAGTGGAGCGTGCTGGTGCTGGCAGCCCTCGCCTCCGGCACGCTGCGCTGGAGCGAGCTTCGGCGCAGGATCGGCGGGATCAGCGAGAAGATGCTCGCGCAGACGCTCCGTATTCTCGAGGAGGACGGTTTCGTGCGCCGCGATGCGCGACCGGTCGTGCCTCCGCACGTCGAGTACTGCCTGACGCCGCTCGGCGAGGAGCTCGCGGAGCGGCTGCTGCCGGTGGTCGAGTGGATCGCGGGGAACGTCGGGACGGTGCTGGAGGCACGCGCTGCGCGACGCTGAGACGTCGATCTGCTCCCTCCCGCGACGGAAACGTCCACAACCCCTTTCCCTCGCGGGGCAACGGACCCATCCTTGTGCCGTGGCCCTACAAAGGGTGCCCACACAGTCTGCCAGGAGCATCCGTGAACCCCTTCGACAACTGGCTGCCGGCGCCTGTCGAGCCCGCCGTGCACCTCACGGGAGAGGAGGCCGCGGAGTGGATGCAGGCAATCGGCTGGTGCCCGAGGAAGCCAGTGGCCGGGCTGCGCGTCGCCGGTGACGCGATCGGCGGTGTCGACTTCGCCCTCGCCCGCCTGGAGCACAACTCCCGCCACGCTGCGATGACCCGACCCGATGTCGGCGTCGCGGTGCTGAGCGTGGACACCGGCGAGCTGCGGATCCGCGGCGAGGGGATGGACGAGACGATGCACGAGGGCGACGTCCTGCTCTATCCCACCCCCGCGCGCTTCGACATCGAGAGCGAGAAGCCCTACGGAGTAGTCGAGCTGAGCTTCGAGGAGAACCGCCTCTACCGGTTCTGGGAGGGGCTGCCCGAGCGGCCAGTCATCGTCCGGGCAGAGACGACGATCGCGCGCATCGTGCGCCCGACCATCCGGACGGGGCTGGAGGCGCGACTCGATCCCGACGCTCCGACGTGGCCCCTCCTCCGCGGAGTGTTCGAGCCGCTCGTCTCGGGGCTGCTGGTCGTGATCGGCCCGCCGATCGCCTCCGGAACCACCGCCGACACGGCGGAGCTCGTGCGCACAGCGATCGGGACCATCACCGCGCGCCGGCAGGAGCCCGACTTCGACCCGCAGGCCCTCGCCGACGAGCTGGACGTGCCGCTGGCCGACCTCGAGGAGGCCTTCGTCTGCACGGGGAGGACGCCGACGCAGTTCCTGCGCGCCGCCCGCGTCGACTCCGCCCGCGAGATGCTCGCGCGCCGAGTGCTGCCCTCGTGGCACGACCAGCAGGAGCTGGCCGTGCTCGCCGGCTTCCCGACGGGCAAGGAGATGCGCCGCGCGATCAGGCTGCAGGACCTGGAGGACGCGGAGCGCTGACCGCGGAGCCCGCTCTGGACGTCCCACGACGGCCAGGAACGCGGTCGGCACGGGTGCAGCAGCGCCTCACTTCCCACAGGGAGGGACCGGCAGCACAGAACTCGTCCATGACGAACGGCCCGCCCCACGTCCGGGAAAGGATGTGGGGCGGCCGTTATGTGGACCTCTGCATCCGAGCCTGCTGAGGCAGAGCCGAAAGGACTCGCGTGCAGCCGCTTAGCGGTACTGGATGAAGTAGTACGGGGTGCCTCGCGTGCCCGAGTTGACGTCGCCCTGCTGGACTCCCGCCCCGGCCGAGTCGGTCAAGCTGAAGCTGGCGCCGCTCCGCCGAGACGCGGCGCTGGCCGGGCCGAGCCGAACAGACTGACTCCCGTGACTCCCGGGGGCGGGTCGGCGCGAGACGCCGGCACAGCAGGATCGACTCGGCGCGTGCAGCGCGGGGTCGCTCTGTCGGGCCCCGAGGCGCTCGCCTGGCTCGCCGAGCGTCAGGTCGCGGTCCGCGAGCCGGCCGAGCGGATCCGGGTCTTCGCCGACTCGATCCAGTCACCCGAGATCGGCATCGCGCGCGTCTGGACGAGCGGCCTCGACGCGCGCTTCGACGCAGCGGACCGGGCGGCGGTGGCGCTGACCCTCATCGAAGGCGCCTTCACGGTGACCGCCGGCGAGCGGACGGACGTGCTGAGGACGGGCGAGTCCCTCCTCCTGCCGCCCTCGAGCACGGTCGCGCTGGCGAGCACCTCGGCGGCAGCGTGGATCGAGGTCCGCGTGGAGCGGACCCGCTGGCTGAGCACGACCCTCCCTCCCCAGGAGCGGACCATCACGCCGCTCGCCCCCTCCGACGTCTCGCGGATCCTCACCGGACTCGTCAACTCGCTGCTCGCCTCGGAGCTCACCGGCGCGAACGCTGGCTGGGCGCACATCGAACGGGCAGTCGAAGAGACGCTGCTCGCGCTGCTCGGGGAGCGGGCCGGCCTCGCGGAGGCCGCCCGCGCCTCCTCGGCCGAGGAGGAACTGTTCCGGCGAACGATGGCGACCCTCCACGCGCACGCGAACGATCCCACCTTCACCGTCACCGAACTCGTCTCACGCCTCAACTCCTCGACCACCCGGGTCGGGCACGCCTTCACCGTGCACGGGACGACCGCGCGGCGCGAACTCCGCGCGACCCGGGCCGCGCTGGCGAGGGAGCTGCTCTCGCGTCGGCGGGTGACCTCGCGGGAGGAGATGGAGCGGATCGCTCGGCGATCCGGCTTCAGGACGGTGGAGACGATGCGGGCGACGATCAGAGCGACCGGGAGCTGAAAGGACCCGAGAACGCGAGAGGCCCGTCCCTCCCCCCGAATGGGAGGAGGGACGGGCCCGGTGGACGCTGGTGCGCGCCGCGTCAGATCGTCAGCACCTGCGCAGGCGTACGTTGATGCGGTTGGTGTCGTTGACGCCTCCGAACGCGTTCGCGGCGCTCGCTACGTTCGTCGCGATCCTCGTGTTGCCGCTGTAGAGATCACCGTTCGACGCCAGGAAGTAGTTGTAGCCCAGCGCCCTCGCCCGAGCCGGCACCGCAGGGAAGACCCGCCCGCCTGCGTAGCCCGCACCGCCGACGCTGCGCCACTGGTTCGTGGTGGTGTCGCGGATGTTGACTCGCGGCTGGTTGCTGGTGCCGCTGAACGTCGCGATGCCGGGGTACGTGCCAGAGATAGGGGCGGCGTTCGTCACGACGGTGCCGCGGAAGTACAGCGTGCTCCCGTTCTGGAAGTAGTCGTAGCCGAGGTTCCTGGAAGTGGCGGGAATGTTCGCCATCCAGGCGGGAGTCGACTCGACGCCGTTGATGTAGCGGCGCCAGACCGATCCCGCCTGCAGGGTGAGGACGTTGCCCTCACCCTGGATGTCGTAACCGACCGCCTTGGTGACGGTCCCCGGGACCGCAATGAGCGTGTTGCCGTAGTAGATGTTCCGGTTGTCACCGGTGACGAAGTAGTTGTTGCCGGCTGCGGTCACGGTCGCGGGAACGGTGAGAGCCGTCCGGGAAGCGCCGTTGTAGAGATACCAGGTGTTACCGATCTTGAAGCTGCCCTGGTTCGAGTTGGTCGTCGTCTGCCAGGCGAGGCCGCCGTTGACCGGCGTCGATCCGGCGACGGGGGCGTTCTGGTAGTAGAGCTGCCCATTCGGAGCCCGGAAGTAGTTGTACCCGTAGGGGCGGGAGCCGGCGGGGACGGCGGGGTACTCGCCGTTGTTCCCGGCGGCGTCCATGTTGACCCACACCGACCGCTCGTCGCTGGACACAGTGACCGTGCTGGTGGCCGTCGCTCCGTTACCGGAGGCGCTGAGCGTGTTGTCGGCGCCGTCGATGGCGGTCGAGGTCATCGGGGGGACCGCCGCGACCCCGTTGACGGTGGTCACGGTGCGGGTGGTGCCTCCGCCTTCGAAGAGGAAGCCGTCGGGAAGGGTGACCGTGACGGGCGTTCCGTCGGGAACAGGAGTGGTTCCATCGGTCGTGGCCCGGACGCTCACGCCGCGCAGGGTGTCGCACGAGGACTTGTTGTAGTTCGGCTGCGTGAAGGTGAGCGTCGGCACGAGAGAGGCGGCGGCGGCCGGTGTCGCAGTAGCGAGGGCGACGACAGGAATGGTCCAGGCGGCACCCTGCACGAGGGTGCGGCGGGCCGGCCCGTTGCCGTCGGGAATGCTCCAGCCGTCTCCCAGGGGAATGTCGTGGCTGTCGGGAGCAGGGGGTCGAGTCATGAGGTGTCTCCGATGTCTATCGAGAGGGATAAGCGAACGACGTTCATCGTTCTCAGCCGACACGCGATGAGGAACCGGAAGTGGCGCAGACAGGAGTTTTGACGAGGGTCCCAGGAGTTTTTGACCTCGTGGCACCGCGCCGGAGAGGGTAAAGGTTCATCGCGGGAACCGCCTCACCGTGACTGCGCGGCGGGACTCCTTCCGAGCGGAGAGCCCGATGCGCATCCCCGAGAGTCCGGAGCCGGTCGGCGAGCACGGACTCGCGCTCACGGGGTCTGAGGCGGCCGAATGGCTTCGATCCTCCGACCTGCGCCCGCTCGGTCCGGCCGGTGATCTGCGGCTGTTCGGGGATGCGATCCAGGAGCCGGGGTTCCGCATCGCCCGTTTCTGGCACAACGCACGACGCCTCGAACGCGCGCACGACGCCGCCGTCACGGTCACCCTCATCGTCGAGGGAGCCGTGACCGCCTCGGTCAACTGCGCGACGGCGACGGCGAGGGCCGGCGAGGGGCTGATCCAGTACGCCGCCACGAGCATCACTCTCGACAGCGACGGACCGTGCGGTGTGGTCGAGATGCGCGTCGCTCCGGGCTACTTCGAACGATTCTGGGTGGAGGCCAACGACGGACTGACCGTCGTGCCGGCCGATCTCCCCTCGGTACGAGCGCTCCTGGCGACGGCTATGGCCGTGCTCACCGCACCGACGGAGACGTCGGACGGCTGGCCCTACCTCCGCGGCACCCTCGAGAACGCACTCGGCGCTGTGCTCACCGACGTGGGCCCGGCGCTCTCGTTGCCCGCGTCGACGGGAGTACTGCGGCGGGCCCGCGCGCTGATCCTGCGGCGTCGGAGTCAGCCCGACTTCGACGTCCGCGCTCTGGCCGCCGAGCTCTCGATCTCGACGAGCGCGCTGCATGCGGCGTTCGCCCGCATCGGGACGACGCCGCTGCGGGCGATCCGGGCCGCACGAGCCGCCGCCGCCCGCGAGATCTTGGAGCGCCGCCCCTCGTCCGATCGCGCCGACGTGGACGAAGTGGCGCGCCTGACGGGATTCGGGACGTCGGCGAAGATGCTCAAAGCACTGCGGGCCGAGGCCACCGCGCACGGGAGGCCAACGAGCGACCCCCGCCACACGGCAGCGGACGATGCAACCAGGAGAGCAGCCTCTCTCGGCAGGACACCGGGTCGCAGCACCGTCCACCCCGTACGGGGACACCCGAATCTCTCCTCGGCGGCCGAAACCTCTCCTTCCGGCCGGTCGGCTCGCCCTGATCGCGACTCTGGTGGTCGGACGTCGGACAGATCCGACGGCGTACCTCATCCGAGAAGGACATCACGTGACTGAACAGAACCACTCCGCCGCCCCGAGCGGCGAGAGCACCACCCCCGGCGGAATCCACCGCCGCACCATCGTCGCCGGCGCCGCCTGGTCGGTCCCCGTCGTCGGTGCGGCCGTCGGCGCACCGCTCGCCGCCGCCTCCACCACCCCGACGAACCCGCGCGTCGAGTTCCTCCAGAGCAGCTACAGGGCAGATCCCTGCGCGCGGCTCACCGGAGTACGGGTGCGCGCCTTCGACGGCACCGCCACCACTCCGAACGCGAACGTGACCATCACGCTCCCCGGCGGCTTCAAGTTCGCCGACGGCACGACCACCAAGGTCGTCCGCACCGGCGCCGACGGCACCGCGACACTCCCGGCGATCACCGTCACCTCCCCCGACGGCACCAAGTCGTTCTCGGCGGCCTACGGCACCGCCGGAGCCACCACGAACGTGGTCACCGACTCCTCCGCTCGCGGCATCTGGGGCGTCGAGAACGGGGCGGCGCGTACGTTCACGCGCTTCCCCGCCGTCCCGGTCGCGTCGACGCCGCAGGGCTACAACTACTTCGTCGGCCCCGGCGGGCAGCTGTGGTACAACAACGGCACGGTCGCCGACGCGAACAACGTGTCCGGCATCGGTCAGGGCGCCTGGCAGACCACCAGCCCGGCCAACCACGCCTCGGTGAAGCTGGACAACAACCGCTGGTGGGACGTCGCGGGCAGCAACCTGCAGCGCCCGGCGCTGGGCGTCGCCTCCAACTACAACGCTCTGGGCAACAACTACTTCACCGCCCCCAATGGCACCAACCCCGACTTCGTCTACTCGACGGTCAACGGCACCTTCCCCTTCACGGTCGCCGGATCGCCGAACAAGGCCAACGCCTACGACATCTCCGGTGATGGCGCTGTGATGACCTTCTACGGCAACGTCAACGGCACCAACGGCTGGTGGCGCGTCGTCAACGGCGCCTGGGGCTCGATCACAGCGATCCCCAACGTGCCGGCCAACGCCACGAACCTGGGCTACGACTTCTTCCAGTCGGGCTCGAACCTGTACTACAAGGGCACCCGTGTCGCCACGCAGGCCCCGACGTCGACCGAGTACCCCGGCATCAAGGCGTTCATGGGAACGGGCAACACCCCCCGTATCAACACCCGCAACCCTTCGGGCGTCTGGCACAGCGGCAACGCCACTAACCCCTGGGCGACTCCGTACCCGAACGTGCCGAGCCGGTCGAAGCCGCTGGGCTACAACTACTTCCTCGACGAGGACGGCAACCTCTGGTTCGGCAACAGCATCGTCCAGACCGGTGTCGCCTCGGCCACCGTGGCGTTCTCGGGGATCGGCGACGACAACCTCGTGAACCTGCGACTGCGCGACTGCCCTGATCAGGGACGGGGAGTCGTCGGCGCCTGTCGGCGGCTCCCCGGGCACGCAGGGAGGGAGGCACGGGCGAACCGCGCCTCCCTCCCTGCGTGTGCGAGCGGTCGGGGTCGTCGCGGCTAGCGGGCCGCGGCGACCCCCTGCTGCGTTGCGTGGGACGCCGCCTCCCGCCGCAGCACCCGCTGCAGGTGCGCTGCGGAGCTGAAGCCCGCTGCCTGCGCCACCCACCCGCGATCGCGCCGCCGCTCGGGCGAACCCGAGGCGAGGAGCCGCTGCGCCTCCTCGATGCGGTACCGCTCGATGGCGCGCCGCGGGGTCTCGCTGGAGGCCTCGAAGATCCGGTGCAGGTGGCTCTCGGAGCAGCGGAGGAGACGCGCGAGGGCGGTCACGGTGAAATCCTGCTCGTGAGCGTGGCGGCGGATGAGCCGCAGCGCGCGCTCGAGATCGGTGGACTCACCGTCGCCGAGTGCACCCCCGGCGATCGGGAGGCCCCCGGCAACGAGCTGCTCGGCCGCGAGGGAGTAGTGGCCGAAGGCGCGCTCCGACTCCTCCACCGGCTGATTGAGCATCGCGTTGGCCGTGAACATGAGCATCCGCGACCCCAGGGTCTGCAACGGGAGCGGACGCTCGAAGCACTCCGCGAAGACGGGGGACCGCAGGATCGTGGGACGCAGCTGCCATTCGAACCGGGCCCACTGGCTCTCGGTCCGCACCTCCACCGCCTCACGCGAGCCCAGGAGCATCACCTGGCCGGCCTCGAGGAGGCTCGTGCCGCGGTGCGTCAGCATCCTGGCCTCCCCCTCGACCGTGAGGAGCACCCGGATCGCCTCACCCTGCGGGACCAGCGCGTACTCAGCGGCGGTGGGCGTCCACGACCGGCTAACGGTGAACGGGCCAGATGAGACGACGTCGAGCGTCGTGCCGACGACGACGGGGGTGAGCGGCGTCCAGCCGATGCTATGGAAGTCGATCGCGCCGCTCGAGCGCGGGTTCATGAGACGCTCTCGGGATGCAGGGGCGGAGGCAGGAGGGATTCCTGCGGCGCCGAACCGTCCCGCGCCTCCTCGTCCTGCATGTCCATCGCCAGGACCTCGACACCGTCACGGGTCCAGACCGGGCCCGGCACCACGACCCGGGCCGCAGAGTCGCCGTCGGCCGGCAGGATCCAGCCCTCGCCCGCTCGGACGACGTGTGCGGGTGCGGTCATGCGAGCTCCAAGCGGGACGGGGAGGCGATGCCCTCATCCTGATGAGCCTGAGCGGACCTCGAACATCGTTCTCCCCGGTCCGAGGACGTTTCGGTCGGATCGGTGGACGAAATCGCCGCCGAGGCGGTCACGGTCCGCTCGTGCTCCGGCGATCCTGGAAGGACACTGGAGATCGGTCCGCCGCCGCCCTCTCCAAGAAGGACCGATGACATTCCGCGAGCACCGTCCGGCCCCCCGCGGGATCAACCTCGCCGCGCAGGCGGCGGCTCGATGGATGACGGGGTTCGGCTGGAGCACACGCGGCAGCACGGCGGGCCTGCGCGTGTTCGGGAACGTCCTCGACGACGAGGACTTCACGATCGCGCGGGTGTGGCACACAGCGCGGCGGGTCGACCGCCGGAGCGAGCGCTGGGGCGTGGCCGTGGTCCTCGTCGTCGAGGGCACGCTGTCGGTGCGGAGCGACGGGTTCCACGCGATATTGAGCGAGGGCCAGGGACTCGTGCACCGCACGTCCTCCGCACTCTCGGTCGAGAGCGAGCAGCCGCACGGGACGGTCGAGGTGCTCCTGGGTAACGACTACCTCGACCGCTACTGGAACGACGTACCCGAACGCCCGGTCGTCCTGGGCACCGATCTGGCGTCGTCGCGCGTCCTGCTCGCGACGACCATGAGCACTCTCTCGTCGACGGTGAAGCCGGGAGAGACCACTGGCAGCCGCTCCGGGCCGCGGTCGAGAACGTGGTCGACGCCCTGCTCATCGAGACGGGGCCTCAGCTCGGGTCGTCGGCTCCGGCCGACTCGGCTCGGGTGGTCCGTCGGGCCATGTCGGTGATCCGGGATCGGGCGAGCGAGTCCTCGTTCGACGTCGACGCTCTGGCGGCCGAGCTCTCGCTCTCTCGCAGTGCTCTGTACGCCGCTTTCGCGAGGACAGGCAGGACTCCCGCGCGTGCCATCCGGGCGGCCCGCACGGCGGAGGCCCGTGCGATGCTGGCCCGGCGTCCCTCGCCCTCCTCCTCTGACCTCAGCGACGTCGCTCGGCTCTCGGGCCTCGGGACGAGCCGACGCCTGCGGGCGGCACTGGACTCCGAGGCGCGGAGCAGCGGCGCGGGGAACTGACGACGAAGGCCCGCCCCTCCTCACGACGAGGACGGACGGGCCTTCGATCAGCGACTCACCACGAGTCGCTGCAGTGCGGTCTACCAGCGACTCACCACGAGTCGCTGCAGTGCGGTCTACGCGCAGCCGGTGTAGGGCTTGATGTAGTAGACCAGCGGGCGTCCACCGGACACTCCGACGTCCATCGCGACCACGCCGGTGTCGCGGCGGGCACCGTTGGCACGGAGCTCGTTGCCGTTGAGGAACGCGTAGGTCGAGAACCCGTTCGCGTTCTCGGCGGCCTCGAAGCGCGAGATGTCAGTGATCGAGCCGGACGGCTCGGTGGCCTGCGACTCCTCGGCGCTGGCGACGCCGTTGGTCCAGGTGATCTTCTGCACGGCGCCGCCGTTGCTCATGTAGATGATCGTCGGGTTTCCGGCTGTGGTGCCGGTGTCGGCCTGCGCCACACCGCCGCTGCGGAGCTGGGTCCAGGGGCCCCAGCTCAGGTCGGGCTGCTGCGCGATGGCCGAGAGGCCGCCGTTGGTGTCGCGGATCATGATGACCGAGAGGCCACCCGAGTTCTCGACGACCTCATAGCGCTGGATCCGTGCGGCCAGACCCGGGGTGATGGTGCCGATCCGGGTGTTGGCGCCGTTGACGCGGACCCAGACAGCGCCATCGGAGGTCACGAACGACACGAACGGCGTGTTGTTGGTGACCCCGGTGTCAGCGGCCGTGACGTTGCCCGATGCGGTGACGCCGTTGACGACGAGACGCTGGCTCGAGTCGGTGCCGGTCAGCAGCATCCAGGTGGAGTCGCCGGAAGGGTTCTCGACGGCCTCGAAGCGCACGCCGTCGCGGCTCAGCGTGTTGCTGATGCCCGTCTCACGACGGACGATGCCGTTGGCCTGGCTCCACACGTAGGAGCTGCCGTCGTTCTTGAGGTAGGTGACACCCGGAGTGGCGTTCGACGCCGAGGTGTCGGCCTGCAGAACGCCGGTGTCGCGGCGGGCACCGTTGGCCCACAGATCGCCGTTCTCGTAGAGCGTCAGGGTGGTCGACGAACCCGTCGGGTTGTCGGTCGCCTCGAAGCGCACGATCCCGTTGACCGGCTGGTTGGCGGCCTGAACCGTGTAGCTGGAGTCGGCCGGGTTCCACGCGATGATGTCGCCGAGGCCGGACCGGTCCGACGTCGTGGCGCGCGCGCGATCAGTGTCCGTGAGGCTGTTGTCGGTGACGGTCAGGTTGTAGGTGCCGTCATCGTTCGTGCGGTACGGAGCGACGAGCTGGTAGGACGCGACACCCTGCGAGTTGGTGCGCACCGAACGACGGTTCGTGCCGCCGTCCGGCCAGGTCCAACCGCTCGGAGGTGTGACGAAGGTCGCCTTGCCCGCAGCCGGAGTCGTGCCGTCGGTGGTCGCACGAGCGGTGAAAGTACCGGTCTCGCAGCCCTTGACGTTCGGGACGCTGATCCACTGCAGGGTCGGGGTCAGCGGGGGGTTCGAGGCGGCGAACGCGGGGGTCGCGACGGATGCCGCGACGATCGGGACGGTCCATGCCGCGCCCTGGACGATGGTGCGGCGCTGGACGCGGCCGCTCTCGGGCTGGTCGGAGTGGGGGGTGTGGTCAGTCATAGGTGCCTTTCGGGTGGCGGAATCGGACTTGTCGATTGATCCTCGTCAACCACACCGGGATGCGCAGAATTCAAGGGAACCTCATGCCGGTTTTCGGCGGGTTTGACGCCATATCCGTTCGGAGGGTACGGAGAGTCTGAAAATCCTCTCCGGAACGAGGACGGCCCGCCCCTCCTCACGAGGAGGACGGACGGGCCCGAGGCCGGCGGCTCGGAGGGAGTCGCCGGCGCGGTCGGTCTCGGTGCAGCCGGTGCCGGGAGTGATGGAGAAGACCTGCGCGCGTCCGCCGAACCTCCCCCTCCATCGCGACACGCGGGTGTCGGTGCGGCCTCCATCGGTGCGCAGCTCCTCCCCGTTGAGGAACGTCGGGACTTCAGAGGCCGGTCCGCACCAGGATCAGGAGCGTCCGGGTCCCGATCCGCTCGACACGGCGACCAACCGCGCGACGGACGACCGGCACGACGAAGGCCCGCCCCTCCTCACGAGGAGGACGGACGGGCCTTCGATCAGCGGCCCCGAGGGAGCCGCCACTGTGCTGCTTACGCGCAGTCGGTGTAGGGCTTGATGTAGAACACCAGCGGGCGACCGCCGGAGACTCCCACGTCCATGGCGATGACGCCGGTGTCGGTGCGGCTGCCGTTGGTGCGCAGCTCATCCCCGTTGAGGAAGCTGTAGGTCGAGAAGCCGTTCGGGTTCTCGGCCGCCTCGAAGCGGGAGATGTTGCCGATCGAGCCGGCGGGCTCGGTCGCCTGCAGCTGCTCGGACGGCGAGAGGACGCCGTTCACCCAGGTGATCTTCTGCACGACACCGGAGTTGTTCATGTAGATGACCGTCGGGTTACCGGCAGTGACGCCGGTGTCGGCCTGCGCGACCCCACCGCTGTGGAGCTGGGTCCACGGGCCCCAGCTGCCATCGGGCTGCTGCGCGAGCGCCGACAGGCCACCGTTGGTGTCGTGGATCATGATCACGGACAGGCCGCTGGAGTTCTCGACGACCTCGAGGCGACGAATCCGCGCGGCGAGACCAGGAGTGATGGTGCCGACCTGCGTCGTCGTGCTGCCCGTGCGAGTGAAGACACCGCCCGTGGAGGTGACGTAGGTCGTGAACGGAGTCCCGTTCGAGAGCCCCGTGTCGGCCGCAACGACTCCAGTCGCCACAGTGCCGCCGTTGATGACGAGGCGCTGGCTGGTGCTGGTACCGGTGAGCAGCATCCAGGTCGACGGGCCGCCGGAGTTCTCGACAGCCTCGAAACGCACGCCATCGCGGCTGATCGTGTTGCTGATGCCGGTCTCGCGGAGGCGGATACCGGTGGACTGGCTCCAGACGTAGGAGTTGCCGTCGTTCTTGATGTAGGTGACACCGGGGTTGCCGTTGGAGCCGGACGAGTCGGCCTGGATCACGCCGGTGTCGCGGAGGGCGCCGTTCGCCCAGAGCTCGCCGTTGGAGTACAGCGTCATCGTGGTCGACGAACCAGTGGGGTTGTCGGTCGCCTCGAAGCGCGTGACGCCCGTGGTCGGCTGGTTCGTGGCCTGCACGTTGTAGCTCGAGTCGGCCGGGTTGAAGGCGATGATGTCGCCCTTGCCGGAGCGGTCCGAGGTGTTCACTCGGGCCGTGTCGGTGTCGGTGAGGCTGTTGTCGGTGATCGACAGGTTGTAGGCGCCGTCACTGTTGGTCCGGAACGGAGCGACGAGCTGGTACGACGCGATGCCCTGCGAGTTGGTGCGCACCGAGCGGCGGTTCGTGCCGCCGTCCGGCCAGGTCCAGCCGCTCGGAGGAGTGACGAAGGTCGCCTTGTTCACAGCCGGCGTGGTGCCGTCGGTGGTCGCACGAGCGGTGAAGGTACCGGTCTCGCAGCCCTTGACGGTCGGCACGCTGGTCCACTGCAGGGTCGGGACGAGCGGCGGGTTCGATGCGGCGAACGCCGGGGTGGCGATCGAGGCGGCGACCACGGGGACGGTCCATGCCGCGCCCTGCACGATCGTGCGGCGCTGGACGCGACCGCGGCCTGAGCCGTCGGGATTCTGTTCGGGGGTAGTGGAGTCGTGCGCCATGTGAGCGGCCCTTCTTGGTTGCGTTTCGGGTACGTGGCTCATCCTCAGGAGCGCTCGGTCACCGCCCCTAACATGAGGGAGGCTTAAGCCGGAAAGTGCTGGTTCTGACTCCATCTCTCCGTTTTTTGCGGGTCGCTGGCCGCGAGATCCCGCTTTTCGCGGTACCCCTCGCCCGTCGACGCCGGCGCCACCTCGCCGTCCTCGCAGCCCGCCCGAGCACTCAACGCCGCACTGAACGAGTGCACTGAACCGAGTGCCCTGAACCGAGTGCCCGCATACCGCCTTCTCGCGCCAATCCTCGCGCGGTGAGAGACATCACCAGGGGGGCACGTCCAAGCTCGTTGTGTGCGCGCTCTCAGCGCCGGAAGGACGACGATGACCAGCTCGACCACTGAGCGCCCCGCCCCGCAGATCCTGACCGGTGAAGACTCCGAGCGCTGGTTCCGCGACCGCGACGTGCGGGTCTCCTCCGCGCACCGGATCCGCCTCTACTCGGACGAGATCATCGGCGGATCCGAGTTCCGGCTCGCGCGGATCTGGCACTCGCCCGCCGAGCTCGCCCTCTCCACTCCTCCGGGCTGCGTACTGCTCGTCCTCCAGGTCGAGGGCTCGCTCGAGGTGACCCCGCAGCACTCCGAGCACCCGGGCCCCGGAGGGGCGACGCGGCGACTCGAGCTGCGCGACCTCGCCATCCTCCCTCCCGCCACCCGCTTCAGCTTCGCCGCCACCGAGAACAGTGCGCGCTACGAACTGACGGTGAGCATCGATGCCCTGCCGCCGAGCACGGCAGCAGCCCTCGCGTCCGGCGGGATCCGCCGAGCGGAGCCCGGACCGATGCAGGCCGTGCTGCTGTCGGCCGCGACGGAGGCGCTCAACCAGCGACCGCAGCCCGAGGACCCGGGCTTCGCGTTCCTCCAGCTCGCTCTCACCGACATCGCCGGCGGAGTGCTGTTCGAGGCTCTGCGGGTGCGCTCCAGCGGCCGCTTCGCGCGGCCCGATGAGCTGCGCGAGCGGGCGGAGGACGCGATCCTCCTGCACGCGGGCGATCCGGACTTCTCGGTCACCGACCTCGCCTCGGTCGTCGAGATCTCGGCGGACTACCTCTTCCGCGTGTTCCGCACGGTCGGAGTCACACCGGCGCAGGCCATCCGCCGCCGCCGCGTCACCCTCGCTCACGCGCACCTCGAGCGGCGGGCCGGAGGCTCGGCGCTCACCCGCGACGACATCGCCCGGCTCTCGGGGTTCCGCTCGGCCGAGGCCCTGCGGCGTGCGCTGCGGGGGGAGGCGGCGCACCGCTCCACCGCGAGCGACGCCGCCGACATCGCGGACGTGGCCGAACGCTGACGCGGGCCGCCTGACGGCGGGAGCCGCCGCCGTTCACCTCCCGTTCAAGCCCCGGTCGCCTCCCCCTCTCGTCCCGGTTCGCTCGCCTTGGTTGCCTCGACGCATCCCACGCCCGGTGACCCGAAGGACGAGACGACGATGACCGACACCTCCCGCCGACTTCTGCTGCCCATGGCTGGGCACGTCCGGGGGAAGCGCAGCCCCGTGACGTGCGCGCTCAAGTGCGCGAACGCGTGCTCGACCGCCACGTGCAACACCTCGCGCAACAGCTACTTCCGCGACATCGTCTCGGCGCAGCTCTCGCGCCGCAGCGCTCTGGGCCTGGGCCTGGCCGGCGCGGTGACTGTGGCCGTCGCCTCGGCCGGAGGCGCTCCGACCGCCGAGGCGGCCGTCGAGGACGCGGGCTCGCCGCTGGCGTTCGCGCCGATCGCGCCGGTCCCCTTTACTGTCGACGAATTCACGGTGCCGGAGGGCTTCGCCTGGCAGCCGATCATCCGCTGGGGCGACCCGCTCTTCGCCGACAGTCCGGCCTTCGACATCGGCGGCCAGACGGAGGCGGCGCAGGCCGCGCAGTTCGGCTACAACAACGACTACACCGACATCGTCGAGATCCCCGGCTCGCAGCGCCTGCGCGCGCTGCTGGTCGTGAACCACGAGTACACGAACGAGAACATCATGTTCCCGGCCGCGCAGCTCGAGGGCGAGCCGGAGCGGGTGCGCGCGGTGGGCCGCGCCGCCCACGGCCTCAGCGTGGTCGAGCTGGTCCGGTCGGCCGTCGACCGCCCCTGGGCGTACGTCCGCGGGGGCGAGCGCAACCGCCGCTACCTGCTCGATACCCCCTACACGGTGACCGGCGCCGCGGCCGGCTCCGAACTGCTGAAGACGGTCGCCGACCCCGACGGCCGCACGGTGCTCGGCACGCTAGCCAATTGCTCCGGAGGCACGACGCCGTGGGGCACGATCCTCTCGGGCGAGGAGAACTTCAACGGCTACTTCCGGGCGACGGGCACGAGCGCCGCCGAGAAGCGCTACGGGCTCGGCGACTCCGAGACCACCCGCCGGTGGGAGCTCGACGACCCCCGCTTCGACGCCCGCACGCCGGGCTACGAGAACGAGCCGAACCGCTTCGGCTGGATCGTGGAGTTCGACCCCTTCGACCCGACCTCGACGCCGAAGAAGCACACTGCACTCGGGCGGCTGAAGCACGAGGGGGCGAACGTGATCATCGCCCCGGACGGCCGCGTCGTCGCCTACATGGGCGACGACGAGCGCTTCGACTACCTCTACAAGTTCGTGTCGAGCAAGCGCTACATCGAGGGCGACAGAGCGCACAACACGACGCTGCTCGAGGAGGGCGACCTCTTCGTCGCCCGCTTCACCGGCGACTCCCCCGTGGCCGAGATCACCGGCACGGGTGCTGTGCCCTCGGACGGCGGCTTCGACGGGATCGGCGAGTGGCTGCCGCTGGCCGTCGGCGGCGCCTCCGCGATCGCCGGGATGAGCGTGGCGGAGGTGCTCGTGCACACGCGCCAGGCGGCGGACCTGGCCGGCGCCACCAAGATGGACCGCTGCGAGGACGTGCAGCCCAGCCTCACCAGCGGCCGGATCTACGTGGCCTGCACCAACAACTCCGCCCGCGGCACCGAGGGCACGGAGGGGGCGACCGAGATCAACCCGCGCACCGAGAACCGGGACGGACACATCGTCGAGATCGTCGAGGACGGCGGCGACCAGACCGGTCGCACCTTCACCTGGAACCTGCTGATGCTGTGCGGCGACCAGGCGCAGGGCGACGTCGTCTACTTCTCGGGTTTCCCGGCCGACCAGGTCTCGCCGATCTCGTGCCCCGACAACCTGGCCTTCGACTCGGTCGGGAACCTCTGGATCTCGACGGACGGCGCCCCGAGCGGCATCGGCTACAACGACGGCCTGTTCAAGGTGACGCTCGACGGCGCCTCCCGCGGCAAGGTGGAGCAGTTCCTCTCGGTCCCACGCGACGCCGAGACCTGCGGGCCGATCGTGCACGACCTCGACCAGCACGTGTTCGTCGCCGTGCAGCATCCGGGCGAGGAGGGGACCTTCGAGGCGCCGAACTCGCTGTTCCCGGACTACGGCTCGACGCGCGCCGGTGCGGTGGCGGCGCCGCGACCGACGATCGTGCAGATCCTGCCGACGTCGCAGGTGACGCAGCCGACTCCGACGCCGACTGCGGGGCCGACGACAGCGCCGACTCCGACTCCGACTCCGACCGCCGCACCCGGGGCGCCCGGGGTAGCGCCGACCGCGACTCCGCCGGCCGCCCCCGGCGCCACGGTGCCGCTGCCGGGCGGCGGCTAAACGAGAGGAGCACTGGCCTCGACCGGCGTCGAGAGC
>NZ_LIIN01000043.1 GCF_001634385.1 Rathayibacter tanaceti | reverse complement strand
CGCCCACCAGCCGGTTCCCGTCGTGGTCGGCACCCGACCCGTCCCGGCGGGCGCTCGCGTGCACGCCCATCCGCGCGCCGCGATGCTGGAGCGCGATCGCGATCTGGCCGCCGTGCTCGCTCGCCTGCACGCCGCCGAGATCCGCTCCGTCTACGTCGAGGGCGGGCCGACCCTCGCCTCCGCCCTGGTCGCCGCCGGACTCGTCGACGAGTACCTGTCTTCCTCGCCCCGGCGCTGCTGGGCGGCCCCCGCCTCGCGCTCGGAGACCTCGGCGTCCCGAGCATCGCCGGGGCGCACCGCCTCAGCCTGCGCTCGGTCGAGGTCCTCGGCGACGACCTCCTCGTGACTGCGCGCCCCGGCGCGCTCCCCGCTGGCGGCACCGGAACTCCGGCCCGCCTCCCCCACGCCCTGCAGATGGAGACCCACTGATGTTCACCGGAATCATCGAGGAGATCGGCGTCGTGACGACGATCGAGACGGGTGCCGACGCGATCCGCCTCGGCATCCGCGGACCGCTGGCCGTCGAGGGCGTGCGACACGGTGACTCGGTCGCCGTCTCGGGCGTCTGCCTCACCGTCGTCGAGCACACCGACGAGGGCTTCACCGCCGACGTGATGGCGCAGACGCTGCGGATGTCGACGCTCGACCGCGTGACGATCGGCGATCTCGTCAACCTCGAGCGCGCGGCACAGGTCGCGACCGGCTCGGCGGGCACATCGTGCAGGGCCACATCGACGGCACGGCGACGCTCCTGACGGTCACGCCCGGCGGGGCCTGGCGGGTCCTGCGGTTCTCGCTGCCGCCCGAGGCGGCTCCGCTGGTCACCGACAAGGGCTCGATCGCGGTCGACGGGGTCTCGCTCACCGTCTCGGCGATCAGCCCGGCGGAGGCTCCCGAGCAGTGGTTCGAGGTCTCGCTGATCCCCGAGACGCTCGCGGCCACCACCCTCGGCGGGCGCGCGATCGGCGATCGGGTCAACATCGAGACCGACATCCTGGCCCGGCACGTCGAGCGGATGCTCGCACTGCGCGGAGTCGCGGAGGCCCGCGCATGAGCCTCGCGAGCATCCCCGAGGCCGTCGAGGCGCTGCGGGCCGGACGGCCGATCATCGTCGCCGACGACGAGGGACGCGAGAACGAGGGCGACGTGATCGTCTCGGCGCAGCTCGCCAGCCAGGAGACGATCGCCTGGATGGTCCGCCACTCCTCCGGGTTCATCTGCGCCCCGATGACCAACGAGATCGCCGACCGCCTCGCGCTCCCCCTGATGGTCGTCGAGAACGAGGACCCGCGCGGCACCGCCTACACGCTCTCGGTCGACGCGGCCGACCGCCTCTCGACAGGCATCAGCGCCTCCGACCGCGCGCACACCCTCCGGGTGCTCGCCGATCCGGAGGCGACGCCCGCCGGGCTCCACCGGCCCGGCCACATCCTCCCCCTGCGCGCCGTCGACGGCGGCGTGCGCGAGCGTGACGGGCACACCGAGGCCGCGGTGGATCTGATGAAGCTGGCGGGACTGTACCCGGTCGGTGCGATCTCCGAGATCGTGGCGGAGGACGGCGAGATGATGCGCCTGCCCGGGCTGATCGCGCTCGGCGAGCGCGAGGGAGTGCCGGTGACGACCGTCGCCGCCCTCGTGGCCTACCTCCAGGAGTTCCACTGCGACACCGAGGTGCCCGTCTCGGTCTCGGTCCCCGAGAGCCCCCGCGTGAGCTTCGAGGTCGAGACCACGGTCCCGACCACGCACGGGCCCTTCCGGATCCGCGCCTACCGCGACCGGCAGACGGGAGCCGATCACGTCGCGATCCTCGCGGGTGACCTCGGAGCGGGCCGGCCGGCCCTGGTCCGGGTGCACTCGGAGTGCCTCACCGGTGAGCGTTCGGGTCACTCAAGTGCGAGTGCGGCCCGCAGCTCGACGCGGCACTCGACACGATCCAGCGCGACGGCGGAGTCGTGGTCTACCTCCGCGGCCACGAGGGCCGCGGCATCGGCCTGATCAACAAGCTGCGCGCCTACCGCCTCCAGGAGGACGGGCTCGACACGCTCGACGCCAACCTCGCGCTCGGGCTGCCCGCCGACTCCCGCGACTACGGCGCCGCCGTCGGCATCCTCGAGGACATCGGCCTCGGCGAGGTGCGCCTGCTCACCAACAACCCCGAGAAGGTGCGCCAGCTCACCGACCGCGGCATCGTCGTCACCGAGCGCGTGCCACTCGTGGTCGGCGTGGGCGCCTTCAACGAGGGCTACCTCGAGACCAAGCGCGACCGGATGGGCCACGCCCTCGACCGTGTCCTCGACCCCGACCACCTCGACGCCGGGATCCCCGGCCTCACCCTCGACGCCGGGATCGCCGGCGCCACCACGAAGGAGTAGCAATGGCCGGTAGCGGCGCCCCCACCACCTCCCCCCTCGACGCCTCTGGTCTGCGCGTCGTCGTCATCGCGGGAACCTGGCACGAGCAGATCACCGACGGTCTGATCGCCGGCGCGAGCCGCGCGCTCGACGAGACGGGCGCCTCCTGGTCGCTGGTGCGCGTGCCGGGCTCGTTCGAGCTCCCGGTCGCGGCGAAGGCGGCGCTGGAGGCGGGGGCCGACGCGGTCGTCGCGCTCGGCGTGATCATCCGCGGCGGCACCCCGCACTTCGAGTACGTCTCGGACGCCGCCACCTCGGGTTTGACGACCGTCTCGATCCAGACCGGCAAGCCGGTCGGCTTCGGCGTGCTCACCCTCGACACCGAGGAGCAGGGCATCGACCGCGCCGGACTCCCCGGCTCGAAGGAGGACAAGGGCCGCGAGGCGGCGGAGGCGGCGGTCTCGACCGCGCTGCTGCTCCGCTCGCTGCGCAGCTGACCGGCGCCCGTGCTCGAGGCCCCACTCCGGGGTCCCGGGCACGGGAAGCCGAGGACTCGGGCAGCCGAAGCTGGGAGAACGCGCAGTAAAGTAGGGAGGTCGTCACAAGCGACCGCTCGCCTTCCTCCCCCTCGCCCCAGCGGCCCGCGACGCCCGACCGACGCCTCGCCCGCCGGCTCCGGGAATCCGCCGTCCACACGGAGCACTCCCCATGACCTCCTCCCCCGCCGTCTCCGACTCGTCGGCCGCCGCACCGCAGAACTCCCGAGGCCGGGTGATCCTCGCCAGCCTCATCGGCACGTCGATCGAGTTCTACGATTTCTACGCCTACGCGACCGCCGCCGTCCTGGTCTTCCCGGCGCTCTTCTTCGCCAACCAGGACCGGTCCACCGCGCTGCTCGCCTCGTTCGCCGTCTTCGGAGTCGCGTTCATCGCGCGCCCGATCGGCTCGATCATCTTCGGCCACTTCGGCGACCGCGTCGGCCGCAAGGGGACCCTCGTCGCCTCCCTGCTCACGATGGGGATCGCGACCTTCCTCATCGGCTGCCTGCCCACCGCGCTCACGCCAGGGTGGGAGTTCCTGGCCCCGTTCCTGCTCGTCGTGATGCGCTTCTGCCAGGGCCTCGGCCTCGGCGGCGAGTGGTCGGGAGCCGCGCTGCTGGCGACCGAGAACGCCCCGGCCGGCAAGCGAGCCATCTACGGCACCTTCCCCCAGCTGGGAGCGCCGATCGGCTTCATCGTCGCGAACCTGCTGTTCCTGGTGCTGGCGAGCACCATGAGCGACGAGACCTTCGCCGCCTGGGGCTGGCGCGTGCCGTTCCTGGCGAGCGCCGTGCTCGTGATCATCGGCCTCTACGTCCGCCTCACCCTCGTCGAGACTCCCGCGTTCCAGAAGGTGGTCGAGAGGGGCGAGGTGGCGAAGCTGCCACTGGCCCGCGTCTTCGTCACGAGCTGGCGGCCGCTCATCCTCGGCACGTTCATCATGCTCGCGACCTACGTCCTCTTCTACCTGATGACCACGTTCACCCTGACCTACGGGACGGCCCCGGTCGACGGCGCGGTCCCCGGGCTCGGCTACAGCCGCAACGACTTCCTGATCATGCTGATCGTCGGCGTCGTGTTCTTCGGGATCTTCACCCTCGTCTCCGGCCCGCTCGCCGAGCGGTTCGGGCGGCGGAGGACACTGCTCACGGTCACCGGCGCGATCCTGGCGTTCGGCCTGCTCTTCGTCCCTCTGTTCAGCGGCGGCTTCGCGGGGACGATGGCGGTTCTCATCCTCGGCTTCACGCTGATGGGCCTGACGTTCGGTCCGATGGGCGCCGTGCTGCCCGAGCTGTTCCCGACGAACGTCCGCTACACCGGGTCGGCGATGGCGTACAACCTGGCATCGATCCTCGGAGCGGCGGTCGCCCCGATCATCGCAGTCGCCCTCTGGCGCGCGGCAGGCGGCAGCACCGTGCTGGTGGGCCTCTACCTCAGTGCCGCCGCGGTGCTCACGCTGGTCGCGCTGCTGCTGTCGAAGGAGACGAAGAACCTCTCGTACACCGACAACGTCTCGTAGGAGGCGCTGCACGAGGACGGCCCGTCGGCGCTCCCGACGGGCCGTCCTGGTTCTGAGCGTCGACGCTCTCCGCTGGCGGCCTGCTCGCAGCGATCACGGGGCAGAATGGGAGGCGATGAGCACCACCACCCCCCGACG
Source organism: Rathayibacter tanaceti (assembly GCF_001634385.1). Lineage (GTDB taxonomy): Bacteria > Actinomycetota > Actinomycetes > Actinomycetales > Microbacteriaceae > Rathayibacter > Rathayibacter tanaceti. The sequence goes on along the minus strand of NZ_LIIN01000043.1, from coordinate 17,042 downwards.
AGGCGGACGACGCCCCTCCCGCGACGACGGCCCTCGCGCCTCCTTCTCGCAGCTGGTCCCCTACCTTCTCGAGCACCGCGGCATCCTCTCGATCGTCGTCCTGCTCAGCCTCGTCGGAGCGGTGGCGAGCCTCGGGCAGCCGCTCCTCGTCGGCCAGGTCATCACGCGCGTGCAGGACGGGCTCGACCTCGGCCCACTGGTGTGGGCGCTGGTGGGCCTCGTCGTCGCCTCCGGGCTGATCTCGGGCTTCGCCCACTACCTGCTCCAGCGGACCGGCGAGGGCATCGTCCTCTCAAGCCGCCGCCGCCTCGTCGCGCGGATCCTGCGCCTCCCGATCCGCGAGTTCGACGCTCGTCGCACCGGGGACCTCGTCTCGCGGGTCGGCTCCGACTCGACCCTGCTGCGTGCCGTGCTCACCCAGGGGCTCGTCGACTCCATCGCCGGCTCGCTGATCTTCGTCGGCGCGATCATCGCGATGGCGATCATCGACTGGGTGCTGCTGCTGATCATCGTGGTGGTCGTCGCAATCGCCCTGGGGCTCGCGCTCACGCTGGGGCGCGGGATCCGCACCGCCAGCCGCAAGGCTCAGGAGAAGGTCGGCGATCTGGCCGCCGCGGTAGAGCGCGCCATCAGTGCGGTCCGCACCATCCGGGCGGCCGGGGCCACCGACCGCGAGATCGCGGTGGTCGAGCAGCACGCGACGGAGGCGTACCGCCTCGGCATCCGGGTCGCGCACGTCTCTGCGCTGGTCGTCCCCGTGGCGGGCATCGCCATGCAGGTCGCGTTCCTCGCCGTCCTGGGCGTCGGCGGCTACCGTGTCGCCTCCGGAGCGATCGACATCGCGCAGCTGGTCTCGTTCATCCTCTTCCTCTTCATGATGGTGATGCCGCTGGGCAACTTCATCGGCGCGATCACCTCGGTCAACTCCGCGCTGGGCGCTCTCGGGCGCATCCAGGAGATCATCGATCTGCCGATCGAGGGCGACGGCGACACGTCCGCCAGCGGGCTCGGCGCCGGCGTGGCCGGCGACGCGATCTCGTTCGAGGACGTGGTGTTCTCGTACGACGAGGGCGCGGTGCCGGGTGCGGACGGACCCGACGCTGATCGGCCGGGCTCGGACGGCGTGGCTCCCAGGCCCCTCTCGCAGGAGCGCGACCGGACCGTGCTGCGGGGCGTCTCCTTCACGGTGCCGCGCGGCAAGCGCACCGCCCTGGTCGGACCCTCGGGCGCCGGCAAGAGCACGGTCCTCGCACTGATCGAGCGCTTCTACGACCCCGACGCCGGCGTCGTGCGGCTCGGCGGAGTGGACATCACGGCGATCGACCGCGACGCCCTGCGCGCTCAGATCGGCTACGTCGAGCAGGACGCGCCGGTGCTCGCAGGGACGATCCGCGAGAACCTCGTCCTCGGCCGGCCCGACGCCGACGACGCGGAATGCCTCCGCGTGCTCGAGGCGGTCAATCTGACCGACGTGCTCGAGCGCGATCCTCTCGGCCTGCACGCTCCGGTCGGCGAGAGCGGAGTGATGCTCTCGGGCGGCGAGCGCCAGCGCCTGGCGATCGGACGGGCGCTCCTCGCGGCACCGCCCATCCTGCTCTTGGACGAGTCGACCTCGAGTCTCGACGGCCTCAACGAGCAGCGCCTGCGACTGGCCATCGACGCGGTGGCCGAGAACCGCACGCTGCTGGTCATCGCGCACCGGCTCTCGACGGTGGTCGACTCCGATCGCATCGTGGTCCTGCAGAAGGGCGAGGTCATCGGAGTCGGCACCCACTCGGAACTCGTCGAGTCGACGCCGCTCTACCGCGACCTCGCGAAGCACCAGCTGCTGGTCTGACCGTGCGGCGCCGGGCGTCAGCGGGGCGGCATCCGCAGCGCACCGTCGAGGCGGATCACCTCGCCGTTCAGCATCGGGTTCTCGACAATATGGCGCACGAGCGCAGCGAACTCCTCCGGCCGCCCGAGCCTCGCCGGATGGGGCGTCGCCGATCCCAGCGCCATCCGTGAGCGCTCGGGGAGAGCGGAGAGGAGCGGCGTGTCGAAGGTCCCCGGCGCGATCGACACCACGCGGATCAGAGCCGAGGCCAGCTCGCGCGCGAGCGGCAGGGTCAGCGCCGCGACCGCTCCCTTCGACGCGGCGTAGGCCGCCTGGCCGATCTGCCCCTCGAAGGCGGCGACGGAGGCGGTGGTGACCAGCACTCCGCGCTCGCCGTCCACCGGCTCCCGCTCGGCGACGGAGGCGGCCGCGAGCCGCAGCACGTTGAGCGTGCCGGTGGCGTTCACCCGCAGGACCCGCTCGAAGTCCTCGAGTGCCAGCGGTCCGTCCCGCCCCAGGAGGCGTCCCGGAGTCGCGATGCCCGCGCAGCTCACCGCGACCCGGAGCTCGCCCGCCAGCGCGACGGCGCGGGCGACGGCCTCCGAGTCGAGGACGTCGCCCGCGACGAGTCGCATCGTGCTCGGCAACCGGGCCGTCTCGACCGCCGGCGGCAGATCGAGGACCACCACCTGGGCGCCCGCCTCCGCCAGCGCGATCGCCGTCGCTGCGCCCAGCCCGGAGGCGCCTCCCGCGACCAGCGCGGAGCTGCCGTCGAGCCGCATCGTCAGCCTGCCGCAGGAGGGCTCGCGGGATCCGTGGGCTGGTCGCTCTGCTCGGAGGTCGGGCTCCCGAGCGCTTCGGCCGAGCAGTTCGTGAGGGTCGCGTCGTAGGAGTCGCGGAGACGCTGCGCCATCACGCGATCCTGCTCGTCGCCCAGCGGATCGGGCGCCGGCGGTCGTTCGTTCAGGCCGTAGCGGGCGAGGCAGGCGTTGATCAGCCGGGTGACCCGCGCACCATCGGTCCCGCCGGGCGTCGCGGAGTCGGTCGAGGTCGCGGAATCGGTGGAGGTCGCCGAGGTCGTCGGCGTCGAGGTGACGGGACGCGGCACGGCGTCGTCCGGGACGTCGGCCGAGTGCGAGGTGCAGGCCGCTAAGCCGAGCGCGAGCACGGCGCCGACGAGCAGCGTGGGCACCTTGCGGAGCCTCGGGCGCGGAACCATGGGCGACCTCGTTCACGACGGTAGTGGCGGGAGTGCGGCTACGGTAGCGCAGCGCAGCGGCTCCGTCGCTGCGGGGCGCGCACTCAGGCGGGCCGCGCCATCGGATCGGTGTCGCATGTCACGGGGGTGCCGCCAGTGCCCACATCGCCACGGCGGAGGCGGCAGCGACGTTGAGCGAGTCGATGCCGTGCCGCATCGGGATGCGGACGGCGACGTCGGACGCGGCGAGCGCCTCCGCGGTCAGGCCGTCGCCCTCCGTCCCGAGAACCAGGGCGACACGCTCCGGAGCCGCCGCCGCGAAGGTCCGCAGCGGCACCGCCTCCGGAGTGAGCGCCATCGCGGCGATCGTGAATCCCGCGCCGTGCAGGAGCCGACGGGTCACGGTCCAGTCGCCGACCCGCGTCCAGGGCACCTGCAGCACCGTCCCCATGCTCACGCGGATGGCACGGCGGTAGAACGGATCGGAGCAGCGCGGCGTCACCAGCACGGCATCGGCCCCGATGGCCCCCACCGAGCGGAACACGGCGCCGACGTTCGTCGGGTCGACCACGTCTTCGAGCACGACGACCCGCCTCGCCGCAGTGAGCAGCTCGGCCGGGTCTGCGAGGACGGGGCGGTCCATCGCCGCGATCAGTCCCCGGTGCAGCGTGTAGCCGGTGAGCTCGGCGAGAAGCTCGCCGGAGCCCGTGAAGACGGGCACGTCCCGGGTGCCGACCAGGCGCTCCGCGTCGGCGACCGATCCGCCGAGCGCGAGCACGGACCGCGGGCGGTGGCCCGCGGCCAGCGCCCGCTCGAGCACGAGCGCGGACTCGGCGATGTAGAGACCGTGCGGGCCGCGCGCGTTCTTCAACGCGACGTCTGTGGCATGCGCATAGTCGCGCAGCCGTGGATCCTCGAGCGAGGTGACGACGATCGTCTGCACGGAATCAGGCGAAGGGGTCGGGAGTCAGCGTGTACTTGGTGCTCAGGTACTCGTGGATGCCCTCGAGCCCGCCCTCCCGGCCGAGGCCGGACTGCTTCACACCGCCGAACGGCGCCGCCGCGTTCGAGACGACGCCGACGTTGAGCCCCATCATCCCGGTCGCGAGACGCTCGATCATCCGCTGGCCGCGCGCGAGGTCGCGCGTGAACACGTAGGAGACGAGACCGTACTCGGTGTCGTTGGCGAGCGCGACCGCCTCGCCCTCGTCGCGGAACGGCACGATCGCCATGACGGGGCCGAAGATCTCGGTGCGCAGGATCTCGCTGCCGGCATCGACTCCGGAGAGCACCGTCGGCTCGTAGAAGTGCCCCGGGCCCTCGATGCGACCACCCCCGATGCGCAGGCTCGCCCCGCGAGAGACCGCGTCCTCGACCAGGGTGGCGGCCTTCGCGACGGCACGGTCGTCGATCAGCGGTCCGATCGCCACCCCCTCGTCGGTGCCCCGGCCGATCCGCAAGCCGCGAACCCGTTCGGTGACCCGGGCGGCGAACTCCTCGGCGATGCCCTCGTGCACGAAGAAGCGGTTGGCGGCCGTGCAGGCCTGCCCGATGTTGCGGAACTTCGCGAGCATCGCGCCGTCGACCGCCCGATCGAGATCCGCGTCGTCGAAGACGACGAACGGCGCGTTGCCGCCCAGCTCCATCGAGGTGCGCAGGACGTTCTCGGACGCCTGCTGAAGCAGCGTCCGCCCCACCGGGGTGGACCCGGTGAAGGAGAGCTTGCGCAGGCGCGGGTCCGACAGGATCGGAGCGGAGACCGCTCCGGCCGAGGAGGTGGTGATCACGTTCACGACGCCGGCGGGCACACCGGCCTCGGCGAGAAGGCCCGCGAACGCGAGCGTGGTCAGCGGCGTGAGCTCGGCCGGCTTCACGACGACGGTGCAGCCCGCCGCCAGCGCGGGGGCGATCTTGCGCGTCGCCATGGCCAGGGGGAAGTTCCACGGGGTGATCAGGTAGCACGGGCCGACGGGGTGCTGCGAGACGATCATCCGACCGCTGCCCTCGGGAGAGACGCCGTAGCGACCCGAGATGCGCACAGCCTCCTCACTGAACCAGCGCAGGAACTCGCCCCCGTAGGCGACCTCGCCGAGTGCCTCCGCGACCGGCTTGCCCATCTCGAGAGACATCAGGAGGGCGAAGTCGTCCTTGCGCTCCTGGAGCAGGTCGAAGGCGCGGCGCAGGATCTCGCCGCGCACCCGCGGCGCCGTCGCCGCCCAGTCCGCGCCGGCCTCCGCGGCTGCGTCGAGCGCCCGCAGACCGTCCTCCGGCGTCGCATCGGCGATCGAGACAAGGACAGCGCCGGTCGCCGGGTCCTCGACGTCGATCGTGCCGCCTCCCGACGAGTCGACCCACTCGCCGCCGATCAGCAGCTGCGTGGGGATGCGCGCGAGCAGAGCGCCCTCGGCGGCACGGGCGGCGACGGAATCAGTCACGGGAGGCGACTCCTTCTTCGGATCGGAGCGCAGAGGATGCGCCGGGGAGGTCTTCTCGTCGTCCGAGTCTAGAACGGGGAGCTCGCGTCAGGGCCTCGCGACGGGTGGACGGGACGATCCGAGGTGCCGGGGCCCCTGTGGAGGGAGATCCCGCCGTCGACACGCGTCGACCGCAGCCGTGACACGCGAACGGACAGTGCGACCGTGCAGGGCCACCGCTCAGTGCGACCGCTCGATACGCACCCCCACGGCGGCGAGCTCGCGCAGGGCGGCACTGCTCGACTCCGGAGAAACGCCCGCGACGAGGTCCTCGAGCACTCGCACGTCGAGCCCCGACAGCCGGGCGTCGAGCGCGGAGGCGCGCACGCAGTGATCGGTCGCCAGACCCACGACGTCCAGGGCGGTCACCCCGAGGCGCCCGATCGCGTCGAGCAGCGACTCCCCCTGCGCCGTCACACCCTCGAAGGCGGAGTAGGAAGGTCGACCCTGTCCCTTGAGGATTTGGACGTCGATCCGCGTGACGTCGAGAGCCGGATGGTAGCCCGCTCCGGGCGTTCCTGCCACGCAGTGCTCGGGCCAGCTGTCGACGTAGTCCGGCTCCGGAGAGAAGTGCCCCCCGTTGTCGGAGGTGCCGTCGTGCCAGTCGCGCGAGGCGAACACTGTCGCGTAGTGGTCGTGGTGCGCCGCGAGGTGCGCCGAGACGCCTGCTGCGACGGCCGCTCCACCTGCGACGGCGAGCGCACCACCCTCGGTGAAGTCGTTCTGCACATCGACGATCAGGAGTGCCGTGGTCATCGTGGTCCTTCCGGTCAGGAGTCGGAGAGTGAGCCGCCGCAGCGGTAGAAGCCGGTGACGAGGGTGTCGATCGCGGACTTGGCCGAATCGCCGACGTCGCCGAGAGCGTAGACCGCGAAGGTCAGCGCCGTGCCGTCCTGCGCTGTGACGGCGCCGGCCAGCGTGTATCCCGTGTCGATCCACCCGGTCTTCGCGCGGACGGCGCCGTCGGCGACCGCATTGTCGCCGGCGAAGCGGTCGGCGTACGCCAGTGATCCTGTCCGGCCCGACACTGGAAGTCCATCGAGCAGCACGCCGAGCTGCCCCTCGCGCGCGAGAACCTTCCGCATCAGCTCGGTGAAGTACGCCGGGGCCACGGCGTTGTCGTCGCTCAGGCCGGAGCCGTCCACGATCGTGATGCCCGCGGTGTCCACTCCGTAGCCGGCGAGGCCCTGCAGAACCCCAGCCTGCTCGGCGCCGAAATCGTTTCCCGACCCGGTGCGGACGGCGACGAGCCGAGCGAGCATCTCGGCGATCGCGTTGTCCGAGACGAGCAGCATCTGCTGCACGAGTGTGCTCACCGGGGCCGACTCGACCGTCCCGAGCACCTGCGCACCGGCCGGAGCCGCACCGGTCGAGATCGAGGGCGATCCGCTCAGCTCCTCGGCGAACGCCGCACCCGCCCGACCGACCGGGTCGCTGCCGCGCTCGGAGGTGGAGGCGGTCGGGTCCTCGCGGTCGCGTCGACCTGCAGGGCGGTGATCTCGGGCATGTAGCCGTCGACCTGCTCCGTGCGATTCCAGCTGGGCTGCCAACTCTCGCCCGAGTAGAGAGAGGCGTCGAGGACAAGCCGCGTGATCGGGGTTCCTGCGGTCGCCGGATCGGCCTCCCGGGCGGCTTCGACCTGGGCGGCGAGGTCGTCGAGGTGCGCCGCCCCGGCGTACGTCGACTCCTGCCCGCTCGGCAAGCGGGTCAGCGTCAGGTCGCCGCCGCCGACGAGCACGACCGTCCCCGGCTCGGCCCCGCGCACGACCGTGGTGGCGATGCGCGTGTCCGGGCCGAGCACAGCGAGAGCGGATGCCGCGGTCAGGATCTTCAGGGCCGAGGCGGTGCGCGAAGGGGTGGCGCCGCCACGGTCGAACAGCACTTCGCCGGTGGCCGCGTCGACGACCCGTGCCTGCATCGATCCGAGGCGCGGATCGGCGGCGAGCTCGGCCACCGAGCAGGTGCGCAGCGCTCGAGTCCCGCCCTCCGCGGTCGGCCGTGCCGTGGCGGTCGGCGTCGGGGGTGGCGGACGGAACCGGCGTCGTCGTGGCGGCCGCCAGCGCCTCCGGTTCGGCGTTCCGGCCGAGGGCTGTGCCCGCGCCGAACGCGCCGACTCCCAGCGCGGCCACGACGAGAGCCGAGACGACCAGGATCGTTCTGCGGCGTCGGGGAGGGGTCTCGGTCATCCGTGCCAGGGTAGTCGCGACGCGTCGACGACGCCTGGGCGTGGCGGGGAGAAGACGTGGAGCCGCCTGTGGGAATCGAACCCACGACCTTCTCATTACGAGTGAGACGCTCTGCCGACTGAGCTAAGGCGGCGTGCACACGGGGCCGGAGCCTCGGACACGATTACACAGCATAGCCTGCTCGCACGCGACGGCGTGAATCCGCGCGAGCGTCAGGCGAGCGCGCAGCGCAGCTCCTCGAAGGAGCGTGCGATCCGGCCGGGCAGAGCCTCCCGGCCGTCGTGATCGACCCAGGCCGCCCATGCGTGTCGCATGGCGGCGAGGCCGAGCAGGGTCAGCATCCGCGCACGGCTGCGCACCCGCTCCTCGTCGTCGTCGGTGCTGCCGAGACGTTCGGCGATGAGGCCCTCGATCGCGAGCTCGAACTCACGCATCCCGGCGATCTTCAGGCCCACGAGGTGCGGATGCTCGCGGAACAGCGCCCGCCGGAGCACGTGCAGCTCACGGTCCTCCTCGAGCGGCTCTTCCATGGCCGAGACGAAGACGGCTTGGAGATCCTCCAGCACCGCGCCCCTGCCCGCGACGAACACGGCCGCGGTGTCATCGGCGATCACAGGGAGACCCCCGACGAGCGCGTCCTCCTTTGAGGCGAAGTAGTTGAAGAAGGTGCGGGTCGAGACCTCGGCCGCGCGCGAGACGTCCTCGATCGTCACCCGCTCGGGCCCGCGTTCGCTCGCCAGACGGAGCACGGCGATCTCGATCGCCCGCCGCGTTGCGAGCCTCTTGCGCTCGCGGAGCCCCGGACGCTCCGGCCCCTCCTCGGTCAACACTGTGGGTCCTCCTCCGGGACGACGCCCTCGAGCAGGTACGCATCCACCGCATCGTTGACGCACGAGTTCGACTTGTTGTAGGCGGTGTGGCCCTCGCCGTCGTAGGTGACCAGATGGCCGTCGGCCAGCTGCCCGGCGAGCGCCTGGGCCCAGACGTAGGGCGTGGCCGGGTCGTTCGTGGTGCCGACGACGAGGATCGGCGCGGAGCCCTCGGCCGTGATCGGAGCGCGGGAACCCTCGAAGGACGCCGGCCACTCGCCGCAGAGGATGTCCCCGTAGGCCATGTAGCGCCCGATGGTCGGAGCCGCCTCCTCGAGAGCCGCCGCGTCGGCGCGCATCGAGGCGGCGTCGGCGTCGTAGGAGTAATCGACGCAGTTGATCGCGAGGAAGGCTTCGGTCGTGTTGTCGGAGTACTGACCGTCGGCGCCGCGGCCGTTGTAGGCGTCGGCGTACTGGAACGCGACCTCGGCCTCCCCCCGGCGAACGCCGGAGAGCATCGCGCTCAGCGCGCTCCACGCAGTCGCGTCGTAGAGCGGATAGACGATGGCCGTGAACAGGGTGCTGGCCCCCAGCTCGCGACCGTCGTTCGCGCGGATCGGCGAGGCGTCGACACCCTCGAGCATCGCTCGCAGCTGCGCCATGGCCTCGTCGACCGAGCCCGTGAACGGACAGTCGGAGGAGCCCAGGCAGTCGGCGAGGTAGGCGCGCAGGGCGCTTTCGAAGCCTTCGGCCTGCTCACGGACGACGTCGAACGAGGTCGCGGAGGGATCGATGGCGCCGTCGAGCACGAGGCGGCCGACCCGCTCGGGGAACAGCCCCGCGTAGGTGGCGCCGAGGAAGGTGCCGTAAGAGTAGCCGAGGTAGTGCAGACTCTCGTCGCCCAGCGCGGCGCGGAGCACGTCGAGGTCGCGAGCGGCGCTCGCGGTGCCGACCTCGGACAGGAGCGGGCCGCTGCGCTCCTCACAGGCAGCGGCGAAGGCCGCGGCGGAGCTGCGCTGGGCGGCGATCCACTCGTCGCTGCCGCGCTCCCCCGGTGTGATGTCGTAGAGGTAGGAGTCCAGGCCGGCGGCGTCGAGGCACGAGACGGAGGTCGAGGCGCCGACACCGCGCGGGTCGAAGCCGACGATGTCGTACTGCGCGGCCAGTTGCGCGTCGACCGCGTAGTCGGCGCTGTCCCTGATGAAGTCGACTCCCGAGGCTCCCGGGCCACCGGGGTTCACCAGGAGGGAGCCCAGGGCGGGACCCCGAGTGGCGGGACGGCGGACGAGGGCGATGGCCGCGGTCTCGCCGGCCGGATCGTCCCAGTCGAGCGGTACTGTCGCATCGGCGCAGAGCGCATCGTCTCCGCAGTCGTCCCAGACGAGCACCTGCGAGTAGTAGCGGGCGAGGTCGGCGTCGACCGCCTGCGGAACCGGAGTGGACGTGCGGTCGACCGTGGGTCCGGGAGCGATGCAGGCCGTCAGCAGGGCGGAAGCGGCCACCAGGACTGCGACGGACCAGGATCGGCGCGCGCGGCTCATGCGGCCACCGGCCGGCGGGCAGCGACGACGAGCAGCGCCTCGAGGGCGAGCACGGGAGACACATTGGCGTCGATCCTCTGCCGCGCGGTGCTGACCGCGTCGAGCACAGCGAGTGTGCGCTCGGGCGGGGTCGACTCTGCGAGCGCGCTCATCTCGCGGCGGACCTCCTCATTGATCACACCGCCGGGCGCTCTGAGCTGGAGGCGCACCACATCGCGGTAGAGCGAGAGGAGATCGACGAGGATGCGGTCGAGGCCGTCGCGGAGGCTGCGCGTCGCACGCCGCTTCTGGTCCTCCTCGAGCGCGCGCAGCTGCGAGCGCAGCTGCGCCGGGACGGTGCCGCCCGGCTCGACGCCGAGCGAGCGCAGCGCCTGCTGCCGCTCGGCCTCGTCTCGCTCGAGGGTGATCGCCTTGGCGTCCTCGGTCGCGACCTCGACGAGGCGCGCGGCTCCGAGGACCGCGTCCGAGACTCCGCGCAGCCGCAGGGCGATGCGGAGCGTCTCCTCCCGGCGCTCGCGCGCGTTCTCGTCGGTCGCGAGCCGGTGAGCCATCCCGATGTGGCTCTGCGCCTGGCGGGCGGCGCGCTCGGCCGTCTCGGCGTCTACACCGTCTCGGCGTTGGAGCAGCCCCGCCACGTCGTCGACGCTCGGCACTCGGAGCCGCACCGAGCGCACCCGCGAGCGGATCGTCGGCAGGAGGTCGGCCTCGCTGGGCGCGCAGAGGATCCAGACCGTGCGCTCCGGGGGTTCTTCGAGCGCCTTGAGGAGCACGTTCGACGTGCGTTCGCTCATCCGGTCCGCGTCCTCGATGACCATCACGCGGTAGCGCGAGACGGAGGGCGAATACTGCGAGCTGCTCACCAGCCTGCGCACCTCGTCGATGGAGATGATGACGCGCTCGGTCGAGAGGACGGACAGGTCGGGGTGCGAGCGGGCGGCGACCTGTCGGCAGTCGGGGCACTCTCCGCAGCCTCCTCGGCGGCAGAGAAGGGCCGAGGCGAAGGCGTAGGCGAGGTTCGATCGGCCGGAGCCCGGCGGACCGGTGATGAGCCACGAGTGCGTCATCGAGGTCGACTCGCGGCCGCCCTCGTCCCGCGGCGTGGAGGCGTCCTGCAGGGCGCCCATCGCGTGCTCCTGCCCGACGAGCTGGCTCCAGACGGTCATGCCACCAGGCTAACCGCGAGCACTGACAGTGGACCGCTGCTCGCGGAGGTGCTCGACCCGGTCGCGCACCTCCGCGGCGATCTCGGCGACCGGACGCGACGCGTCGACCACCAGGAACCGCTCCGGGTCCGCGGCTGCGAGCGCGAGGAAGGCGTGTCGGACGCGACCGTGGAACTCCGCCTTCTCGGACTCGAGTCGGTCGAAGCGGGTGCGCGAGGAGTCGAGCCGGGTGCGCGCGACGGACGGGTCGAGGTCGAGCAGCACGGTGAGGTCGGGGCGGAGGTCGCCGGTCGCCCACTCCGAGAGCCGCCGGACCTCGGCGGCATCGAGCACTCGTCCGGCACCCTGATAGGCGACGGAGGAATCGATGTAGCGGTCCTGCACGACGATCTCGCCGCGCTCGATCGCCGGTCGCACCAGCGTGCCGATGTGCTGCGCGCGGTCGGCCGCGTACAGCAGCGCCTCGGCCCGGGGGTCGATGTCGCCGCGGTGGTGCAGGACGATCTCGCGGATCCGCACGCCGACCTCCGTGCCGCCGGGCTCGCGCGTGCGCAGCACTGTCTCGCCGCGCGAGCGCAGCCACTCCTCGAGGAGGGCGGCCTGCGTCGTCTTGCCCGCGCCGTCCCCGCCCTCGAGGGTGACGAACAGCCCGGTCACGACTCCGTCGCGCCCGTCGTCTCGGTCGAGGCGGTGCGGCTCGCCGCGGTCCTGCGCGGCGCAGCAGGCGCCTTCGCGGCCGTGGTCTTGGCGGCCGTCTTCGCCGCGGGCTTCTTCGCGGCGGGCTTCTTCGCGGCGGCTGTCTTCGCCGCAGCTGTCTTCGCCGCAGCTGTCTTCGGCCCGGCCTGAGCAGCCGGCGTCTTGGCAGCCGCTGTCTTGGCCGCAGGCTTCTTAGCCGGTGCGCGCTTCGCGGGAGCCTTCTTCGTCGGCCCCTTCGCTCGCTTGTCGGCGAGCATCTGGACGGCCTGGTCGAAGTCGATCTCCTCGATCGTGAGACCCTTCGAGATCGTGACGTTCGTCTCGCCGTCGGTCACGTAGGCACCGAAGCGTCCGTCGCGGATCCGGATCGGCTTGCCGCTCACGGGGTCGGCGTCGAACTCCTTGAGGGCGCTCGACGCACGGCGAGCTCCGTACTTGGGCTGGGCGAAGATCTCGAGCGCTGTCGGCAGATCGACCTCGAAGATCTGGTCCTCGCTGGTCAGCGACCGACTGTCGGTCCCCTTCTTGATGTAGGGACCATAGCGCCCGTTCTGCGCGGTGATCGCCTCGCCGCTCTCCGGGTCCTCGCCCACGGTGCGGGGCAGATCGAGCAGGCGCAGCGCCGTGGCCAGGTCGATCGACGCGACGTCCATCGACTTGAAGAGGGAGGAGGTTCGCGGCTTCACGACCGCAGGCTTCTTCGCGCCCCGCTTGGCAGGAGCGGGCTCGACGACCTCGCCGGTAGCGGGGTCGGCGACGGTGTCGGGCTCGGGGTCGACCTCGGTGACGTACGGGCCGAAGCGCCCGTCCTTCACGACGACGGTCTTCCCGGTGACGGGGTTGCTGCCGAGCACCCGATCGGTCTGCACAGGAGCATCGATGAGCTCCTGCGCCTTCTCGGGGGTGAGCTCGTCCGGCGCCAGCTCCAACGGCAGGTTGACCCGGCGGGGCGTCTCCTGCCCCTCCTCCTGCGCGACTTCGAGGTAGGGGCCGTACTTGCCGATGCGCAGCGTGATGTCATCGGTGATCCGGAGCGAGTTGATGCTCTTGGCGTCGATGTCGCCGAGGTTGTCGACCACGTGGCGAAGGCCCGGGTGGCTGCCGCCGCCGAAGTAGAACCGGTTGAGCCAGTCGACGCGGTCCTCCTCGCCACCGGCGATCTTGTCGAGGTCGCCTTCCATCTCGGCGGTGAAGTCGTACTCGACCAGGTCCGAGAAGAAGTCCTCGAGCAGGCGCACCACCGAGAACGCGATCCAGTTCGGCACGAGTGCCGTGCCGCGGGGTGTGACGTAACCGCGGTCGACGATGGTCGAGATGATCGACGCGTAGGTCGAGGGTCGCCCGATGCCCAGCTCTTCCAATGACTTCACGAGGCTGGCCTCCGTGTACCGCGGGGGCGGTGAGGTCTCGTGGCCCTTCGCCTCGACGTCGGCGACGACGAGGCTCTGGCCCACCTCGAGCGGAGGCAGTTTGGCGTCCTTCTCCTCGCGGGCGCCATGGCGCTCCTCGTCACGGCCCTCCTCGTAGGCGAGCAGGAACCCGCGGAAGGTGATGACCGTACCGGAGGCAGTGAACTCGGCTGTCTCGGCGACGTCACCCGCCGGCTCCGCGAGCAGGGTCACGGTGGCGGTGGAGCCCTTGGCGTCGGCCATCTGCGAGGCGACGGTGCGCTTCCAGATGAGCTCGTAGAGTCGCAGGTCGTTGCCGCGGAGCGTACCCGAGAGCTGCTCGGGCGTGCGGAAGGTCTCGCCGGCAGGCCTGATCGCCTCGTGCGCCTCCTGCGCGTTCTTGTTCTTGCCGGAGTAGAGGCGGGGCTTGTCGGGAACGGTCGCGGCGCCGTAGAGCGAGGCCGCCTGCGTGCGCGCCGCAGTGAGTGCCTGCTGCGAGAGCCCAGGCGAATCGGTCCTCATGTAGGTGATGAAGCCGTTCTCGTAGAGCGACTGGGCGACGCTCATGGTCTGGCGTGCCGAGAAGCGGAGCTTGCGTGCGGCCTCCTGCTGCAGGGTCGATGTGGTGAACGGCGCAGCCGGACGCCGCGAGTAGGGCTTGGATTCGAGCGCTGAGACGGTGACCGTGGTAGCCGGATCGCGCAGCGCCTCCGCGAGCGCCCCGGCAGACGCCTCGTCCAGGACGGTGACGTCACCCTTGAGCCGACCGCGGTCGTCGAAGTCGCGCCCGCTTCCGATGCGCTTGCCGTCGAGCCGCGCCAGGCGGGCGTCGAAGCCCGCCGCAGTGTCCGACTCGGGTGCAAGCACGGTCGCGAGGTCCCAGTAGGTCGCCGACACGAACGCGAGGCGCTCGCGCTCGCGATCGACCACCAGACGTGTGGCCGCGGACTGAACTCGACCGGCAGAGAGGCCCGGCCCGACCTTGCGCCAGAGCACAGGGGAGATCTCATAGCCGTAGAGGCGGTCGAGGATCCGGCGGGTCTCCTGCGCGTCGACGAGGGAGGTGTCGATATCGCGAGTGTTGTCGCGCGCCTTCTGGATCGCGTCCTTGGTGATCTCGTGGAAGACCATCCGATGCACGGGGACCTTGGGCTTGAGCTCCTCGAGGAGGTGCCATGCGATGGCCTCACCCTCGCGGTCCTCATCAGTGGCGAGGTAGAGCTCGTCTGCGTTCTTCAGAGCGCGTTTGAGGTCGGCGACCGTCTTCTTCTTCTGGTCGGAGACGACGTAGTAGGGCTCGAACCCGTTGTCGACATCGACTGAGAACTTGCCCAGGGGACCCTTCTTGAGCTCCGGAGGCAGGTTCTTGGGCTCGATGAGGTCGCGAATGTGCCCGACCGAGGCGAGCACCTCGTACCCGTCGCCCAGGTACTGGGCGATGGTCTTGGCTTTCGCCGGCGACTCGACGATCACCAGCTTCTTCGTGCCGGACACAGTTCTCCTCGATTGATGCTGTCGGATCGGACGACCAGTGGTCCGACGGTCCCCTGCTGTGGGGAGGCGGAGCGCGGCCGGATCAGGGGAGCGGCGACGCGTCCGAGTCGGTCGGGGCGCCCGACAGGCACACCATACACACTGACTCCGGGCGTGCCGCGCTCGCCGCGCATCGCGGACAGGCGGTCAGCTGACTCCGCGTGTCGGGTGGCACGGGCGGCTGACGGGGTGACGAAGGGCGCCGATCGGCGCATGATGAGCGCATGGCAACGACGCACCCCACCACTGCTTCCACTACTCCGGCCTACACGGCGAAGCTCGTCGATGGCCCGTTGGAGGGCAAGACCCTCCGCCGCATCTACGGCGCGGATTCCGCACCTGCTGCCCGCCTCGAGATCCCGGGCTCCCGCGAGCTCCCGCTACATCTACTTCCTCGCGGGCGGCCTCGAGCACGACGAGGGCGCGGGTGCCCGGCCGACGGCGGCGGCGTACCGCTACCAGCGGCTCAGCTCGAACTGACCGGTCGATCCCGCCCCACCACGGTCGCTCGATCCTGCGCGCCGCCGTCCCTGCCGCTCACGGCGGCGAGCCGAGTCCTCCCTCCGGCGGCCCGGCCCGCGATCGAGCGGCGAGGGGCAGCGGCCCCACCGCGACCGTCACCTCGACGCTCGCGACGCCTCCTTCGAGCTCACAGCGGCTCAGTGTTGCTCCTCCTGCCCGCGCCACCCGCCCCGCCGCCGCGCAGGGCTCTCCGGGGAGCAGCCCTGATGCGACGTCCGCGGCGGCGAGCGCCGAGGCGTCCGCCGCCGCGATGGACCGTTGATGCCCGACGAGGACAACGCACCCGGCGAGCACGGCCGCCGTCACGAGGACGGTGCCCGCGATCACTCCGACGGCGACCACGGTGGCGGAGCCCGCCTCCTCCGAGCACCGCTGCAGCGGCCTCGGCTGCACCCGCCGCCCCCGCATCAGCCGCCACCGCCCAGCGCACACGACCGGACGGCGACGGGCAGTGAGACGGCCGGGATCGGCCGCAACGCGGCGGTGACCTCCACGCAGACCAGCCCCTCCTGCTCCACTGTGGACACGGAAGCGTCGCCCTGGACCCGGTCGACGGGGGCACGCGGGTCGTCGCCCCGCGACGCCGAGCGGGCTCCATCGGCGGCTGCGTCGACCAGTCGCACGTACTGCGCCGCGGAGGCGACCGACCCCAGGCACAGAGCCAGAACCACGACGACCGCCGGGAGGACCAGCGCGAGCTCCGCGGTGGCCGACCCCTCCTCCTGCGCAGACCGTCCGTGCAGGAGGCTCAGCGGTCTCATCCCGCCGCCGTGAGCGCGCGCGTCACGAGATCGGTCAGGATTCCCCGCACCTCGTCTCCCTTGAGGATCACCACAAGCAGTCCGGCGAAGCCGACCGCGGCCATCGTGGCGATCGCGTACTCCGCCGTCGCCGAACCCTCGTCCTCGGACAGCCTGTCCGTCCACGCCCGCGCTGGTCCTCCCCGGTCGAGCCGGCTCTCGACGCGCGCGAGGTCTCCGCCGCCCGTGCTGCGGCCGCCACCGTTCATCCTGTCGATTCCCATCGTCGTACTCCGTTCCGCCCCTGCTCTGTGCCCCCTCCTCCGAGGATCACCGAGTGCGAGTTCGGCCGGAGCCGGACCGAGCGGATCGGTGGACGACTCCGTGATCCGGCCGCTGTGGAGGAGCCACCACCACTCACCTCGGCACCGAGAACGTCGTCAGGAGCACCGAGACGACCATCGGAGCGACCCCCAGCAGGAGGAATGCAGGCAGGACGCATGCGCCCAGCGGCAGCATGAGGGTGACGCCGAGCCGCGCAGCCCGCTCTCGGGCGCCGGACGCCGCACGTGTCCGCGTGAGAGCCGCTTCGCTGCGGAGGAGACGCCCCGCGGGAACCCCCGCGGCCGACGAGAGCGACAGGACGACATCCGCGTCGGCGAGGACCCGCTCGTCCGCCCTGAGCCCGCACTCGGCGAGCGCGTCGAGCACGCGGCTCCGTGCGGAATCGATCGAGCCGCCGCCCGCGAGCGCGACAGCGAGCAGATCGAGCGCGAGCCCGGGCGCGGGATCGCCGGGAGTGGCGCCGCGCACGAGCCGGCGCGTCCACAGATGCCCAGCGACCATCAGTCCTGCGCCGCCGCCGAGGCAGACCAGACCCGGGGCCGTCCCGAGGAGGACACCGATGACGTCGAACCCGAGCAGGGCGCCGAGCCCGAGGGCCGCGAGCGGGAGCGCGCCGACCACCCGCCCCGTC